>JBFZCW010000321.1:0-11954 GCA_041307765.1 Chromatiaceae bacterium
CTTCAGCGTGGAGGACGCGGCCGAGTTCTGTGACTTCTTCGCCAGCCTCTTGGGTGGCTGGGGCTCGTCCGCCTGGGGCGAGCCGCGCCCGCGGCGTGGCCGGGACCAGACGGCGCGGCTGCGCATCCGTCTGGAGGACGCCTTCCAGGGGGTCACGCGGCAAATCCAGATCGATCTGCCTGAGCGCGGGTCCAACGGGCAAATCACCTCGCATCCCCGGACCCTCAATGTTCGCATCCCGGCCGGGGTGACTCAGGGTCAACAGATCCGCCTTGTAGGGCAGGGATCGCCGGGTCGCCAGGGCGGCTCGGCCGGGGACCTGTTTCTAGAGATCGACTTCGAGCCCCACCCCTTCCTGCATCCGGAGGGAAAAAATATCCACTTGAATCTCCCTGTCTCCCCGTGGGAGGCGGCCTTGGGGGCCACGGTCTCCGTGCCCACCCTGGGCGGTGCGGTCAGCCTCAAGATTCCGCAAGGGACCCAGACCGGGCGGCGGCTGCGTCTCAAGGGGCGTGGGCTCCCCGGCGACCCGCCCGGCGATGCCTATGTTCAGATTGAGATCGTCACACCGCCGGCGGACACTGAAGAGGGCAGGGAAGCTTATCGTCGCCTGGCCCAGGCCTGCGCCTTCAACCCACGCGCCAAGCTCGGAGTCTGACCCATGAACACGACCGCGAGCGACCTCGAGGGCGTCGTGCTCGACGAGCGCGTCACCGTCACCTTCACAGAGTTGACACAGCTTTGCGGGTCCGACGACGAGGTGGTCCGCCTCCTAGTCGCCGAGGGCGTTCTGAACCCACTTGGCACCCGCCCGGAGGAGTGGCGTTTCAGCGGCGTCGAGATACGGCGGGCGCGCCGGGCGTTGCGCCTGCAGCGCGACCTGGATCTGAACCTCGCCGGGACCGCCCTGGCCATCGACCTGCTCGACGAGGTCGAGGCCTTGCGGGCGCGCATCCGGGCGCTTGAGGCGCTGATGGAACCGAAGGATTAGTCGTCAGCCCTCGGCTGTCAGCATTTCGGCTCAACCACCCACCACCGGCCAGTCGATCATGCCCAGCCCCGACCTCCTAGGCCAGTTCAGTAGCCTGCACGGCCTGCTGCGTGACCTCTTGCGCGAGGAGCCGGACGACAGTGTCCCGGTTTCCGGTCTCGGGACCCTGGGCTGGTACCTCGGCCGCTCCGTCTATCGGGAGCTGTACTGGCTGCGCGAGGTGGTTTGCGGCGATGCCGGCCTGAGTCGGAGGGTCCGCCACATCTTTGCGGACGGGCCGGACCCGGCCGCTGGCTGCGCCCTGCTCCCGCCCGCCTCGCACCTTCTCCACTGGGCCCAGGAGATTCAGGACGAGCACCTGCGTCGTCTCGCCACGCCAGGGGCACTGCCTGCCCACCCCCTGCTCGCCCAAGACCGCCTGTCCTGGTACCTGCTCCAGGAGGCTGCTAAGGACTTCGAACGGATGCTGTCCGTGCGCCTGGTGCGGACGCTGGGGCGGCCGGAACTGGATGGTTACCTGGTCGGGACGCCGCTGTTATCCCAACCGCCGAGGGCAGATTCGGATCGGGATCTGGTTGCGGTGACTCAGGGCCACTACCGCATCGGGTCGCGCCACGAGCCCTTCGCCTACGACAACGAGCTTCCGCCGCAAGGGGTGGAGCTGTCGAGCTACCGCCTCGCCCGCTTGCCGGTCACCAACGCCCAGTACCTGGGCTTCATGGAGGCTGGCGGCTATGCGGACCCGGACTTTTGGGACCAGGCCGGGCGCGACTGGCTCGCCACTAGCCGGGTGCAGTGCCCCCTGCACTGGCGACAGGACCCGAAGGGGAGCTGGTATGGAGTGGGCGTCGCCGGCCCCGCCGACCTCCCGGTGGACCAGCCGGTCGCCGGAGTCAACCGCCATGAGGCCCGAGCCTATGCGAACTGGGTTTCAGGCTTGGGCGGTGCCGGCGCCGGGGCCGTGCTGCAGCACGAGTACCAGTGGGAGGTAGCCGCCCGTGCCGGGGTCATCGAGGAGATGGGTCGGGTCTGGGAGTGGTGCGCCAATCCCTTGCACCCCTACCCCGACTTCACCCCCTTCCCGGATCCGGCCAGCGCCGGCCCCTTCGGACGCGGCCATGCCAGCCTGCGCGGGGCCAGCCTCCACACCCAGCGGTGCCTGCGTCGGGCCAGCCTGCGCCACTGGGCGGATCCGTCGGAGCGTTTCGGCTTTGCTGGGATCCGGCTGGTCTTCCCGGCGGACTAGGCTCCAAACGCCAATCCATCCATCCGGGCAACGTGCCCGCCGGCATTGCGGCGCTGCGTCCGCCGATTCGGCGCGCCTTCAACGTACTGACGCTGCGACGATTTGGGCCGAATCCATCGGCTGCATCTGTACCCAGAAGCACTCGGGGTGCCTTATAATCTATAGTCGACCCCGGGATTCTCACCGGCGTCGGGTACGAGACCAACACACGTCAAGTCGAGGAGGCAGACCATGAAGACCCTGACCAGTGCACTCACCGTCGCCCTTGTCATCGGCGGCGTCACCCTGCTCTCTGCCCAGAGCGCCAACGCCTTCTGGGGCGGCGGCCCCTGGTATGGCGGCGGCCCCTGGTACGGCAGCGGCTACGGCTACCCTGGCTACGGCTGGGGCGGCTACCCCGGTTACGGATGGGGCGGTTATCCCGGCTATGGCTGGGGCGGCTATCCCTACGGCGGCTATGGCTGGGGAGGCTACGGCTACCCCTATAGCCACGGCTACGGCTATCCCTATGCCGTCGCCCCGGTGACCGTGGCCCCCGCCGCGCCCGCCACCTCGACCGCCAAGTGACCTGGAAAGGTCGGTCCCGCGTCCGATCGCGGGGCCGTGGCAAAGGGGTGAGCCCGCTCACCTCTTTCTATTCTCGGGCCTTTCTGTTCTCAGGGTTGCCGCGTCATTCTTGGCCGACGTGCTTCATTCGGCACATTTGGATCTCTGATGCCCCTGCTTCTGCCAGGATGGGTGCATGAGCGATGGCCTGTCATTTCGTGCTGCCATGCCCGCGTCTTACCCGGCCCACTGTTACACCGATAACCTCGTGCTGCGAGTCCCGCCGGCCCTCTGGCTGGCGATGCTGTTCCTGGTTCGCCACCTCGTGCTGCTCGGCATCACCTTTTTGCCGACGATGGGCCAAGAGGTCCTAGCGCTGCGCGACCTGGTCCAACCCCAGTACCTGATCGCGGACCTGATCGCCCTGCCGGTCCTGATCGCCGCTGCGCGGCGCCGCCGGGAGGCGGGCTGGGTCTGGAGATCGGTCTGGTCATGGGGGCGGGCCCTGCTGACCGCATCCGCGCTGGCCTTCCCCGCCTTGGCGGTCGGCCGGCTTCTGACCACCGGGCGGCCGCTGGCCCTTGGCATCGATGGGCCCCTCTTGGCGAGTCTGTTGGCGAGCCTGGCGGTGGTTGCCTACCTCTGGCGCTCGCCCCTGGTGCGGGACGTCTTCCGGGAGTTTCCCAAGGAACACGCAGCCCAGGGTTGAATCCGCTCGCCACGCCGGCCACCATGCGGGCCCGGCTCATTCCCACCCTAATCCCAATTCAGGAGCCGAACTTGATCCTCAACGCCCTGCGCGAAGGGCTCGGACGAGCCATCGCCTTTGTCGATTACATCACCCGCCCCAAACCGCTCCAGCGTGCACCGGAACTCCAGCGCCAGGTGGAGGCCCAGGCCCGGGACCTGTCCTTGTACCAGTTCTACGCCTGTCCCTTCTGTATCAAGACGCGCCGGGCCTTGCATCGACTGAACCTCCCGGTTGAGATCCGCGACGCCCAGCACGACCCGGGGCATCGTGCCGCCTTGGAGGCGGGTGGTGGTAAGGTGCAGGTCCCCTGCCTGCGCATCGACGTGGGCGGTGATACCCGCTGGCTCTACGAGTCCAACGAGATCATCGCCTACCTCGAGCAACGCTTCGCCAGGCCGGAGACGACGGCCTGAGGCGGGCTTTCACTGCAGCCACCGAGCCGAGGACAGACCCCATGACGGGCGCAGCCCCCACGTCATCCCCCGCCTGGCACACCCAGCCAAGCGCGGACGTTCTGTCCGCGATGCAGACCAGCCGGCACGGGCTCAGCAGCCAGGAGGTCGCCGACCGCCTGACTCGCCATGGTCACAACCGCCTGCCGCCGCCCAAACGACGGGGCCCATTCCTGCGTTTTCTCCTGCAGTTTCACAACTTGCTCATCTATGTGCTGCTGGGCGCCGCCGGCATCACCGCATTGCTCGGGCATTGGGTGGACAGCGCAGTCATCCTGGGGGTGGTGGTGATCAATGCGTTCATCGGCTTCCTCCAAGAGGGCAAGGCGGAACGGGCGCTGGAGGCCATCCGCAGCATGCTTTCGCCCCATGCCCAGGTGCTGCGCGAGGACCATCGCCAGGAGATCGACGCCGCCGGGCTGGTCCCTGGCGACATCGTGTTTCTGGCCTCCGGGGACCGGGTTCCGGCGGACCTACGGCTGATCGATGTGAAGAGCTTGCGCGTGGAGGAGGCGGCGCTCACAGGGGAATCGGTAGCGGTGGAGAAGCAGACCGACCCGGTCGAGCCCGGCGCACCCCTGGGCGACCGCTTCTCCATGGCCTGGTCCGGCACCCTGGTGACCTATGGCCAGGGCACGGGGGTGGTCGTAGCCACTGGTACCGCCACCGAGATCGGGCGCATCAGCCGCATGTTGGCCGAGGTCCAGGAGCTTGCCACGCCGCTGCTGCGGCAGATGGCGGTGTTCGGCCAGTGGCTCACCTGGGTGATCCTGGGCCTCGCGGCCCTGGCCTTCGCCTTCGGTACCCTGGTGCGGGATTTCACCGTCGGCGAGATGTTCCTGGCGGCGGTGGGGCTCGCCGTGGCGGCCATCCCCGAGGGCCTGCCGGCCATCCTCACCATCACGCTGGCCATCGGCGTGCAGGCCATGGCCCGGCGCAACGCCATCGTGCGGCGGCTGCCGGCAGTGGAGGCCCTGGGGTCGGTGACCGTGATCTGCTCGGACAAGACCGGGACCCTGACCCGCAACGAGATGACGGTGCAGGAGGTGATCACCGCCGGGGGCATCTTCCAGGTCTCCGGCGTGGGCTACGCCCCCGAGGGTGGCTTTAGCCTGGAGGGGCGGGAGGTCACGCCGGACGACGATCCCGGACTCACCGAGATCTGCCGTTTGGCCCTCCTGTGCAACGATGCGAGCCTTACCCGGGAAGACGGCCAGTGGCGGCTCGCCGGCGATCCCACGGAGGGGGCGCTCGTCACCCTCGGACTCAAGGCCGGCCTGGACCCCAGATTCGAGGGCGAGAGCCGGCCGCGTACCGACGTCATCCCCTTCGAGTCTGAGCATCGTTTCATGGCGACCCTGCACCATGACCACCAGGGACATGGCGACATCTACCTGAAGGGTGCACCGGAGCGGCTCCTGGAGCTGTGCAGCTCCCAGCGCCGCGGCGGCGAGGACGTCCCACTGGACACCGATGCCTGGCATGCGGCCATGGACTCGGCCGCCGGTCGCGGCATGCGGCTCCTGGCCCTGGCCATGAAGGCGGCGGACAAAGGTCACAGGGATATCGAGTTCAAGGACGTGGAGGCCGGCGGCTTCGTGCTCCTCGCGGTGCTCGGGCTTGCCGACCCGCCCCGGGAGGAGGCCGTCCGCGCCGTGGCCCAGTGCCGCGCCGCGGGGATTCGGGTCAAGATGATCACCGGCGACCACGCCGCCACCGCCCGCGCCATCGGCGTGGAGCTGAAGCTCGCAGACGAGGTCCGTGCCCTGACCGGCACCGAGATCGAGGCGATGGACGACCAAAGGCTGCGTCGGGCGGTGGCGGACACGGAGGTCTTCGCCCGCGCAAGCCCCGAGCACAAGCTGCGCCTGATGGCAGCCCTGCAGGCCGCAGGCGAGGTGGTGGCCATGACCGGCGACGGGGTGAACGACGCACCGGCCCTGAAGCGCGCCGATGTGGGCGTGGCCATGGGCCAGAAGGGCACGGAGGCAGCCAAGGAGGCCGCCGAGATCGTGCTGGCCGACGACAACTTCGCCTCCATCGCCGCGGCGGTGGAGGAGGGTCGCACCATCTACGACAACATCCGTAAGGCCATCGTCTTCATCCTGCCCACCAATGTTGGCCAGGCCGCCGTGCTCTTGGCCGCCATCCTGCTGGGTCTGCACCAATTGCCCATCACGCCGGTGCAGATCCTATGGGTCAACATGGTCACCGCCGTGACCCTGGCCCTGGCCCTAGCCTTCGAGCCGGCCGAGGCCGACGTGATGCGCCGCCCGCCGCGGGATCCACGCGAGCCGCTGCTCTCCGCCTTCATGCTTTGGCGAGTGGCCTTCGTCTCGGCCCTGTTGGTGGCCGGCAGCCTGGGGCTCTTTCTCTGGGAGCTTCAGCGCGGCGTCGCCATCGAGGTGGCGCGCACGGGGACGGTCAACCTGCTGCTCATGGGCGAGGTGTTCTACCTGTTCAACTGCCGTCGCCTCACCGCACCCGTCCTGTCTTGGGAGGGACTCACCGGCAACCGCTATGTGCTCGGCGCCATCGCCATCCTCATCGGTCTCCAGGGGCTGTTCACCTACTGGCCGCTGATGCACGAGCTGTTTCACACGGCGCCGCTGGACGCCCAGGCTTGGGCTCGCATCCTGCTGTTCGGCATCGGCGTGCTCATCGCGGTGGAGTTGGAGAAGGCGGTAGTCCGGCGCCGGTCAGGGCGGACCTGATGATGGCGCATCTCGCCCAGATCCTCTTGCTTTTGGGCGTTGCGGTGGCCGTCGTGGTGACCTTTCAGCGGCTGCATATCCCGACCAGCCTCGGGTATTTGCTGGTCGGAGTGATTCTCGGACCGCATACCGCCGGGCCGACGGTCTATGTGCCGGAGTTCGATGCGCTCGCCGAGTTCGGCGTGGTCTTCCTGCTGTTTACCATCGGTCTCAATTTTTCCTTACCCCAGCTACACGCGTTGCGGCATCAGGTTCTCGGGCTGGGCACCGGCCAGGTTGTCCTCACGACGGCGGCGGTTGGGCTTGCGCTGTGGCTGGCCGGGCTGTCCGCCCCTGCCGCATTCGTGATCGGAGCCGTCTTTGCTCAGTCCTCCACGACCATCATCAGCAGTCTATTGGCTGAGCAGGGCGAGGAGAACAGTCAGCACGGCCGGCTCGGCCTTGCGATGTCTGTCTTTCAGGACGTCACCGCCGTTCCCTTTCTGGTGATCATCCCCGTTCTGGGCGTGTCGGTCGGCGCCGATGTGCTCGCGGGTGCGCTGGGATGGGCAGTCGCGAAAGCCGTGTTTGCGTTCGCGCTCGTGTTCTTGATCGGTCGGTGGCTGTTCCGGCCCCTGTTTCACATTGTTGCCGAGCGCCGATCCGCCGAGGTATTCACGCTGGCAGTGCTGCTCATCGCGCTACTTGCCGCATGGACTACAAGCAGCTTCGGTCTCTCTTTGGCATTCGGGGGATTTCTTGCGGGTATGATGCTCGGCGAAACGGAGTTCCGCCACCAAGTCGAATCGACCATACGCCCCTTTCGCGATGTCCTGCTCGGGCTCTTTTTCGTCGGTATCGGGATGCGCTTCGACCCTCTCGCGATACCTCCGATATGGCACTGGGCCGTGCTCGGCGCGGTTCTCATGGTGGTGAGCAAGACACTGATCGTCGCCGCGATGATGCGTCGCATTGAAGTCGACCCCCGGGTCGCGTGGCGTACGGGCTTGCTGCTGGCCGTGGGGGGGGAGTTCGGCTTTGCCCTTCTAGCCATTGCGCTCGATTCCAGCGTAATCGACATGCAGCTGGGTCAGATCGCACTGGCCTCTGTCCTGTTCGCGATGATCGCCGGCGCCGTTCTGATTCGCTTCAATGACGCCATTGCGACCAAATTGGCCGGAACCCAGCGCCATGAGGCTCAACCGACTCCGGATGGGCTATCGGATGCACCGGAGCAGCAGGTCGTCATCGGCGGCTATGGGCGTGTGGGACATACCATCGCCGTTCTGCTGAAGGCGAGCGGCGTTGCGTTTATCGTGTTCGACACGGACCCGAAGCGGGTCGCACAGGGTCGAGCCGACGGTCACCCGGTACTGTACGGCGACATCTCAGACCCCGAATTGCTGTCCGCCATCCATGTCGACCGGGCATCGCTCGTGGTGATTACCGTCGATCGTTCCGCGACCGCATTGCGGGCGGTCTCCATTCTGCGCAGTACTTGTCCCCAGGTACCCATCGTCGTGCGCGCGCGGGATCTGGAAACGAGCTCGCGACTGCTCGACGCTGGGGCAACCCACGCCTATCCGGAAGCGATCGAGGCAAGCCTGCGCCTCGGGGCGACGGCGCTGCGGATACTGCGTGTCCCGACAGACGATATCGATCTCGTGGTCCAGGAGGTGAGGGATTGGGACTACCGACCCGTGATCGAAGAGGAACCCGATAATCGGCCGACGGCTGAGAGAGGTCCCTGAGATGAAGCGATTCAAGAACATTCTGTGTGCGATCGACCCCGAAACCGCAGATCCAGCCGCCTTGGAACGTGCCGTGACGCTGGCGGAGAACAATCAGGCCAGTCTGACGCTCGTCACGGTGGCCGAGCCGGTCGTGCCCCTCATCGAGACAACGCAAGGTGCGTCGATCGACGCCAATCTTCAGGAGACACCCGCTGACGAGCATATCGGGGCATTGCAGGCCCTTGCTGCGCCCTATCGCGAGCGTCTGACGATCCAGGCCAGGGTACTGATAGGCACGCCCTTCCTGGAGCTCATCCGCGAGGTGCTGCGGGGCAGGTACGACCTTCTAATCAAGGTCACAGAGCGGCTGGACTGGCTGGAGCGGTTCCTTGGCAGCGACGATATGCACCTGTTGCGCAGGTGCCCCTGCCCGGTCTGGCTGATCCGCCCCGATGAGCCGAGCAACTACCAATGCATCCTGGCGGCGGTGGACGTCGACGACACCTACCCGCCGGCCGAGCTGCAATCGCGTCAGGCCCTGAATCGGCAGACGCTGGAGATGGCCGTCTCGCTGGCCCTATCAGACTTTGCCGCACTCCATCTGGTGCACGTCTGGGACGCGATCGGCGAGAGTGCCATGCGCGGCGCCTTCCTGCGCACGCCGGAGGAGCAGGTGGTCGGCTATGTCGAGCAGGTGCGGCGGCGCACCGCGGCCAACCTCGATGCACTGCTCGGCGACGTGACCGACAGGGTCGGCCCCGACGCCGTGAATTACCTGAAACCCCAGTTGCATCTCATCAAGGGCTACGCGCGCGACGAGATCCCGGCGCTGGCCAAACGCATCGGCGCCGATCTCATCGTCATGGGGACCGTGGCCCGCACGGGGGTGCCCGGTTTCTTCATGGGCAACACGGCCGAGAAGATTCTCAACCAGATCGATTGCGCCGTGCTTGCCATCAAGCCGCCTGGTTTCGTCACCCCTGTCACCTTGGATGCGTGAGGACGGCTCGAAACCGTGCTGGGCTTGTGCGCCAGCTAGGGGGGCGCCACCCCTGGCGCGTCGGCGAGCAGGCGCTGGATGACCAGCCCGGCCAGGGTCAGCCCGAACAGGCCCGGCAGGTAGCTCACGGTCCCATTGACCGCCCGGGGGCGGCCGCGTCCGGTCGGCTCCGGGGGTAGTGGCGGGAGCGGGGGCTCCTCCGACCACACCGCCAGGACGCCCCGTCCGATCCCGCGCCGACGCAGCCGCTGGCGCACCGCGCTGGCCAGGGGGCAGCCGCGGGAGTCCATCAGGTCGCCGGCGCGGATGTGGGTCGGGTCCAGACGCCCGCCCGCCCCCATGCTGCTTGCGACTGGGACTCCCGCCTCGACACAGGCCCCTATCAGGGCCACCTTGCTGTTCAGGCTGTCGATGGCATCGACCACATGATCGAAGCCCCCGGCGACCAGGCCTGGCATCTCGTCGGCGGGAAGAAAGCGCTCCAGCAGGGTCAGGTCGCAGGCGGGGTTGATGTCCCGCACCCGCTCGCCCATGACCTCGACCTTCCGATGACCCAGGGTGGAGCCCAGGGCAACGAGCTGGCGGTTGAGGTTGGAGGGGGCGACTCGGTCGTGATCGGCGAGAGTCAGATGACCGATGCCGGCCCGCGCCAGGGCCTCGGCGGCGAAGGCGCCCACCCCGCCGAGCCCCGCCAGCAGCACCCTGGCGGCGCACAGCCGCGCCACGCCGAGGTCGCCGACCAGGATGCGGGTGCGCTCCCAGAGGGCGGCATCCGCCTCAGAGATCAGTGCGGGCGGGGCTTCGGCCTCGGACATAACAGGTCAGGGGTGCGCCAGACCCAGCAGGTCGCGGGCGTTGCGCGTGGTCTGGGCCGCCAGCTCCGCTGGATCGGCTTCGCGCACCACGGCCAGTGCGGCCAGGACGTCAGGCAGGTAGGCCGGGCTGTTGCGCTCGCCCCGATGGGCCGCAACGGTCAGGTCCGGGGCGTCGGTCTCCAGGACGATGGCCTCAATGGGCAGGGCTCGGGCCAAGGGCCTGAGCTTCAGCGACCGCTCGAAGGTCAGCATGCCGCCGAAGCCGAGCCGAAATCCAAGGTCCAGGTACTGGTGCGCCTGTTGCAGGCTGCCGTTGAAGGCGTGGGCGATACCGCCACAGACCCGTATGCGCTTGAGCGTCGCCAGCACCTGGTCGTGGGCCTTTCGCACATGGAGCAGTACCGGCAGTCCGGCGGCCTTGGCCAGGGCGAGTTGGGCCTCGAACAAGGACTGCTGGCGCACGGGGTCCAGGTCGGCTCGGTAGAAGTCGAGTCCGATTTCCCCGACAGCCAGGGGGCGGTCCTCGGCCAGAGCACGCTCCAGATCCGCGACGTGCCCTGCGCGATGTTGGGCAAGGTAAATTGGGTGCAGCCCTAGGGCCGGATGCAGGTCCGGGGCCGAGGCACACAGCTGCAGCAGGCGTACCCAGCCGGCGGCATGGATGCCCGGGACCACGATCCCCACCAGCCCTGCCGCACGGGCGGCGGCCAGTACCTCATCGCGGTCGGGGTCGAATTCCTCTACGTCCAGGTGGCAATGGGTGTCGATCAGGGCAGGGGGGGCCGCCGCCAATTCCCCAGGGCTCACTGCGCAGCGCCCTTTTTGTCTCGGACGTACAGGGCCTTGTGTGGGCCGCCGCCGACCAGGCGCTCCTCCACATCGAACAGCCCTACGGCCTTGACCAGTCCGCTCAACTTGGCATAGCCCCAGGTGCGCGGGTCGAACTCCGGGGCGAGTTTGGCGACGGTGGAGCCGACCACCCCAAGTTCGGCCCAGCCACTGTCGTCCGAGGCGGCCGCGACGGCGTTGCGCAGGAGGTGGACCAGCTTGGTGTCCAGCTTCAACTCCTTGGCGGACTTGCGGCCACCCGGGGCCGCATCGGCGGCCTCCTCGCGCAGCAGCTCCACGAAGATGAACTTGTCGCAGGCGGCGACGAAGGGCTCGGGCGTCTTCTTCTCGCCGAAGCCGAAGACCGATAGGCCCGACTCACGGATGCGCGAGGCCAGCCGGGTGAAGTCGCTGTCGCTGGACACGATGCAGAAGCCGTCGAATCTGCCGGTGTAGAGCAGGTCCATGGCGTCGATCATCATAGCCCCGTCGGTGGCGTTCTTGCCTGTGGTGTAGCGGAACTGCTGCATGGGCTGGATGGAATGGCGCAGCAGGGTGGGCTTCCAGGACCCCAGGTTCGGCAGGGTCCAGTCGCCGTAGATGCGCTTGACGTGGGCGGTGCCGTACTTGGCGATCTCAGCCAGCAGGCCCTCGACGATGGCCGCCTGGGCGTTGTCGGCGTCGATCAGAACGGCAAGCCTGCGATTCTCGACCTCAGGCATGGGCGCGGGACTCCTCAGGGGGTGGGTTAGAACAGGGCCGGAGGGCGCGGCCAGGCGACCGCTGGCGGCTGCCGCTACCACATGAGGTCGTCAGGGACCTCGTAACCGGCATAGGTATCCTCAGCATTGGCCGTGGGCTGCGCGACCGGCTGTGCCTGGCGGTGGTTCTGGACCACC
>JBFZCW010000322.1:0-11867 GCA_041307765.1 Chromatiaceae bacterium
TCACGAATCGAGGGGTCCGCGGGTTGGATTACCTGCAACCTTAGGACCAGGAGCTGCCCGCGGCAAGGTGGGCGGCCCGGCCGCCCGAAGGGGCGGCTGGGCGGCGGGCTTTGCGGATCGGGTCAGTTTTTGACCTGCTGGATCCCGGAGATCAGCCAGTCGCCGTCGCGGCTCGCCCAGGGGTGCTGGACGTGCCACACCTCGTCGAAGGGCTGCGCAGGGCCATCGGCCTCCTCGCGGATCAGGCCCGAGAAGCGCACGCTCGCTAGGACCAGGTCACCGTCGCGCTGGACCTGGAGCGGCTCGGCGTTGACGGTGACGACCTCGGTGTATTGCCCCGGGGTGGCGGAGCGGCCGTGCTCCTGCTGCAGGTCGGCGAAGAGCTGGGGGGTGGTGTAGGTGCGGATGTCCCGCCAGTCGGCCTGGTCCCAGGCGGCCTGTAGCCGGATGAAGTGGGTCTTGGCCCCCTCGGCGAAGGCGGCGCCGTCGAACCAGGCCGGGGCTTCGTCCCGCGCCGCCGTCGGTGCGACCGGGGCGGCCTCCCCCTGAGCCGGCGTGAAGCCGCCCATGGCCCCATAGCCAGGCGCCATGCGGCCCGCAGAGGTGACCGGTGTCGGTGCCGGGGCGCGCCTGCGCATGGCCCGGAACAGGAAGAAGGCGCCGATCGCCAGGGCGGCGATGAGCAGCCAGTCCATGGCGGCCAATCCCTCGAAGGCCCCGCCGAAGAACAGGGCGGCCAGCAGCCCGCCGGCGGCCAGCCCGGCCAGGGGGCCGAGCCACCGGCTGGCCCCGCTTGCGGCCGGGGCGGCGGCCCCCGGGCGTTGGGCCTGGGTTGGCGCCGCGGCTGGGGTCTGGGCCTGCTTTGGCATGGTGGTCTGCCGCCCCAGGTTGGAGCCGCCGCCCATGCGCTTGGCCTCGGCCTCCGGCATGGTCAGGAACGAGACGGTGATCAGGGCGAGAACGAAGGTCAGGAGGCTTTTCATCTTGGCTTTCTCGTCGGTGGGTGAATCTGTCGCGCGTCAGTCTGTGTCGGTTGGGTCGGTTGGGTCGGTTGGGTCGGTTCGGACGGTGTCCCGCAATTGGCGTTCAGCAATCAGCTTTCAGCTGGTAGCTCGTCGGATTGTATCCGCTCCGGGTCAACGAACTTCAGCCAGGCCGAGCCCGCGGGGGTCGCTGGCGGCTTGGACCCGGCTTGCGGCGCGGTCCCAGAACACCACCTGCATGTTTCCGAAGCCGTCGGCCACGAGTTCCACGCGGTGACCCCTGTCCTCCAGCTCTGCGACCTGGCCGGCGGTCAGGACGGCGGGTTCATACTGGATTCGGTCCGGCAGGAACTGGTGGTGGAGCCTAGGCTTTGCAACCCATTGCGCCGGCGCCTCCCCCGCTACTGCCGCCAGGATGGCCTGCAGGACCATGGTGATGATGCGGCTGCCGCCCGGGGTGCCGAGGATGGCCACCCCGGCGTCGGACTCCAGGAAGGTGGGGCTCATGCTGGAGAGCATGCGCTTGCCCGGTGCGATGGCGTTGGCCGCCCCGCCCACCAGGCCGTAGGCATTGGGGGTGTTTGGCTTGGCGGAGAAGTCGTCCATCTCGTTGTTCAGCAGGACGCCGGTCCCTGCCGGGACCAGGCCGGAGCCGAACGGGGTGTTGATACTTAGTGTGGCCGCGACCCGATTGCCCTCGCGGTCGATGATCGAGTAGTGGGTCGTGTCGGTGGCCTCGGGCGGCGGGTCGCACCCGGCGCTGGGCGTGGCGCGGTCAGGGTCGATGTCGCGGGCCAGGCCGGCGGCGTACAGGGGGTGGATCAGGCGTGCCAAAGGGATATCGACGAAATCGGGGTCCCCCAGGTAGGTCCCGCGGTCGCGGTAAGCGCGACGCATGACCTCCGCCAGGAGGTGGGCGCGTGCTGCCGGGTCTAACGCCTGTAGGTCGAAGCCGGCGAGCATGTGGAGCATCTCGGCCAGGAGCACGCCCCCGGAGGACGGCGGTGCGGCACTCACCAGCCGCCAGCCCCGGTAGTCCGCGACGACCGGGGCACGCTCCAGCGCCCGATACTGTTCCAGGTCCGCAGGCGTCCAGATGCCTCCAGCCGCACGCACCCCAGCCACCAGTGCCATGGCGACAGGCCCGGCGTAGAAGCCGCCATGCCCGTTCCGGGCCAGGGCCTCGAGGGTCCCGGCCAGCTCTGGCTGGCGGATGGTGTGGCCCTCCGGCGGTGCCTCGCCGCCGGCCAGAAATTGCGCTGCCGCCGCTGGCGAGCGGCGCAGGACAGGCGCCCGCCATTCGACCAGACGCTGGTACTGCCCGTCCACCGGGAAGCCGTCCCGGGCAAGGCGGATGGCCGGCGCCAGGCTGCGGGCCAGGGGCAGCCGGCCATAGTGCCGCGCCAAGTGGGCGAGGGCTGCCGGAGTTCCGGGGATCCCCGCCGCCAGAGCCCCGTCGAGGGACAACGCGGGGTCCGGGCGCCCCTCGGCGTCCAGGTAGAGGTCGCGATGGGCGGCCAGCGGGGCCCGCTCGCGACCGTCGAGCATCACCTGGAACCCGTCGGACGCGCGGTGCAGGAGCCAGAAACCGCCGCCCCCCAGGCCGGAGCCATAGGGCTCCACCACCGCCAGGGCCGCCCCGACCGCGACGGCGGCGTCGAAGGCGTTGCCCCCAGCGTCGAGGACCTCGAAGCCGGCGGCGGTGGCGAGGGGGTGAGCCGACGCGATGGCTGCGGCGGGCGGGGTCGCGGCCTGGACAGGCGTGGTCCCCGGCAGGGACTCGCCTCGGCCCCAGGTAGCGAGCACGAGGAGGGCCGCTGCTGTCAGCCAGACCAACACAGACGCCGCCGGGCGGCGGTCTTGCGGGTGATCGACGGTCATCGGACCTCGTGCAGGCGGCGTTCTGAGGTGCTGACGGACTGCTGGGGCGGGTGGCACGGGCTAGTGCCAACCTTGGTGTGGAGTTGAGCCCGGCATTGGAAGCGGACCCCGGAGTGCGGGTCCGCAGTGCGGGTCTCTGGCGGGCGGGTTAGGCCTGCTCGCCGGTAATGCGCTCGTACTTGGCCTTGAGCTCTTCTTCGGTCTCCTCATGGGCGGGATCCTTGATGATGCAGTCGACCGGGCAGACCTCGACGCACTGCGAGGTCTCGTAGTGGCCGACGCACTCGGTGCACAGGTCGGGGTCGATCTCGTAGATCTCATCCCCCTGGCTGATTGCGCCGTTTGGGCATTCGGGCTCGCAAACATCGCAGTTGATGCATTCGTCGGTGATCAATAGTGACATGGTGCTACTCCTTGGTAGGGCGGGGTCGGATGAAAGTTAGACATGGGGAAGGCGAAATGTTATCCAAACCGCTCACGCAATGCAGCATGAACCTCCGGTGACACGAACGCCGATACATCCCCCTTGAGGCGGGCAATCTCGCGTACCAGGGAGGAGGAGATGTAGGCGTACTTCTCGGCCGGCGTGAGAAACAGGGTCTCGATGTCCGGTGCCATGCGGCGGTTCATGCCGGCGAGCTGGAACTCGAATTCGAAATCGGAGACGGCACGTAGCCCGCGCATGATGACCGGAACCCCAAGGCTGCGGGCAAATTCGACCAGGAGCCCGGAGAAGGCGACGACCTCCACATGCTCCAGGTGGGCGACCACCTTGCGGATGAGGTCCACGCGCTGATCGAGCCCAAACACAGGCGCCTTACTCGTGTCGGCGGCAACCGCCACCACCACGCGGTCGAACAGGCGGGAGGCGCGGCAGATGAGGTCGGTGTGTCCGTTGGTGACGGGGTCGAAGGTCCCCGGATAGACCACGCTGCGCACGGGTTTCTCCCTTGGCCCGGGGGGTGCCCGGTGGGCGCCAAGGATACCAGAGCACTCAGCCTTCGGTGGGCGCATCGGCGGATGGGGGAAGCGAGGGCACGTCCGACGTGGTCCCAGGCCGCTCAACCAAGGCCAGGCCATAGGCGACCTGGCCGGCCCTCTGTTCGCGTACCAGGAGCCAGCCCTGGGGCAGGGACGGGAGGCCGGGCCTGGCGCGGGTCTCTAGGTAGACCCGGGCTCCCGCACGCACCCAGGCGTTTCGCGCCAGTAGTGAACAGGTTGTGGCCAGTAGATCGTCGGCGAAGGGCGGGTCGAGGAATACGATGTCGAACGGCCGGCCTTGCCCCTCCAGCCAGTGCAGGGCATCCCCCCGCACCACCTGGACCTGGTTCGCCCCCAGGGCGCTGACATTGGCCAGGAGCTGGCGCACCACGGGCTCGGCCCGCTCCAACATCACGACCTCGGCGGCCCCGCGAGAGGCCGCCTCGATCCCCAGTGCCCCGCTCCCGGCGAAGCAGTCCAGGCAGCGCGCCCCGCGCATGATCGGTGCTAGCCAGTTGAACAGGGTCTCGCGCACCCGGTCAGCGGTGGGCCGTACCCCAGGCTGGTCCGGGACCGGCAGCTTGCGCCCCCGGTAGACGCCACCGACGATGCGCAGGCGGCCGGGTGCTCGCTTTGGCTCGCGTCCGGTGCCCGCGGATGCCGGGGGGCGCGGCGCCCTAGTCACCCTGCTTGGCCACCGTACCGGGCCGGGCCCCCACGTTCACCACGGCCAGGCGGTCCGGGTGGAGACGCCGGGCGAAGGCGTCTCGAATCTGCTCGGCGGTGACCGCCTCGACCCTGTCGGTGAAGCGGTCCAGGTAATCGAGCGGCAGGCCGTAGAAGCCGATCACGGCCAGGTACTGCACCAGCTTGGCGTTGCCGGCGATGCGCAATGGGAATCCGCCAGTGATGTTCTTCTTTGCGGCGGTCAGCTCCTTTTCGCTCGGACCTGCATCGATGAAGGCCCGCAGCGTCGCTAAGAGGACGTCTCGGGCCTGGTCGGCCTGGTCGTTCTTGGTCTGGAGTCCCATCAGGAAGGGTCCGTCGGCCCGCATGGGCAGAAAATAGCTGTAGACGCTGTAAGACAGCCCGCGCTTCTCGCGCACCTCCTCCATCAGGAGCGAGACCAGGCCGTTGCCCCCGAGTACGTGGTTGCCGACGTAGAGGGGGAAGTAGTCCGGATCGCCCCGGCGCATCCCGGGCTGGCCGATCAGGATGTGGGTCTGACTGGAGGTGAAGTCGATCCGCTCGGCCTTGGCGGCGGCGAGCGCCGGGACCTCCGGCGGAGCGGCGGCCCGTTCCCCTATCGGCAGCCCCGCGGTGACCCGGTTGGCGATGGCCTCCGCCTGCGCCCGAGTGATGGCCCCGACCATGGCGACCACGGCGTTGCTGGCCACGTAGTACTGGCGGTGGAAGGCCGCCAGGTCGTCCCGAGTCAGGGCGATTACTCCCTCCGGCGTCCCGTTGGGCGTCCCGGCGTAAGGGTGATCGCCGTAGATCTCGCGATAGAGAGCCTTCTGGGCGACGGTCCCTGGATCCTGCTCCTCCTGGCGCAGCCCCGTGAGGGTGTTCTGGCGCAGACGCTCCAGGTCGGGGTCGGCGAAGCGCGGCTCAGACAGGACCTTGGTGAACGTCGCAAGTGCCGTCTCCAGGGCCGGCCCCCGGGTCAGGCTGCGGCTGGCAACGAAGGCCATGTCGCGCAGGGCAGAGGCCTCTAGCGAGGCTCCAACCGACTCCATGCGCTCGGCGATGGCGTCGGCATCCCAGTCGCCTGCGCCCTGGGTCAGCATGTTTGCGGTCATGGCGGCGAGGCCGGAGTGCCCGGCGTCCCGGGCGCTGCCCGCATCGAAAACCACGCGCAGGTCCAACATGGGCAGGTCCGGGGCCTCGACGAAGAGGACTTTGGCCCCGTTGGCTGTCTCCCATGTCTGGATCTCGGGTATCGCGGCAGCGGGGCCCGTCAGGGTTAGCCCCAGGGCCAGGGCGGCGACGGAGAGGGATCGGCGTAGGCTAACGGACATGGGGGACGGCTCCTGCCTTGGCGGCGTGGGTGGCGGTGTCCCCGGCCAAGGGTTGCGGGTCGAGCACGGCCACCGTCAGGTTGTCGTCGATCAGGTACTTACGGGCGACGGCCTGGACCTGCGCCGGGGTTATTGCGCTCAAGCGGTCGACGTACTCGTCGAGCAGCGGCCAGCCCAGGCCAGTGGCCTCCAAGGTGCCGATCTGCATCGCCTGGGCATACACGGAGTCCAGCTCGTAGACTTTGTTCGCGATGAGCTGGGTGCGGATACGCTCAAGCTCTGCCTCCCCCACGGGTTCGTCCTTCAGTCGCTGGATCTGGGCCTGCAGCGCCCGCTCCAGGTCCCCGATGTCATGCCCCTTGGCCGGGGTTCCGTCCATCACGAGCATCCCCGGTAAGCGGGTGAAGGCGCTGTAGCTCGCGCCCGCCTCAGCAGCCACCTGAGCCCCGCGCACCAGCTCGCGGCTCAACCGCGTGCTGCTGCCGCCGTCCAGGATGGAGGCCAACATCTCCAGGGCATAAGGCTCCCACTCCTCGGTGTCGGGCTGACCCAGGGCTGTGGCCTTGTAGCCCATGATCAGGTAAGGCTCCTTGGCGGGCGCCTTGACCCGGATGCGTTGCTCGCCTGGCTGGGGTGGCTCCGGACGCCGCTTGGCGGCGGAGACCTGCTCGGCCTTGAGCGTGCCAAAGTGTTTTCTGGCTAAGTCGAAGACGGCCGGGGCGTCCACGTCTCCCACCACCACTAAGGTCGCGTTGTTGGGGGCGTACCACAGGCGGTACCAGTTACGCAGGTCCTCTACCTTTAGCTCGGCGAGATCCCCCTCCCAGCCGATCACCGGATTGCGGTACGGCGAGGCGGCGTAGGCGACGGCATTGAATCGCTCGTAAGTCAGGGCCTGAGGGTCGTCATCGGTGCGCAGGCGCCTTTCCTCCTGGACAACCGCCAGCTCCTTGTCGAACTCGGCGGGCGGGAGCGCGAGGTTGCGCATACGATCGGCCTCCAGCTCGAAGGCGACGGCGAGGCGGTCCTTGGCGAGGTTCTGGTAATAGGCCGTGTAGTCGCGTCCGGTGAAGGCGTTGTCGTCTCCGCCGTTCTCCGCGACGATGCGCGAAAATTCGCCCGGCGGATGCTTTGCTGTCCCCTTGAACATCATGTGCTCGAGGACATGGGAGACCCCGGTGAGGCCGCCATACTCGTAGCTGGATCCGATGCGGTACCAGACCTGAGAGGTCACGACAGGGGCCCGTCGGTCTTCCTTGACGACGACCTTGAGGCCATTGTCGAGCGTCAGCTCGTGAACCTTCGAGGCGGCATGAACCGCGAGGGGCGCAAGCAGCGCCAGGGCCGTGAGCGTTCGAAACATGACTACTCCATGCCGCGCGGGAGGGGCGCGGCGTTGTGCATCGGGGATCGGATGACAGGCGGGGCGGGTGACGGGCCGCGGGGTGCGCGCGGCATTCTGACAGACCCCGCCCTCGGCCTTCAAGGCTGCATGAGACAGACCCCGCCTTACGCCCGTGGTTCCCGAGGAACCGCCGTCTGCCGGCCACCTGTCCAGGTCGTAATGTGCCGGCATGAGGCACGAGACCACCCTGTTTCCCGCGCTTAGCCCACTGGCTCGTTTCCGGCATTTCAGTGCATAATTAAACGCTTTTGAAGCTCCTCCTGGGGCGCTTACCGGGCCGCCGAGACCCCGCTCAACGCTGCCCAGGGCCGGCAATACTTGATCGTAAAGGTTGGTTAAAGTATCCTGGTAAAAATATTAGGAATCAGGCAGGAGCAATCGCGTGAGACTCACAACCAAAGGCCGCTACGCCGTCACGGCCATGCTCGATCTGGCCATGCATCAGGGCGCGGGGCCGACAGCCCTTGCCGACATCGCCCGCCGTCAGGGGATCTCCCTGTCCTATCTGGAGCAGCTCTTTGCCAGGCTGCGGAAACGCGGCCTCGTCTCCAGCGTGCGGGGGCCGGGCGGCGGCTACAACCTGGCGCGGGAGGGCAGCGGTATCCACGTGGCGGAGGTGATCGCTGCGGTGGATGAGAACCTGGATACCACCCGCTGCGGCGGTGCGGGCAACTGCCACAATGACGGCCCTTGCCTGACCCACGACCTTTGGCAGGACCTCAGCGACCGCATCTACGACTACCTGAGTCACGTCAGCCTGCAGGAACTGGTGGACCGCAGGGGGGTGGCCGACGAAGTCGGGTGTCGCACCGGCAAGCATGAGGTCCAAATCGACCGGGCGCGCAGCGGCCATACCTCGGTGCGGGTCTGAATCTCACCCTTGCCACGACAGCGAGCTGGAGCTTGAAATGAAGCTACCCATCTACATGGACTACTCGGCCACCACTCCGGTGGATCCGCGGGTGGCGGAAAAGATGTGCGACTGCCTGACTCCGGACGGGATCTTCGGCAACCCGGCCTCCCGCTCCCACGCCTTCGGCTGGGCTGCAGAGGAGGCCGTGGAGACCGCCCGCCGCCAGATTGCCGAGCTGGTGAACGCCGACCCGAAGGAGATCGCCTTCACCTCCGGCGCCACCGAGTCCGACAACCTGGCCATCAAAGGTGCCGCGCAGTTCTACCAGAAGCGCGGACGGCACATCGTCACCTGTAAAACCGAACACAAGGCCGTGCTGGACACGTGCCGCCAGTTGGAGCGCGAGGGCTTCGAGGTCACCTACCTGGACCCGGAGCCCAATGGCCTGATCGACCTGCGTAAGCTGGACGCCGCCATCCGCGACGACACGGTGCTGGTGTCGATCATGCACGTGAATAACGAGATCGGCGTCATCCAAGACATCGCCGCCATCGGCGAGCTGACCCGGGAGCGCAAGACACTCTTCCATGTGGACGCCGCCCAGAGCACGGGCAAGGTCCACATCGACCTGGAGCGCATGCCGGTGGACCTGATGTCGTTTTCCGCCCACAAGACCTATGGGCCCAAGGGGATTGGCGCCCTCTATGTGCGGCGTAAGCCTAGGGTGCGCCTGGAGGCCCAGATGCATGGCGGTGGGCACGAGCGCGGCCTGCGCTCCGGGACCCTGCCGGTGCACCAGATTGTCGGCATGGGCGAGGCCTTCCGCATCGCTCGCGAGGAGATGGACGCGGAGAATGCCCGCCTCCTGACCCTGCGGCATCGGCTGTGGGACGGGCTCAAGGGGATCGAACAGGTCTTCCTCAACGGCGACGAGGAGCACCGCGTGGCCGGCAACCTCAACGTTAGCTTCGCCTACGTCGAGGGTGAGTCGCTCATCATGGCCCTCAAAGACCTGGCCGTCTCGTCCGGCTCGGCCTGTACGTCCGCCAGCCTGGAGCCCAGCTATGTCCTGCGGGCTATCGGGCGCGAGGACGAGCTGGCGCACAGCTCCCTGCGGTTCACCCTCGGGCGTTTCAGCACCGCGGAAGAGGTGGACTATG
This sequence comes from Chromatiaceae bacterium, assembly GCA_041307765.1. GTDB lineage: Bacteria > Pseudomonadota > Gammaproteobacteria > Chromatiales > Chromatiaceae > DYRB01. The sequence continues at coordinate 9,285 of JBFZCW010000322.1, forward strand.
CTGTGGCCAAGCTCCGCGAGCAGGTGGCGCGGCTGCGCGAGCTGTCCCCTCTGTGGGACATGTACAGGGACGGCATCGACCTCAAGTCTGTGCAGTGGGTCGCCCATTGATTTCGGCCGCTCGGAGGTAAAACGACCATGGCATACAGCGAAAAGGTCCTGGACCACTACGAGAATCCACGCAACGTCGGGACCCTGGACAAGGACGACCCCAGCGTAGGCACCGGCATGGTCGGCGCCCCGGCCTGCGGGGACGTCATGCGATTGCAGATCAAGGTCAGCGAGGCCGGCGTCATCGAGGACGCGCGCTTCAAGACCTACGGCTGCGGCTCGGCCATCGCCTCCAGCAGCCTGCTGACCGAGTGGGTCAAGGGTAAGACGCTGGCGGAGGCGAGCCAGATCAAGAACCAGGAGATTGCCGACGAGCTGGCCCTACCCCCGGTCAAGGTTCACTGCTCCGTGCTGGCGGAGGACGCCATCCGCGCCGCCATCAGCGACTATGCCAAGAAGCAGGGGCAGTGACGCCATGGGCATCTCCATGACACAGGCCGCCGCGGACCACGTCGCCAAGTTCCTGGCTAATCGCGGCAAGGGGGTCGGCATCCGGTTGGGCGTGCGGACCTCCGGATGCTCCGGGATGGCCTATGTCTTGGAGTTTGCCGATGGGTTGGAGGCGGACGATCAGGTCTTCGAGGACCACGGGGTCAAGGTCATCGTCGATCCCAAGAGCCTGCTCTACCTAAATGGGACCGAGCTGGACTACACCCGCGAGGGGCTCAACGAGGGGTTCAAGTTCCGCAACCCCAACGTCAAGGACGCCTGCGGCTGCGGCGAGAGCTTCAACGTTTGATGCCCTGGGTTGCGCCCGAACGGCCGAACCCGACCGCCCCGTGCTCGACTTCTCCCGCAACCACTTCGACCTCTTCGGCCTCCCGGTCGGCTACGCGGTGGACTCGGAGTTGCTCTCCGAGCGCTACCGGGCCCTGCAGTCTGCCGTTCACCCCGACCGCTTCGCCAGCGCCCCAGACCAGGAACGGCGCCTGTCCATGCAGGCATCGACCCGGGTCAACGAGGCATTCCAGACCCTCAAGGACCCCTTGCAGCGGGCCCTTTACCTGCTGACCCTGTATCCGGACACGGGCGCTCAGGCGGCTGCTCAGGACACCGCTTTCCTCGTGGAGCAGATGGAGCTGCGCGAGACTCTGGCCGAGGCCCGGGGGGCGCGCAACGCCCAGGGTGCCGTCGCCTGGGTCCTCGACCACATCGCCCGGTCTGAGCGGGCCATCGGTGCCGAGCTGACCCGCCTCTTTGCCGACCCCAGTCCAGAGGGCCTCGTGGCTGCCCGCGCCGCGGTGCACAAGCTCCAGTTCCTGGACAAGTGCCGGCGCGACGCCGATGCGCTGGAAGCGGATCTGGACCTCGACTAACGCCGGGCGCACCTCGCGGGCGGATATCGGAGGCCTCGGCTGGGGTCACCAGTCTGCCCGGTTGCGCGGGCTACCGGCGACTGCCAGGTCGACGAGACGTATGTGGGCGGCGCTGAAGAGGGTGTACATGGGCGCCAGACCGAGACCAAGGCGATCGTGGCCATCGCCATCGAAGTGCACGAACCCAAGGGATACGGGCGTGTTCGCCTCCGGCGGGTCCCGGACGTCAGCGCATCGAGCCTCGTGGGCTTCGTCCGCGACGTTGTTCGTCCTGGCTCCGTGGTGCGAACCGACGGCTGGAAGGGCTACGATGGTCTGTCCAACGCGGGCTACGAACGACACGCGACGAACGTCGCCGCAAGCGCCAGCCCGGCGCACGTCGTCATGCCTGGCGTCCATCGCATCGCGTCGCTGCTCAAGCGCTGGTTCCTGGGCACTCACCAAGGTGCGGTGAGCGCCAGGCACCTCGACTACTACCTCGACGAGTACACGTTCCGCTTCAACCGCCGGAGCGCCAAGGCCCGTGGCTTGCTCTTCTACCGCGTCGTCGAGCAGGCCGTGCTGACGCAGCCGCTCAGGTACCGCGGGATTGTGGGCGGCAAGGATCGCCCAGACCACAACACCTAGGGTGCACTGGAGCGAAATGGATAGCCCATATAGGGGAGTTCCGCCGCATGACCTGAGAGACATCGAGCGGCTTGTCTTCGAGCACGAGGACTAGCATGCGGCCCGTCCTGCCGTATCCAACGGCCCAGCGGCCGGTTGATCCATCCGTCAATGAGTCCTACAGGGAGCACATGTACTACATCGAAGAGCGCATCTCCGCTACGGGCGCCCCTGATGACCGGCTGATAGCGCCCTTCGATCTCCGCCAGAAGAGCCGTGCCCGGGTCACGCTGGCGTCGGGGGTTGAGGCAGGGCTGTTCCTGGAGCGCGGCACGGTGCTGCGCCATGGCGACTGCCTGCGCAGCCGCTGCGGCCGGGTGGTACGGGTGGAGGCGGCGCCGGAGCAGGTCCTGACGGTGCGGGCCGACGACCCTGCGGCCCTGCTGCGGGCGGCCTATCACCTGGGCAACCGCCATGTGCTCCTGGAAATCGGCCCGGATTGGCTGCGTCTGGGGTTCGATCCGGTCCTGCGGGATATGCTCGTCGGCCTG
>JBFZCW010000323.1:0-7997 GCA_041307765.1 Chromatiaceae bacterium
CGACTGCACCATGGTGATCGCCGCCGTCAGCGTCGTCTTGCCGTGGTCGACGTGCCCAATCGTGCCGACGTTGACGTGCGGCTTCTTACGCTCGAATTTTCCTTTGGACATCGCGATCTACCTGCCTCGACTTAATGATCTCTACTGGGGGTCTCAACTAGTGTTTCTTGGCGATGGCGTCGGCGATGCTCGCCGGGACCTCGCTGTACTTCGCAAATTCCATGCTGTAGGTCGCCCGGCCCTGGGTCGCCGAGCGCAGGTCCGTGGAATAACCGAACATCTGCGCCAAGGGCACCTCCGCACGCACGATCTTGCCGGAGGGGGCATCTTCCATGCCCTGGATCATGCCGCGGCGACTGTTGATGTCGCCCATGACGTCGCCCATAAAGTCCTCGGGCGTCACCACCTCGACCTTCATGATGGGTTCAAGCAACACGGGTCTGGCCTTGGTCGCAGCCTCCCGGAAGCCGATAGAACCGGCAATCTTGAAGGCCATCTCGCTCGAATCCACGTCGTGGTAAGAGCCGTCGTACAAGGCCACCCGGATATCCACCATGGGAAAGCCCGCAATCACACCATTGGCCATGGCCTCGCGGACACCCTTGTCCACCGCCGGGATGTACTCCTTCGGCACAGTGCCGCCAACCACCTCGTTGACGAACTCATAGCCCGCCCCCGATTCGCGCGGCTCGATCCGGATGTACACGTGACCGTACTGGCCGCGGCCGCCGGATTGGCGGACGAACTTTCCCTCTTGCTCGACCTTGGCGCGGATGGTTTCGCGGTAGCTGACCTGGGGCGCACCGACATTGGCCTCAACACCGAACTCCCGCCGCATGCGGTCGACGATGATCTCCAGATGCAGCTCGCCCATGCCGGAGATGATGGTCTGCCCCGACTCCTCGTCGGTGTGCACCCGGAAGGAGGGGTCCTCTTGAGCCAGCTTGCCCAACGCAACCCCCATCTTCTCCTGGTCGGTCTTGGTCCGCGGCTCCACCGCCACCGAGATGACCGGTTCCGGAAACTCCATCCGCTCCAGGGTGATCACCTTGTCCTGCGCACACAGCGTCTCGCCGGTGGTCACGTCCTTGAGCCCGACCGCAGCAGCGATGTCCCCGGCGCAGACCTCCTTGATCTCCTTGCGGTCATTGGCGTGCATCTGGAGGATGCGGCCGATCCGCTCGCGCTTACCCTTCACCGGGTTGTACAGGGTGTCTCCCGAGTGGAGAACGCCCGAATAGACCCGGAAAAAAGTCAGGGTACCGACGAAAGGGTCGGTCGCGATCTTGAATGCCAGGGCCGCGAACGGGGCATCGTCCCGCGCCGGCCGCTCCTGCTCGGTCTCCCCGTCCTCCAACAGCCCGCGGATCGGCGGCACGTCCACGGGAGCCGGGAGGTACTCGATGACCGCATCGAGCATGGCCTGCACCCCTTTGTTCTTGAAGGCCGAGCCGCACAGCACCGGAACAATCTCGTTCTTCAGGGTGCGTGCCCGCAACCCCGCCTTGATCTCACCAAGGCTCAACTCGCCGCCCTCGACGTAGCGCTCCAAAAGGGCATCGCTGGACTCAGCGGCCGCCTCAACCAGGATGCCGCGCCACTCCAGGCAATCCTCCACCATGTCCGCGGGGATCTCCTGGAGGTCGAACTTCATACCCTTGCTTTCCTCGTCCCAGAAGATCGCCTTCATCCCGATGAGGTCGACGACCCCCTTAAACCCCTCTTCCGCCCCGATAGGGAGCTGGACGGGCACTGCGGTGGCCCCCAGCCGGTCGCGGATCTGCCCGACCACGCGGCCGAAGTCGGCCCCCATGCGATCCATCTTGTTCACGAAGCACAGCCGCGGTACCCCGTACTTGTCGGCCTGGCGCCAGACCGTCTCGGATTGGGGCTCGACCCCGCCGACCGCGCAGAAGACCGCACAAGCGCCGTCCAGGACCCGCAGCGAACGCTCCACCTCGATGGTGAAATCGACATGCCCTGGGGTGTCGATGATATTGATCCGATGCTCGGGGAACTGGCGCCCCATACCCGACCAGAAACAGGTCGTCGCGGCCGAGGTGATGGTGATCCCGCGCTCCTGCTCCTGCTCCATCCAGTCCATGGTGGCCGCCCCGTCGTGCACCTCCCCTAGCTTATGAGACACCCCGGTGTAGAACAGGATGCGCTCCGTGGTCGTGGTCTTCCCGGCATCGATGTGCGCCATGATTCCGACATTGCGGTAGCGCTCGATGGGTGTGCTGCGTGCCACGGCTGCATCTGCCTAGGGTTCATCCGCCTTAGGTGCCCTGGGGCCCGTTCGGCGACCTTACCAGCGATAATGCGAGAAGGCCTTATTGGCCTCCGCCATGCGGTGGGTGTCTTCCTTTTTCTTCACCGCGGAGCCGCGCGAGTCAGCGGCATCCATCAGCTCACCGGCCAGGCGATGCGCCATAGACTTTTCGGACCGCTTGCTGGCAGCGTCAATCAACCAACGCATCGCCAGCGAGTTTCGCCGTGCCGGACGCACCTCCACCGGGACCTGATAGGTGGCACCACCGACGCGGCGCGACTTGACCTCAACCACAGGGCGGACGTTCTCCATAGCGCGCCCGAGCATCTCGATCGGCTCGCCACCCTTTTTCTCCGCCATCTGATCCAGGGCACCGTAGATGATCCGCTCGGCAACCGACTTCTTGCCGTCTTCCATCAGCATGTTGATGAACTTGGCTAGCAGTTCGCTCTTGTGCTTGGGGTCCGGCAGGATCTGGCGCCTGGCGGCAACGCGTCTTCTTGGCATGGATAAAGGCTCCGACCTTTCGCTTTGCGAATTGTTTGGCGTGTTTGCTGTGGGCGTATGACCGACTCAGGGAAGCGCGAGGCGCTGGGCCTCTACTTCTTGCCCTTGGCCGCCGCAGCCCCCGCCTTGGGACGCTTGGCGCCGTACTTGGACCGACCCTGACGGCGCTTGTCCACGCCAGACGCATCCAAGGTGCCACGCACGGTGTGATAGCGCACGCCGGGAAGATCCTTCACGCGGCCTCCGCGGATCAGCACCACCGAGTGCTCTTGCAGGTTGTGGCCCTCGCCACCGATATAGGAGGCGACCTCGAAGCCGTTGGTCAGACGCACGCGAGCAACCTTACGCAGGGCGGAGTTGGGCTTCTTGGGCGTCGTGGTATAGACGCGGGTGCAGACGCCGCGCTTCTGCGGACAGGCCTCTAGGGCCGGCACCGTGCTCTTCACCACCTTGCGTTGGCGCGGCTTGCGAACCAACTGATTGATCGTCGCCATACTAAAGCATCTCCACCGGCGCTTGAGCGCCATCCACACTATGACCCGCTACCTGGCCCGCGAGCACACCCACTGGGACAAACAGCCGTTCTCCCCCAACAGCCTTCGCCGATGGCGAGCTTGCACCTCTCACGGATGACCTGTTCGGTGCCCGGGGCCAAGCGATACCGTGGACCCGGGCTTTGGAAACAATCAAGCCGGCAATAAGCCGGCCGACTTGAGACGAAGCAGTATATGGTCTTGTCCTTAGGCCGTCAATCCATTGCCGGCACAAAGTGGGCAGGATGCACGCTGCCGCCGGGGCACCGCCGTCCCTGGCGGCGAGCACGGAGGACCCGGGGCCCTTAGAGCTGCTCCTCGGAGGTGTTGAGTGCCTGCTTGAGAGCCTCCTCGAGGGCCTCGGTGGCCAACTCCACCTGACCCTCCGCCGTCACGGCACGGCGGCGCTGGCGCCGCTCCTTGTGGTAGGCCAACCCCGTACCCGCCGGGATCAGCCGCCCCACGATGACGTTCTCTTTTAGTCCATTGAGCCGGTCCAGGGACCCGCGCACCGACGCCTCGGTGAGGACGCGTGTCGTCTCCTGGAAGGAGGCGGCCGAGATGAAGGACTCGGTGGCCAGGGACGCCTTGGTGATGCCAAGCAGCAAGGGGTTCCAGGTTGCCGGGTGCTTGCCCTCCGCAGTGACGCGCTCGTTCTCGGCCATGACCAGCGCGTGTTCCGCCTGTTCACCGCGCAGCAGGCGCGTGTCACCCGGGTCCACGACCTCCACCTTGCGCAGCATCTGCCGAACGATGACCTCAATGTGCTTGTCGTTGATCTTGACGCCCTGGAGACGGTAGACGTCCTGTATCTCCTTGACCAGGTACTCCGCCAACGCGGTGATGCCCTTCAGGCGCAGGATGTCGTGGGAGGCCAGCTCGCCGTCGGAGATCATCTCGCCCCGCTCCACCCGCTCGCCCTCGAAGACGTTGACGTGGCGCCACTTCGGGATCAGCTCCTCTACCGTTTCGCCGTCATCCTTGGTGATGATCAGACGCTGCTTGCCCTTGGTGTCCTTGCCGAAGCCGATGGTCCCAGAGGCCTCTGCGAGCAGGGCCGGCTCCTTGGGTTTGCGGGCCTCAAAGAGGTCTGCCACCCGGGGTAAACCGCCCGTGATGTCGCGGGTTTTGCTGGACTCCTGGGGGATACGGGCCAGGACGTCGCCAACTCCGACCTTGGCCCCATCGGCCACGCCGACGATGGCGTCAGAGGGCAGGAAGTAACGCGCGGGAAGGTCAGTGCCGGCGATGTTCAGCTCGTTGCCATCGTCATCCAGGAGCTTAACCATAGGGCGCAAGTCCTTGCCCTGAGCCGGCCGCTGCTTGGGATCTATGACCACCAGCGCCGTCAGACCGGTGACACTGTCGGTCTCACTCTGCACCGTCACGCCGTCGATGAAGTCATCGAACCGCAAGGTCCCGGCCACCTCTGTGACGACGGGGTGGGTATGGGGGTCCCAGGTAGCGACCACGTCACCGCCCTTCACGGTATCGCCGTCGCCGGCGCGCAGCGTGGCGCCATAGGGGACTTTGTAGCGCTCACGTTCCATGCCCTTCTCATCCGCCACGGTCAGCTCACCGGAGCGCGACACCGCCACCAGATTACCGCTGCCGTGCTGGACGGTCTTGATGTTGTGTAGTCGCACCGAGCCCGCAGACTTGATCTCGATGCTGCTGACCGCCGCTGTACGAGAGGCCGCACCGCCAATGTGGAAGGTGCGCATCGTGAGCTGGGTGCCCGGCTCGCCGATAGACTGGGCGGCGATGACACCCACGGCCTCGCCCTGGTTGACCAGGTGCCCGCGGGCCAAGTCACGGCCGTAGCACTTGCCGCAGACGCCGACACGCGCCTCGCAGGTGATGGGGGAGCGCACCCGAACCTGATCGATGCCGATCTGCTCCAGACGCCGTACCCAGGCCTCGTCGAGTAGGACCCCAGCCGGACAGGCCACCTCGTCGCTCCCGGGGGCGTAGACATCGGTGGCGGTGACGCGACCGAGGATGCGCTCGCGCAAAGGCTCGACCACATCGCCACCCTCGATGATGGGGGACATCAGAAGCCCGTACTCCGTCCCGCAGTCCTCTTCCAGGACCACCATGTCCTGGGCCACATCGACGAGACGGCGCGTGAGGTACCCGGAGTTCGCGGTCTTGAGGGCGGTATCGGCCAGCCCCTTGCGCGCCCCATGGGTCGAGATGAAGTACTGGATGACGTTCAGCCCCTCGCGGAAGTTGGCCGTGATGGGAGTCTCGATGATGGAGCCATCGGGCTTCGCCATGAGGCCGCGCATGCCGGCAAGCTGACGAATCTGGGCGGCGGAGCCGCGTGCCCCCGAGTCGGCCATCATATAGATGGAGTTGAAGGAGTCCTGAGTGTAGGTGCTGCCGTCCGCCACCGTCACCGTCTCCTTACCCAGCTTGCCCATCATGGACTTGGCAACCTGGTCGTTGGTGTGGGACCAAATGTCGACCACCTTGTTGTAGCGCTCGCCGTTGGTCACCAGCCCTGAGGCGTACTGCAGCTCGATCTCCTTGACCTCTAGCTCGGCGCGGGCAAGTATCGCCGCCTTCTCCTCCGGTACCGCCATATCCTCCAGGCCGATGGACACACCGGCCCGGGTCGCCATGCGGAAACCCAGGTACATGATCTGGTCGGCGAAGACCACCGTCTCTTTGAGCCCCAGAACCCGGTAGCAGGTGTTGATGAGGCCCGAGATCTGTTTTTTGCCCATGGCCCGGTTGACCAGATCGAAGGGCAGTCCCTCCGGCACGATGTCGAAGACCAGGGCACGGCCCACAGTCGTGTCCTTCAGGGACACCGACTCGGTGAGGGACCCGTCCACCCCCTTGACGACCTCGCGAATGCGCACCCTGACCTTGGCATGCAGGTCCGCGTGCCCGGTCTCGTAGGCCCGTCGCGCCTCCGCGATACCAGAGTAGACACTCCCCTCGCCGCGCGCTCGCACCCGATCACGGGTCATGTAGTAGAGGCCTAGCACGACATCCTGGGACGGGACGATGATCGGCTCGCCATTGGCCGGGGAGAGGATGTTGTTGGAGGCCATCATCAGGGCGCGGGCCTCGATCTGTGCCTCCAGGGACAGTGGAACGTGCACAGCCATCTGATCGCCGTCGAAATCGGCGTTGAAGGCGGTACAGACCAGGGGGTGGAGCTGGATCGCCTTACCCTCGACGAGCTGCGGCTCGAAGGCCTGGATGCCCAGTCGGTGCAGGGTCGGGGCACGGTTGAGCATCACCGGATGCTCGCGGATGACCTCCTCCAGGATGTCCCAAACCTCAGGGCTGCCACGTTCCACCATCTTCTTTGCGGCCTTGATGGTCGCGGCCAGACCGCGCAGCTGCAGCTTGCTGAAGATGAAGGGCTTGAACAGCTCCAGCGCCATGCGCTTGGGGAGACCGCACTGGTGCAGCTTCAGCGTCGGGCCCACCACGATGACCGAGCGCCCGGAGTAGTCGACACGCTTGCCCAGCAGGTTCTGGCGGAAGCGCCCCTGCTTGCCCTTGATCATGTCGGCTAGAGACTTGAGGGGGCGCTTGTTGGTCCCAGTGATCGCGCGCCCGCGCCGGCCGTTGTCCAGCAGGGCGTCCACCGCCTCCTGAAGCATGCGCTTCTCGTTGCGCACGATGATGTCCGGGGCGACCAGGTCCAACAGGCGCTTCAACCGGTTGTTGCGGTTGATGACGCGGCGGTAGAGGTCATTGAGGTCAGAAGTGGCAAAGCGCCCGCCGTCCAACGGGACCAAAGGCCGAAGCTCTGGCGGCAGGACGGGCAGCACCTTCAGGATCATCCACTCCGGGCGGTTGCCGGACTCGATGAGCGACTCCATGAGCTTGAGGCGCTTGGTGAGCTTCTTGATCTTGGACTCGGCGGTGGTGGTCTCGATCTCCTCGCGCATGCGCCGGACCTCCGCCTGGAGATCGAGGGTGCGCAGGAGCTCGTAGACGGCCTCGGCCCCCATGCGGGCGTCAAACTCGTCGCCGTTCTCCTCGAGGGCGTCCAGGTACTGCTCGTCAGTGAGGAGCTGGCCGCGCTCGAGCTGGGTCATACCCGGATCCACCACGACGAAGGACTCGAAGTAGAGGACGCGCTCGATATCCCGAAGGGTCATATCCAGCAGGAGTCCGATGCGCGAGGGCAGCGACTTCAGGAACCAAATGTGCGCCACTGGGCTCGCCAGGTCGATGTGACCCATGCGCTCGCGGCGCACCTTGGCAAGCGTCACCTCCACCCCGCACTTCTCGCACACGACGCCGCGGTGCTTGAGGCGCTTGTACTTGCCGCACACGCACTCGTAGTCGCTGATCGGGCCAAAGATCTTGGCGCAGAAGAGCCCATCGCGCTCCGGCTTGAAGGTGCGGTAGTTGATGGTCTCCGGCTTTTTCACCTCGCCGTAGGACCAGGACCGGATCATGTCCGGAGAGGCCAGCCCGATCTTGATCGAGTCGAACTCCAGTGCCTGGCCCTGCTGCTTGATAATCTTGAGAAGGTCTTTCAACTCAGTGTCTCCGGCGAAAGTGGCGAGTGACGAGGGACGAGGCGCGGGATGCGGGCTCCAACGCCCACCCCCGCCTTTCGCGGCTCGCGACCTGGGTCAATCCTAAGGGTCAATCCTGTTCCAGCTCGATGTTGATGCCCAGGGAACGGATCTCCTTCACCAGCACAT
>JBFZCW010000324.1:0-2635 GCA_041307765.1 Chromatiaceae bacterium
CCTGAGGGGCCGGGTGTCGAGAGGGGGAATGCCCAATCAGCGGCAACGAATAGGCGGGCCTGCGGCGGGGGATTGCGGCCGGAGGATGGAGAGCGGAAGGCGGCGGGCGAGTCGGCGCAAGGCAGATCGGGCTGAGGCCGTGGGCATCAGCGGTGGGAGGGGCGAACGGGCGGGTTGGGGGATGGAGCGTACAGACAGCAGCAGGCGCTACGAGCTGTTGATTCGGATTTGGATGCGGGCGGCCGCTTGTAGGTCGAGGGCTTCGGGAGGGATGAGGCCGTTGCGGAGGCTCTCGGCCAGTCGGCGGCTGAAGTTGCGGAGGCTGCCGAAGAGCCGTTGGCACTCGCCGCCCAGCAGGCTGCCGCGTTCCAGCAGTTGCACCAGGACATGGGCGATTTGCAGCAGGACGTAGAAGTTCTTGATCTGCCGCTGTCCGAGGCTGTATGCGTGCTCCAGACCGAACCCGCCGTTCTTCTGGATATTGAATCCTTCGTTCTCGATCTTCCAGCGGCAGCGTCCGCCGCGGTTGGCCAGGGTCGCGACGGTGTCGGGCGTGACCTCGAAGTTGGTCAGCCAGACGAACCGGGTCCGTTTCGGGCCGTCGCGCTCGAGACACTGGAAGGCCTGGACGCGGTGAACCCGCTTCTGCTCATCGACGTGCTCCAGGCCCTCGACCCAGGCGAAGCTCTGCTCCCGGCCGCGGTGCCGTTCCCTCCGGCGGTGGGCCGGGCACAGCCGCCGCAGGGACCGGTACTCCTTCCAGAGGGACGGCAGCGAGCCCTTCTGGAACGTGATAAGGTACTTCCAGCCATAGTCCTGGCAGATCTGCAGGACCGGTCCGCGGGCGTACAGCCCGTCCAGGCACAGGCACAGGCGTAGTTGCGGGAAGTCCTCCTGGAGCCGCTGGGCCAGGCGGGCGAAGGCCTTGAGTTCGCAATCCTGCTTGGACGCTGTGGGGTCGGCGTTCTCGATGAACTCGCTGCCGATCGAGAGCGCCAGGCCCTCGGGGCTGACGATCTTGGCCTCCAGGACGTGATGATAGTACTGCGTCTTGCCGTCCACCACCTTGGTCAAGCAATGCTCGCAATGCCGCCGGCGGAAGTAGAACTGCCCCGTGCCGTCCACCACGACCAGCAGGTGCCCCCAGAGCCGGGCGTGGTCCAGGGCCTTCATGCGGATCAACCGGTAGGCCATCTCCCGCCGAAGGCAGCGAAGGTCCTCCGGGTCGACGTGGCCCAGGTAGTGGTTCAGGGTGTCGCCGTGCGCCACCGTCTCCTGGCGGCACTGCGACAGCCGGTTGAGGTTCTCCAGGGCCTCGGGCGTGTCCAGCTCGAAGCCCAACTGCCGGCGGGAGCCCAGGCGCAGGACGAACAGCAGCAACCCGGTCCAGAGCAGGAACCGGCCTTCGTACTGCACGAAGGGCCGGAAGCGGCTGTCGGGCACGGCCGTCAACCAGGCGTGCATCCCGGGAAAGAAGTGGGCGACCGTCTGCGCCAGGGAGGCCCCCAGCCTCAGGGCCGACCGCCCCTTCGACGCTGGTGTTCGTGGTAGGCGGCGATCCGGGCCAGTTCCAACTGGCTGATCTCCATCAGGATCTTGCGGAGCCGCTGGTGTTCGCGGGTCGATGCTTGGACCTCCTCCTTGAGGGCCTGGGGAACGTAGACGGTGCGCGTCTTGCCCTCTTCCTTGAGGGTCAACTGCCATCCGGAGCGATGGCGGCTCTGGCGGACGAGGCTGGCGGCCAGGGGCGCGCAGCGGGGGACGCAGAGCCTCATCCGGGCGTCGCGCAGGCGCAGGATGAGGGTGTAGTGCTTGGGCACGCGCATCGTCGTCTCCTTCGGTTCTGCCATAACCAAGTATATATACTTGGTTCTGGAGTGCAAGAAGAATCCGGGTGCGAGGAAAGGAAAAACGGCAACGGCGGGAAAAGGACCCTGGCAAGGGCACGAACCGCCGGAAACACCGACTCCCCCATGCTCCCCCCGGGTGCGACGAATCACCTATTCGTCAGGGCTGATTCTGGGAATCCCGGGCCGGTCCTGATATCATAGGGAGTCAGGCAGAGACGATCGGTAGACGCTGGCCTCTCTTCTGCTTTGGCATGGCGCGTGCGAGGTGCCTATGAAGACACAAGGCGAAATCGAAGCCGCCGTCTGCGAAGGGATCAGCCGCTTCGAACAGGAGTACATGGGCCGCGGCCCCAAGGACATCCACGCCCACCTGATTGACGATCTTCTCGTGGTGCGCCTCCGCGGCGTCCTGACGGCGGCCGAACAGCAACTGGTCAAGACGGTCCTTGGCGACAAGGCAGGGATCTGCTCAAACAGGTGCGGACGCAGTTGATGGAAACGGCCCGGCGGACCTTGGAGGCGATGGTGCAAGAGAAGACCGGGGTCAAGGTGGTGAGCCTGCACCACGACATCAGCACCGCGACCGGCGAGGAGGTCGTGCTCTTCACGCTGGCCACGTCCCCCGTCTTCCGCGAGACAAAGAGAGGGTGAGGTCCCCGGACGGACGGCGCGAGGATCCCGTCACCCAGAAGACGCCGGCCCCGCGGGGGGACGGCGTCCTCGGTTCGTGGACGAGGGGCGGGCCTACGCCTTCCGCACGTTGACGGCCTTGGGGCCTTTGGGGC
>JBFZCW010000325.1:0-12114 GCA_041307765.1 Chromatiaceae bacterium
CTCTTCCGATCTCTGAGAGACCGCCGATCCGCCCGAGTACCCGACAGACGAACGAGAGTTGCCCTCATGGATATCGCCGAGCTGCTCGCCTTCAGCGTCAAGAACAACGCCTCTGACCTGCACCTGTCTGCCGGGTTGCCGCCGATGCTGCGGGTGGACGGGGACATGCGCCGCATCAACGTGCCCCCCCTGGAACATCGGATGGTGCACGCCCTGGTCTATGACATCATGAACGATAAACAGCGGAAGGACTTCGAGGAGTTCTTCGAGACTGACTTTTCATTCGAGATCCCCGGTGTGGCGCGGTTTCGCGTCAACGCCTTCAATCAGAATCGTGGTGCCGCCGGCGTATTCCGTACCATCCCCTCCAAGGTACTGAGCCTCGATGAGCTCAAGTGCCCGCCGATCTTCAAGGACATCGTGAGCGTACCCCGCGGTCTGGTGCTGGTGACGGGTCCTACAGGATCCGGCAAGTCGACCACCCTCGCGGCGATGATGGACTACCTCAACGACCGCGAATACGCGCACATCCTCACCATCGAGGACCCCATCGAGTTTGTCCACACCAGCAAGAAGTGTCTGGTCAATCAGCGTGAGGTCCACCGGGACACCCTGGGATTCACCGAGGCACTGCGCTCGGCCCTGCGCGAGGACCCGGACATCATCCTGGTGGGCGAGATGCGGGATTTAGAGACCATCCGCCTTGCCCTCACCGCGGCAGAGACTGGCCACCTGGTCTTTGCGACCCTGCATACTACATCCGCTGCCAAGACTATCGACCGCATCGTCGACGTCTTTCCCGCGGCGGAGAAGGACATGGTTCGTTCCATGCTTTCGGAATCCCTCCGCTCCGTCGTTTCCCAGACTTTGCTGAAAAAGATCGGCGGCGGGCGGGTCGCCGCCCATGAGATCATGATCGGGACGCCTGCCATTCGAAATCTGATCCGCGAGGCGAAGATCGCGCAGATGTACTCGGCCATACAGACCGGTCAGGCCCACGGCATGCAGACCCTGGATCAGAATCTCAAGGATATGGTCAAGAAGGGCCTGATCACGCGCGCGGATGCGAAGGCCAAGGCCCAGAACAAGGATTCGCTCGATTGAAGCCGGGCCTCGTTGCCATGGCGCAATCGTCATGCCGGTCGCCATGCCGGAGCCATAAGGCGCGGGTCCCGCGGGGACTCGCCACACAGAGGGCGAAGCGATGGACTTCAAACAGCTGTTGGGCTTGATGGTCGAGAAGAAGGCGTCCGACCTCTTCATTACCGCCCACTGGCCGCCGAGCATCAAGATCGATGGGGTCATCCGCCCGGTGGGCAATACCCCCCTGACGCCCGCCGATGCGCGTACTCTTGTGGTGGGGGTGATGAACGAGAAACAGCGCGCCGAGTTTGACGATACCAACGAGTGCCAGTTTGCGATCGACCTCAAGGGCGTAGGGCGTTTCCGCGTCAGTGCCTTTGTGCAGAGGGACAACCCGGGCATGGTCTTGCGCCGGATCGAGACGCGCATCCCCACGCTGGAAGAACTCCATCTGCCCCCCGCGCTGCGCGACTTGGGCATGATCAAGCGCGGCATGGTTGTCTTTGTCGGCGGTACCGGCACGGGCAAGTCGACCTCGCTGGCGGCCCTGATCGGATACCGCAACCGCCATAGCACAGGGCACATCATCAGCGTCGAGGACCCCATCGAGTACGTCCATGACCACGATGGGTGCATCATCACCCAGCGCGAGGTCGGGGTGGACACCGAGTCCTTCGAGGTCGCGCTGCGCAACACCCTGCGCCAGGCACCAGACGTGATCCTGATCGGCGAGATCCGCACCCGGCAGACCATGGAGTACGCTATCGCCTTCTCCGAGACCGGACACCTGGTTTTGGCGACTCTGCACGCCAACAACGCCAACCAGGCCCTGGACCGCATGATCAACTTCTTCCCGGAAGATGCTCGCAATCAGCTGTTGCTGGACCTTTCGCTGAATCTCAGGGGCATCGTCGCGCAGCAACTGATCGCGCGTAAGGGCGGGAAGGGGCGTCGGCCGGTGGTCGAGATCCTCCTCAATACGCCCTTGGTCGCCGAAAAGATCCGGCGGGGCGATGTTCACGAGATCAAGGAGCTGATGAAGCGCGGGAACGAGCAGGGGATGATCACCTTCGACCAGTCTCTGTTCCAGCTCTACCAGGAGGGCGAGATCAGCGTCGAAGACGCCCTTAGGCATGCCGACTCGGCGAACGAGGTCCGGCTGATGATTAAGCTCCAGCCGGGCGGTGCTGCCGCGGGGGCGGGAGCGGGTCCCGCGGACCAGATCTCGTTGGTGGACAGGGATGAGCCTTGATCCGGGGAGGAGCTTCCAGCCGCCAGTGTCCAGCGTTCAGTCAGGGCGGGACTCGCTAGGGCTGGGTGCTGGATCTGTAACGATTTGCACGCGGCCGCCGGCGACCGGGGTGGTGTTGGTAGTTCTGGCCCAGACCAGCGCTGACAGCTGGGCGCTCGGCGCTGCTCAGGGAAACACCTGGTAGGCATCGAATACGGGCCCGTCCACGCACACCCGCTTCATGGCTGGGCCCGCTGGCGTGGCGATCTGCACCACGCATCCGGCGCAACCCCCCACCCCGCAAGCCATGTACTCCTCCAGCGAGACCTGGCAGGGCAGGTCGAAGTCCCGCGCGAGTCGGGCCACTGCGGCCAGCATGGGGTGAGGGCCGCAGGCAAAGACCTCGACCTCCGCCCGCGTTGGCCCGTCCAGCGCCTGCAGCCAATGGCGGGCGAGATCGGTGACATAGCCCTCGAAACAGCCCGGGTAGCCCTGCAGGCTCGCCAGGCGGCTGGGGATGCCCCAGTCGTCCAGGAGAGGCATCGCCGCGATGGCCTGGGCCGGCAGGCCGGAGACCAGGTGCTGCGACGGGCGTGGAAGGAACGGGAATGGGACCTCCGAACCGAGGATGACCAGGGGCTTGCCCCAGGGTGCCAGGTTCCTGCCGGCGCGCAGGCCCGAGGCCAGGAAGATCATGGGCGGCATACCAACCCCGCCTCCGATCATGAGCGGACGGGGCCGCTCTGGGTGGATCTCGAAGGGTCGCCCGATGGGTCCCAGGGTACTGACGGTCTCGCCGGAGCGACGTCGGGACAGGAGCCGGGTACCTTCGCCCACGGCCTTGTAGAGCAGCTCCACCCAGCCCTCTTTGGGGTCCGCTCGCATGATGGAGATGGGTCGGCGCATGGGCAGTTGGGGATCGCAGCGCAGGTGCACGAAGGATCCGGGGCGGGCGGCGGCGGCGCATTGGGGGGCCAGGATCCGCAACAGGTACTGCTCACCTGGGTGGTCCTCGTGACTTAGCACCCTGGCCTCCTCCAAGAAGATGGTCTCGCGCTGGGGCTGGTGGCTCATGCCTCCTCCCGATTGCGGCGGAAAACCACCCGCCCGTGCAGCAGGGTCCATGTGACCCGTCCCGGAAGGGAGCGACCCACAAAGGGTGTGTTGCGACCGCGGCTCACCAGGTCTTCCTCGACGGGCGTCCAGGCAGCGCGGGGATCGAAGACGCAGACGTCGGCGCTGCGCCCCGCATCCAGGCGCCCCAGAGGCAGGCCGAGAATCTCTGACGGGCCCCAGGTGAGGCGGGCAATGGCGGTGGCCAGGTCCATGGCGCCGCCCTGGACCAAGCAGAGGACCAGGGGCAGCAGGGTCTCAAGGGCCGAGATTCCTGGTGCCGCCCCAGGGAAGGGGGCGAGCTTGGCATCCTCGTCGTGGGGCTGATGGTCTGAGCAGATAGCGGAGATGGTGCCGGCTGCCACCGCCCGACGCAGGGCGTCGCGGTCGGCGCGGGTGCGCAGGGGGGGGATGACACGGCAGTTGACGTCGAAGCCGTCCACGTCCGCTTCGGTCAGGATCAGCTGGTGGGCGCTGACATCCGCGCTGGCGGCAATGCCGCGCTGCTTGGCCTCTGCGAGCATCTCAGTGGCCCGCGCCGTGGACAGGCCGCGGAAGTGGATGCGTGCACCCGTCTGCTCCGCCAGAGCGAGGTCGCGGGCCACCGCCACGGTCTCCGCCGCCTGTGGGATGCCTGGCAGGCCCAGGCGAGTCCCGACCTCGCCCTCATGGACGCAGCCGCCCTGGCTGAGATCCGCATCTTCCGGATGCAGGAACACAGTCAAGTCGAAGCTCGACGCGTATTCCAAGGCGCGACGCTGGACCAGGGTATTGGCGATGGGCCGGTCGGCATGGCTCATGACCGGGCAGCCGGCGCGCTTGAGGGCGGCCATCTCGGTAATCTGCTTGCCCTGGAGCTGCTGCGTCAGGGCACCCGCCGGCAAGACCCGCGCGGCCCCTCGTCGTTGCGCCGTCTGGTAGATGAGTTGGGCCACCGCTGGAGTATCGACAACAGGCTCGGTATCTGGGGGGCAGCACAGGGTGGTGATCCCCGAGGCCGCAGCTGCCATGGTCTCGCTGGCAATGGTCGCCTTGTACTCGAACCCAGGCTCGCGCATCCGGGCGCACAGGTCGACGAGCCCAGGGCACACCACCTGACCGTCTGCCTCCAGCACACGGTCCGGCGCGAACCCGGTCGGGGATTGTCCGACGGCGACGACCGCGCCGTTGGCGATGTGCAGGTCGAGGAACGCGTCGATGCCATTGGCCGGATCGATGAGACGCCCGCCGCGGATGCTGATGCGCTCCGACTCAGCCATTGGCCGCGTCCTGACTGTGCAGATTCTGGGTGCCGATGCACATGGACATGATCGCCATGCGCACCGCGATGCCGTTGCTGACCTGCTCCAGGATGACCGAGCGCGGGCCGTCAGCGACCTGGGAATCCATCTCGACGCCGCGGTTGATGGGCCCAGGGTGCATGACGATCGCATCGGGCTTGGCACCGCGCAGACGCTTCTCGGTCAGGCCGAAGAGGTGGAAGTATTCATGCTCGCTGGGCAACAGGGCCCCGCTCATACGTTCACGCTGCAGGCGCAGCAGGATGATGACGTCGGCGTCGCGGACCCCGTCGGGGAGGGAGTGGAAGACCTTGACCCCCAAGGACTCGGCCTGGGCCGGGATCAAGGTGCGCGGGGCGATGACGCGCACCTCCCGGGTGCCTAGGGCATTGAGGGCCTGGATCTGCGACCTGGCCACCCGAGAATGCAGGATGTCCCCAACGATGGCCACGGTGAGGGCGGCGAAGTCCCCCTTGTGGCGGCGGATGGTGAACATGTCGAGCATCCCCTGGGTCGGGTGGGAATGGCGACCATCCCCGGCGTTGATGATGCTCACATGGGGATCCGCGTGGCGGGCGATGAAGTGCGCAGATCCGCTGTCGGCATGGCGGACCACGAACATGTCCACGTGCATTGCCTCCAGATTGCGCAGGGTGTCGAGCAGGGTCTCGCCCTTGGCCGTGGCGGAGGTGCTGATGTTGAGATTGAGCACGTCTGCCGAGAGGCGCTTGGCGGCCAGCTCGAAGGTCGTCCGCGTTCGTGTGCTGGTCTCGAAGAAGAGGTTTGCAACGACCTTGCCCCGGCACAGGGGCACCTTCTTGACCGCTTGGCGCGCCACGCCGAGGAAGCCCTCACTGCGGTCGAGGATCTCCGTGAGCAGGTCCCGGGTCAGGCCCTCTATGGTGAGGAAGTGTTTGAGGTTGCCCTGGGCATCCAGTTGTCGCACCAGAGTGCTCATGGGGCGGTGCTCGGCTCTGATGGCGCCGGCGCCCTGGGCCTCTTGTGCCGGTCCTTGGGGGTCTCCCCGATGACCAGGGCCAGAACAGGGCCGGCGCCGTCCATGGACGAACTGGCGTCGCGGGAGGCAGGGGCCGGGGGCGAAGACTCGGCGACGAGCTTGATCTGCTGGCCCGGCGCCAGGCGCGCGTGCAGCCCAACCAGGTCAGGCGCCATGGGCAGTTCGCGGCCGTCGCGCTCCACCAGGGTTGCCAGCAGAACCGAGGCGGGGCGGCCATAGTCGAACAGGACATTGAGCGCGGCGCGAATCGTGCGTCCGGTCTGGAGCACGTCGTCCACCAGAATCAGGTCGCGGTCATCGATGGGCACCGGAAGGTGGGACGGCCGGACCTGGGGATGGCTGCCGATGCGCGTAAAGTCGTCTCGATAGAAGGAGATATCCAATTGGCCAAGGGGCTCGCTCAACCCCAGGTCGCGGCGCAGGCGCTCCGCCACCCAGACTCCGCCGGTGTGGATACCGATCATCAGCGGGCGGTCGATGCCGCGGGCCTGAAGCAGCGCCGCCAGCTCGGTCCCCATGCGCCTCAGGGCAGCCTCGACGGCCTCCGGGCCTTTCCAGGTGTTAATGCTGCTCACAAAGCCAGGTTTCCAGGATGAGTTTTGCGGCCATCGCGTCGATCGCCTCGATGGCCTTGGCGGAGGCGGACGTGCGTCCCAACTGCCTCCTGGCCTCCAGGGAGGTCAGACGCTCGTCCACCAGATGGACCTCGAGGCCGAAGCGCCCCTGGAGCTGTCGGGCGAAGCGGCGGGCACGGGGGGCAAGCGCCGTCTCGCTGTCGTCCATGTTGAACGGCAGCCCGACGACCGCGGCCTTGGGCCGCCATTCCCGGATGAGATCCTCGATCCGGGACCAGTCCGGACGTTCGCCGTGGCTTCGGATGGTGGTCAACGGGGAGGCCGAGCCGGTGATCGTCTGACCCACCGCCACGCCGATCTTGCGTGGGCCGTAATCGAACCCCAGTAGCGTGTCCATTCAGGAGTCTCCGGTCAGGCGTTGCCGCTTAGGCGTGGCCTGCCTCGCCGCTCAGGAGGTTGAGATCCACACCCAGGAGTTGGGCAGCCGCAAGCCAGCGGGCGTCGTCTGGCAGGCGGAAAATGATGTCGTCGTCCGCTGGACCACTCAGCCAGGAGTTGGCGCTCATCTCCTCTTCCAGCTGACCGCCGGCCCAGCCGGCATAGCCCAGGGCGACCAGACTTTGCTGGGGGCCGCGCCCAGTTGCGATGGCCTCCAGGACGTCCCGCGAAGTGGTGATGCTGATGTCGAGGGTGACCGGAAGGGTGGACTCGAATCGTTCTTCGGAGGTGTGCAGCACAAAGCCGCGATCGGTCTGAACGGGTCCGCCGAGGTACACGGTGGTGCCGAGCACCTGAGGGTCGTCTGTCTCGATATCGAGCTGGGACAAGACCTCGCCGAGGCGGAACTCCAATGGGCGGTTGATGACGATCCCCATGGCCCCGCGGTCCGTATGCTCGCAGATGTAGGTTACGGTTCGCGAGAAATTCGGGTCGCGCAACCCCGGCATCGCGATCAGGAAGTGGTTGGTCAGGGAGGTCGTAAAGCTCATGCCCATAGTATCCGGCCCGCTCGGGGGGAGACGCAAGGCGCCTTTGCCAGCAGGTGCGGCCGAGCGATGCCGACGAGTTCCGGTGTCGGCGGCCAACGGCCGATCGGCGGGGCAGTAATCGAGGCCGTGGGACCGGGCCGTCGGTTTGTGGCCATGCGGCCCGCCCCGGATGCCTGTATCATAGGGCCGTTCGCCAGGATTCAGGTGCTATGACACTGATTTGCATGATGTGCGAGTGGGTGGTCGACGCATGTTCCGGCCCTGCGGGACCCGCCGCGGCGAGCAGCGAGCCACGCCGTCCTGGGGGCTTGCGGTGACGGAGTGGCTATTGCTCCTCTTACCGGTAGCTGCGGCCTCGGGTTGGTGGGCCGCACGACATGCTGGGCCGCAGCGGTCGGTCTCGGGGGCGATCCCGGACGCGGCCTTCCTGCGCGGCCTCAGCTACCTGCTCGATCAGCGCCCCGACAAGGCGATCGATGTGTTCCTGCGCATGGCGGAGGTGGACGGCGAGACGGTGGAGATCCACCTCGCCCTAGGCAGCCTGTTCCGGCGCCGAGGGGAGGTAGAGCGCGCCATCCGGATCCACCAGAACCTGGTCGCTCGCCCCGGGCTCGACCGCGAACAGCGGGGATTTGCCCTCTATGAGCTGGCTCAAGACTACATGCGCGCCGGGCTCTTCGACCGAGCGGAGAGTCTGTTGCAGGAGCTTGCGGAGATTGAGCCGCAGGGGCGCCGGGCCCTGAAGGCCCTGATCGAGATCTACCAGCAGGAAAAGGACTGGGCCCACGCGCTTACGGTGGCGGAACGCCTAGAGCAGCTCACCGGGCGCCCGATGGCGGATCAGATCGCCCAGTATCACTGCGAGCTGGCTGAGGAGTGCATCAGGGCCCGCGCGCAGGAACCGGCAAGCGCTCACTTGCGGGCCGCGCAAGCCGTGCACCCGCAGTGCGTGCGTGCCACCATGCTTCAAGCGCGCATCGAGATGGAGCGGGGCGATGCCGATGCCGCCCTCACTCTGTACCGCCGCGTCGCGGAACAGGGGCCGCAGTACATCCCCGACGTCCTTCCGCAACTCCTGGAGGCCCTGAACCACCTGGATGGTGTGGACGTGCATGCCGAACTGTGGCGCCTGTATCGCGCCCAGCCCAGTCCCGCCCTGATGTCAGCCCTGGCAGACGCCATTGCGCGCGACCAGGGTAGCACCGCCGCGCTCAATTTCCTCTGCCAGCACCTCAGGGAGCACGCCGACCTGGCGGCGTTGGAGCGTCTGTTGGAACTGGAGAGTGCCAGCGACGGCAGGGACAGCGCCCATCAGGAGACGGTATTGCGGGTCGTTGCCCGACTGAGGGCGTGTCAGCCGGCCTATCAGTGTGACCAGTGCGGTTTCGTCGCGCGGCGGCTGCACTGGCAATGCCCGAGCTGCAAGAGCTGGGGGACCATCAAGGCGACGCGGCCCGGACCGATGGACATGGTCCTTGACAGCACGCCGACGCCGCCCGCGACCTGACCCCAGTCTCCGCCTGGCAGAAGAACGGCGTTAGACCTAATTTAGGTAACCATTGCCCAGAGGCCCCATGACAGCAGCCCCTAA
Organism: Chromatiaceae bacterium; assembly: GCA_041307765.1. Lineage (GTDB taxonomy): Bacteria > Pseudomonadota > Gammaproteobacteria > Chromatiales > Chromatiaceae > DYRB01. The sequence goes on from JBFZCW010000325.1 coordinate 8,881, forward strand.
GATCATTGTCGCGCTCGATTACGCCGCTGTTCTGCCGGCCCTTGACCTGGTGGAGCGGCTGGACCCGCAACGCTGCGCCCTGAAGGTCGGCAAGGAGCTCTTCACCAGGGCCGGACCAGGCCTGGTCGAGACCCTCGTAGGCCGCGACTTTCGGGTTTTTCTGGACCTCAAGTTCCATGACATCCCCAATACCGTGGCCGCCGCCTGCGATGCGGCCGCGGATCTGGGCGTGTGGATGGTCAACCTTCACGCCAGCGGCGGTCGGCGCATGATGGAGGCGGCCCGGGAACGTCTCGCCGCACGCAATGATGCGCCGTTGCTGATCGCGGTGACGGTGCTGACCAGCCTCGACCGCGACGACCTGGCCGAGATCGGCTGCCCCGACGAGCCCCTTGGGAGAGTGCTACGCTTGGCGCGGCTGACCCATGCAGCCGGCCTCGCCGGTATCGTCTGCTCGCCCCAGGAGGCGGCCCGGGTGCGTCTGGAACTGGGGCCCGAGTTTACGTTGGTGACGCCCGGGGTGCGCCCGGGGAGCGCAGCGATGGGCGACCAAAAGCGGGTGATGACGCCCCGTGAAGCACTCGTCGCCGGGGCGGACTATCTGGTGATCGGTCGGCCTATCACCGCGGCGGATGACCCCGTGGCGGCCCTCGCCGCCATCGAGGCGGAGATCGAGGGCGCCTGACGGCCCTCGGCCCAGGCTTCGAGGGTAAGTGAACGGTGCGCCGCTGCCTGACAGGGCGCGCCACATTAACGGAGAGCGCATGATGCCGAAGGTATTGAAGGCCGTATTCCCAGTCGCCGGTCTAGGCACCCGATTCCTGCCCGCCACCAAGGCGAGCCCGAAGGAGATGCTCAACATCGTCGATAAGCCGCTCATCCAGTATGCGGCGGAGGAGGCGGAGGAGGCCGGGATCGATCAGCTCGTCTTCATCACCGGGCGCAGCAAACGCTCCATCGAGGACCACTTCGACAAGGCCTACGAACTGGAGGCCGAGCTCAAGAGCGCCGGTAAGGATCAACTTCTGCGTATCGTACAGAACGTCCTGCCGCCTGAGGTGAGCTGCATCTACCTGCGCCAGGCCCAGGCCCTGGGACTTGGTCATGCGGTCCTTTGCGCCAGGCCGGTGGTCGGCAACGAGCCCTTTGCGGTGATCCTGGCCGATGACCTCATCCACGCGGAACCCGGAGTGGTCGGGCAGATGATCGAGCAGTACGAGCGGTACCAGTGCAGCATCCTCGCCGTGGAGGAGGTGCCGCGTCACGAGACCAACAAGTACGGTATCGTCGCCACTAGGCCGGGCCCCAATGGGGAGCTGCGGGTCATCTCTATCGTCGAGAAGCCGGCTCCACAGGATGCACCGTCCAACCTGGCAGTGGTCGGGCGCTACCTCCTCACCCCCAGAATTTTCGACAAACTTGAACGCATCGGGCGTGGTGCGGGCGGCGAGATCCAGCTCACGGACGGTATCGCCGCCCTGCTTGGGGATGAGCCTGTCATCGCCTATCCGTTCCGGGGAAAGCGCTACGACTGCGGCAGCAAGCTAGGCTATCTTGAAGCGACGGTGGAACTGGCGCTTGCCCACGACGACCTGGGCGCGGACTTCAAGGCCTACCTCAAGCGACTGACGGAGTCGGGGGTCTGCAACTGAGGGTTTCGGCGCTCTGGACGGTCATGCCGCCCACGGCATTGGGTGCTAATTGGCCAAGGCCCTCTGCACCGCGGCTAGGTCGAGGGCATTGAGGTAGTCATCCACGGGCCTTTGGTCCTGGATTTGACTGCCTTTTGCTTGGACCACCACCCGGTTGCCCACCATCAGGCTGATCTCCCAGACGTCGCTGTCGTCCGTGTGCTGGATCATCCCCTGATAGCCGCGGTTGGTGTAGACGCGCATCTCCTTGGATGCCTGCATCAGGAATGGGGTCTGCATCATCATCGTCATCATCGCCATCATGGGCGAGTCGGCCATGAGGCGCAGCTCGACCTCGGCGCCGTCCTCGCGTCGATAGGTTCGGCTGATGATGGTCCCGGCTACCATCGCGGCAATCCCCCCCGCCTCGCTCTGTGCCGCCTCTGCCTGCCAGCCTGGCAGGGGCTCGGGGAGCAGCTTGAGCAGTTGGTCGTTGATTTTTTCCTGAATCCGAGCGGTCGCGAAGCTGAGGGCCTGGATGGCGCCGCGCAACTCGCCGGTGTCATAGGCCTTTCGGGCCGCGTCCAACTGGTCGGTCACCTCGTCCGCCCGAGCCGACAAAACCAAAAGGGTTAGAGTCATGGCGGCCGCGAGGGGTCCAAATCTGGTCATTTCGATCGATCTCCTCTTTCACGGGGTGATGTGGGTGCGGTGTCTCCGGAAGCCACCCGGCTCGCGATTCTGCAGTGTACAAGGTACAGACCCGCGACGCGGCCTTCGCCGCGCAGGACCCAAGCACATGCCCGCGCACGGCCGGGGGGTATATCCCCGGGGCGAGAGGGCCTTTGCTGGCGGGCATGACCGGCAAGGCGCTGGCCTGTCATGCGGGGCCTCTGGCGGGCAGACTCGCCCCATGCTCCTCCGGCGGGCGCAGCCTGGGCGGCGGGTCCGGCAGCAGCGCGGGCGCCGAGCGCGCGCCCAGCAGCTGGTAGACCAGGGGCACCAGGACCAGGGAGACCAGGGTCGAATAGGACAGCCCAGCCACCATGGTCACCGCCAGGGGCTGGAGCATCTCCGAGCCCTCCCCCCAGGCCAGGGCCAGGGGCAGCATGCCCACCACCGTGGTCAGCGTGGTCATCAGGATAGGCCTCAAGCGCAGCCGCGCCGCCTCCAGGATAGCCCTGTCGCGGTCGAGGCCCGCCGCCCTCTGCAGCTCGATGAACTCCACCAGAACAATGGCGTTGTTGACCACGATGCCGGCCAGCATGATGAGCCCGAGCCACACCGGCATGGAGACGGGCAGGGCCGCCCACTGCAGCCCCAGAATGACCCCGGTGAGGGCGAAGGGGACGCTCAGCATGATGATGACGGGGTTGCGCAGCGACTCGTACTGCACTGCCATGACCACGAGGACAAGGAACAGGGCCAGACCGAGCAGGATCCGGGTCAGGTCGCGCCCCTCTTGGAGGGACTGCAGGGTGCCGCCCTCGTAGAGGCTGTAGCCCGGGGGCAGCGGCAGGTCCGCCACGGCCGCCAGGGCGGAGGCGATGGCCGCGGCCTGGGGGGTGCCCTGCTCGACCGTGGCGGTAATCTCGACGATGCG
>JBFZCW010000326.1:0-5192 GCA_041307765.1 Chromatiaceae bacterium
GCTTCTTCCATCGCATGAAGCCGGTGGATTTCCGGCTCTGCTCCGAGTTTGGGCCCGTCGAGGGCGGCAACGTCGTCGATTGGCCGATCGAATATGCGGACCTTGAGCCCTACTACGACCGAGTCGAGCGGCGGGTTGGTGTCTCCGGCCGCGTGGTCCCGCATCCCCATCAGGAGCCAAGGTCGAGCCCCGACTTTCCCTACCCGCCTACGGTGGAGCACCCAGTGTCAGAGCGGATCGACCGGGCCTGCCGCGAGCTGGGCTACCATCCCCTGCCGGTCCCGCGCGCCATCCTGCCTTTTCCGGCCATGGGGCGCCTGGGCTGCGCCTACACGGATTACTGCGGCAGCTACGGGTGCAGCACCGGGGCCAAGGGCAGCTCCCGAGCGGCCCTGCTGGATCAGGCCGTCGGTACGGGTCGTTGCGAGGTCCGCCCGCGCTCCATGGCCACCCGGCTGGTGAGCGACCAGCAGGGCAGGGTGGAGACACTGGAGTACTTGGGTGCTGATGGCGAGCGCCGGCGTCTGGACGCCCGTGTCTACGTCGTCGCCTGCCAGGCCATTGAGTCGGTCCGCCTGCTCCTGATGTCCCCTGGCGCCAGGCACCCCATGGGGCTTGGCAACAACTCCGGTCAGGTGGGCAGGAACCTGATTTTCTCCTCCGGCGGGGTCGGCAGCGGTGACCTGCGCTACGCGGGGCTGGCGGAGGCCGACGTCCTGGGGCTCAGGAGCCGCGGGCTCTTTGTCAACCGCGCCCTGCAGGACTGGTACCTCTTCAACGATCCCCAGACCGGGTCCCGGACCAAGGGCGGGACCATCGAATTCCTCTTCCGGCACTCCAACGGCATCGCACAGGCCGACGCCCAGAAGCGTGACGCCGACGGAAACCTGATCTGGGGCAAACCGCTGAAGGATCGGATCAAGGCCTACTTCGCCGAGGGCCGTCACCTGCGCTTCGAGGTCTTCAGCGACTGGACTCCGGTGGACGACTGCCATGTCACTCTGGACCCAGAGGAACGCGACCGCTGGGGCCTGCCGGTGGCGCGGGTTCGGCTGGGGTACCATCCCCGGGATTTGGAACTGGGGCGGATCATCGCCCCCAGGGCAGCCGAAGTGCTCGATCGCATGGGGGCGGTCAAGGTCACCTGGAGCGTCAGCCCAGCGCCGCCCCAGAACCTCGTGGCGGGCGGCTGCCGCTTCGGCAAAGACCCGGAGACGTCGGTCCTCGACCCGAATTGTCGCGCCCACGGGGTGGACAATCTCTACGTCACCGACGGCAGCTTCATGCCCACCGGTGGCAGTGTGCCCTATACCTGGACCATCTATGCCAACGCCTTCCGGGTCGCGGACCGGATCGTCTCTGACCTGGGGGGCGCGTAAGATGGGCGATCTCCTGGCAGTGAGGTCCAGCCAGTCAGGCTCGACGACTGACCCGGGTCATCCGAGCGATGTCCAGCCAGTATCGGCTCAAAAGCGGCAACGGGTGCGTTCGTTGCCGCGTTGTTCTGCCGGGTTACGTTATCAAAGGGGCTTGGACAAGGTGAAGGCGCCTCGGATATCGCCGAGCCGGAACCCGCGGGCCTGGTCATTGGGGTAGGCCTTGTCGAGGGCGGCGGCGATGTCCGGGTTGATCGAGTCACCGTGACAAGCCAGGCACAGATCGCCGGTGGGAATCGCCTTCATGAAGCGGTATTGCTTGGTGCCGTCGGCGTCGACGACCTCCGCATAGGCCATGGTCTCTGGGTCCTCGCCGGCGGTCTTGCGCTCCTCGAACTTGACCAGGACCTGCTTCTCCCAGCCATCCGGGGTGTTGAGCGCCGGGTTGCGGAGCTTCAGGCTGGTACGTCCGACCTCCCATCCGCTCTTCTCGGAGAGCTGTTTGGCAATGGCCGGCGCCCTGTCCTTGCACACCGCGATGGCGCTGATGGGTCCTCCCTCCTTGATGGCCGCCTGCAGTTCACCCTTCAGGCTGGTGGCGAACTCTTTGACGATGCCTTTGGCGGCCACGGCGTTTGGGTCCTCCGCGGCGCGGGCCTGCAGGGAGGCAAACAGAGCGATACCGGAGACGGCTGCGAGCAGGGCACTTCTGTTCATCATGCGTATACCTTCGCTAAGAGGATGGGTGGCACTGGGTGGGATGCGGGCGCGCTGACGCCGCGCTACCCAGGTCCCATGTTGGGGGCAAAGGGCTAAGAAAAAACCAAACGCCCGCCATCGCCAAGGTCAACCCCAGTGGGCCCTTTAGATACTTCGCTGGCTTGATCCTCATGGAGTTTTTTCCTAACCTCGAAGCGTTCCGATGCCTTGGGTCTCGCCGACTCTTGACGACGATGCCCTGCCGGCCGACAAGACGCGCCCTCCGATCCCGGCCGTAACGGCTCCTGGATCCCAAGGGTCCACTGCCGCTTGCAGGCGCTCGCCGACAGACTTTGGAAGGATCATTATGACAAGCTCCCTAAGTCCAAACAGCGGCTTCGTGCGATCGACATCCGACAAGCCCGGCGCCAAGGCGGCCCCGCCCCGGGTGCTGGAACGTCTCGCGGCCAGTGCCGGTGTCACGTTTGACGGCGACCGGCCCTGGGACATCCAGGTACATGACTCCGAACTCTACCGGCGCATCCTGCGGCAGGGCTCGCTGGGCTTCGGCGAAGCCTATATGGACGGTTTATGGGACTCCCAGCGCCCCGACGAGACCATGACCCGACTGATCCGGGTCTCCGCCGGCGAGCGGTTACGGGGCCTTGCCGCCGTCCACAATGCGCTGGCCTATGTCGATGACCTTCTGCGAAACCGGCAGACCCGCCGGCGTGCCTTCCAGGTGGGCGAGCGGCACTACGATATCGGCAACGACATCTATCGTGCCATGCTGGATCCCACCCTGAGCTACAGCTGCGGCTATTGGCAGGATGCAGACACCCTGGAACAGGCCCAGCGGGCGAAGCTGGACCTGATCTGCCGCAAGCTGGAGCTGACCCCGGGGGAGCGTCTGCTGGACATCGGGTGCGGCTGGGGCGGGCTCGCCGAGCATGCAGCCCGGCATTACGGCGTGGAGGTGTTCGGGATCACCATCTCACGCGAGCAGCTCGATCTGGCGCGCGAGCGCTGTCGGGGCCTGCCGGTGGAGATCGATCTGATGGATTACCGGGAGCTCAGCGGCCGATTCGACAAGATCGTGTCCGTGGGCATGTTCGAGCATGTGGGGCTGAAGAACTACCCCGCCTACTTCCGCGCGGCGGCGGACGTGCTGTCGGATCAGGGGCTGATGCTGCTTCATACCATCGGGTCCCGCGAGAGCAGCCGGGGCACGGATCCCTGGGTCGACAAGTACATCTTCCCGAACGGCGCCATACCCTCGGTGCGGCAGATCGGCGCTGCCTGCGAGCCTTGGCTGATGCTGGAGGACTGGCACTGCTTCGGCCTGGACTACGACCGTACCCTGCAGGCCTGGTGGGCCAACTTCGATGCTGCCTGGCCCACCCTGCAAGGGGACCGGTACGACCAGCGCTTCTACCGCATGTGGAAATACTATCTGCACCTGTTCATGGGCTATTTCCGCTCCCGGCGCGGACAGCTTTGGCAGTTGGTGCTGTCGCGGCCAACCCGGAGCAGGGTCTACCGTTCCCTGCGCTGAGGGCCGCCCCCAGGCACGGTGTTCCTGGTTCATGTGTCGGGAATGACCAAACCGTCGATTCCGGTAGATGTCCGCCCCCGCCTGTGGCCCCGTAGGAGCGGCGCCCTCGCCGCGATTGGGGTGTCTTCCAGAAGGCTCTCTGGAAGATGATGCCTCGGGCCGGGGGCGGCCCTCCTACGATCCCGCCTGGGGCGCGCTCCGACGGCCGGTGGGCCAGATCACCCAACGGACTGAGCGCTCGGACCCATGCGCAAGGCCGGTCTAGCCTTGCCTACACCCCCCACGCGACAGGAGCCCTCCCGATGGCGTAAGGTTTGCGGCAGCAGATCCGTCGCCCCCCGAGCCGATCGCCATGGCGCTGTCCCATCCCTGGTTCCTTAGTCAAGCGTCCGGCAAGGCGGCGGCCGCCGATTCCGCACGCATCCAATGGAGCGAGGATCGGCGCACGCTTCGGCTCGTCGGAAGCTGGACCACCACAGCCCTGGCTGGCCTGGAACAGCCCGCTTCGCGGCCAGGGGCGGTAGAGGAGTCCGTCACCGTCGATGGGAGCGGACTCACGGGCCTGGACACGGCGGGGGCGCTCCTGATACAGCGCCTGCAGGAAGAATTGCAGGGACAGGGCTCAGAGGTCCGGATCGCGGGCCTCGACGATCGCCGCGCCGCCCTGCTGGAGCTGGTGGCGGAGCGGGTCGGCACTCCGGCGGAGGCGACTGCCGGCCTGCCTCCGAAGCCGCCCTCCGGTTTGGAGCGGCTCGGCCGGCTGGTTGTGGATGGGGCGCGCGAGGGCTTCGCCATGCTGTCCTTCGCCGGTGAGTCGGCCCTTGCCTTCGGCCGCGGCCTGTCGCACCCGGGACGGTTTCGCTGGCGCCAGGTCCTGCTGGTGATGGATCTGGACGGGGTGCGTGCCATGCCGGTGCTCGGCATGCTCTCCTTCCTGCTCGGTGTTGTGATCGCTTACCAGTCCGGGGTGCAGCTCCGGCTCTACGGGGGCAATCTCTACGTGGTCGACCTGGTGACCATTACCGTGCTGCGGGAGCTCGGGCCGCTGATGACGGCCATCGTGGTGGCGGGTCGCAGCGGCTCCGCCTACACGGCGCAGATCGGCACCATGCAGGTGACGGAGGAGATCGATGCCCTGCGCAGCATCGGGGTCGCGCCGCAGGACCTTCTGGTGCTGCCAAAGATCGTTGGTCTGGTCATTGCGCTGCCGCTGCTGACGGTGTTCGCGGACCTGGCCGCGGTGGCGGGCGGTCTGGTCATGTCCGCCCTGATGCTGGACCTGAGCCCGGAGGCCTTCATGCGCCGCATCCCGGAGGCGGTATCCATCAACTCGCTGATGACGGGGTTGGCCAAGGCGCCGGTGTTTGCCGCGGTGATCGCTGCCGTGGGTTGCTACCAGGGCTTTCAAGTGCGGGGCGGGGCGGACAGTGTGGGCCGCAACACCACCACCAGCGTGGTTCAGGCCATCGTGTTGGTGATCGTCATCGACGCGGGCTTTTCCGTGATCTACAGCTGGTTGGAGATCTGATCGTGGCCCCGGATCTGGGACAGACTCCCGATGC
>JBFZCW010000327.1:0-4843 GCA_041307765.1 Chromatiaceae bacterium
CGCCCCTCGACCCGCGCCACCGGGAGGTCCGCCACCCCCATGGCGGCCGGCACCCCCATGCCGCGGGCCAGGATGGCGATGTGCGACGACCCGGAGCCGGAGGTCGAGATGATGCCGGCCAGCAGCTCGCGCGGGACATCGGCAATCTGCATCGCGCTCAGTTCCTCGCCTACCAGGATGGTGCCGGGCTGGTAGGTCGTGGGATGGTCCTGGATGTTTTGCAGCCGCATCAGGATACGGCGCCCGAGGTCGCGCACGTCGGAGGCACGTTCGCGCAGGTAGACGTCGTCCATGCCGTCGAAGACCCGCGCATGCTCTGTGATGGTGTCGCGCAGGGCCCCGGGGGCCCAGTTGCCGGCCCGGATTCGTTCCAGGGTACCGTCCACCAGGGATTCGCTCTCCAGCATGAGCTGCCAAGCGTCGAACAATGCGCGGTCCTCCGCGCGCAGCAAAGTTGCGGTGCGCACGGCAAAACGCTCGATCTCCTCGGACACCTCGTCCAGGGCGTTGCGGAAGGCGTCGGTCTCGGCCTTGAAGTCAGTGACGGTGCGGTCCGGGACCGCGTCCAGGTCTGCCGGCGGGTACACGACGACCGCGGTACCGATGCCAATTCCTGGGGAGGCGGGCAGACCAGCCAGGAAATGGCTGGGAAGGCCCCCGTCCTGGAGGCGGGCGAGCTCGCCGCTGGCCCGGGCATAGGTGATGGCCCCGGCCAGCTGGGACGCCAGGGTCAGGACCAGGTTGACCTCGTCCTCCCCGAAGCGCTGCGCCTCGCAGCGGCGCAGGACGAGCACCCCCAGCACCTTGCGGTTCTGGATGATGGGCGCTCCTAGGAAGCCGCGAAATCGCTCTTCGCCGGTCTCGGTGACGCGCATGTAGCGGGCGTGGGTCGAACCGTCGTCGAGGTTCACCGGCTCGGCCCGTTCGCTGACCCAGCCCACCAGGCCGCGGTTCAGCGGGATGCGCACCCGGCCGACTGCCTGGGGGCGCAGGCCATCGGTGGCCTGGAGGACGTGCTGGCGGGCGTCGAAGTCGGTCAGATAGACGGAGCAGACGTCGGCCCGGACCACCTGCTTGACGCGTCGCACGATCACATCGAGGGCCCGCTCCAGATCGGGCGCCTCGTTGACCTCTTGCACGATGCGACGCAGGCTTTCGAGCATGGCTGCGATCAGGGATTCGGGTGGGTCTGGAGTCCAGCCATAGACTCGACAGCGCGACCGCGACCAGGGTTGGCGCTGACCTGGGAGTGAGGAGCCACAGTTGCCAGACGGCTGGGTATCGGGGCTGCGGGTCCGGGGGCCGTGCTCGGCTCGGCCGTCAGCCTGGTCCTGGGGCCGGCTGGACGACAGGTGCCGGCTGGCGGCGCGGCTGTGCCGTGGGCAGGCCGTCTGGGTACAGCAGGGGCGCCAGCTCCTGCAGGGCATGCAGGTAGACCCGACGTTTGAAGTAGACCACCTCCCGCAGGGGTTGCCAATACTTCACCCAGCGCCATTGGTCGAACTCGGGCTTGTCGGAGCTGTCGAGGCAAAAGGCGTTCTCTTCGCAGTTGACCCGCAGCATGAACCAGATCTGTTTCTGGCCGATACAGACGGGGCCGCAGTGTCGGCGGATGTAACGCTTTGGCAGGCGATAGCGCAGCCAACGGCTGGTGCACCCGAGCAGCTTGACCTGATCCGGGCGCAGCCCGACCTCTTCCTCGAGCTCCCGAAACATGGCTTGCTCCGGCGTCTCGCCAGGGTGAATGCCGCCCTGTGGAAATTGCCAGGCATTCTGACCGACACGCCTGCCCCAGAAGAGCCTGCGCTCCCCGTTGCAAAGGATGATGCCGACATTGGGCCGGAAGCCGTCCGGGTCGATCAAAGGGAGCCGCCCCTGCGATAGAAACTACTTGCATTCTTCCACAGGCTAGCCCCGCCGGGCAACCGAAAGAGTGAATAAGCTTTTGCCGATGCAGGAGTTTCCCGGTATGGTCGCAGGTCCTGCCCCTACCGCCGGGCGCCCGCAGGAGTATCGCCTTGCCATTGGCCATATTCGACCTCGACAACACCCTGCTGGGGGGGGATTCTGACTACCTCTGGGGCCAATTCCTGGTCGAGCGGGGCATCGTGGACAGGGAGCATTACGAGCGGGAGAACGAGCGTTTCTACCGCGACTATCAGGCTGGGCGTCTCGACATCGAAATCTTCCTGCGGTTCGCCCTCCAACCCCTTGCGGCGCACCCGGTGCCGGTCCTGCACGCCTGGCGGGAAGACTTCCTGCGGGAGAAGATCGACCCGGTGATCCTCGCCCCGGCGCGCGCCCTGGTGGAGCGCCACCGGGCTGCCGGGGATCTGCTGCTCCTGATCACGGCCACCAACGCCTTCGTCACGGCCCCCATCGCGGAGCGCCTTGGCATACCGCACCTGATTGCGACCGACCCGGAGCAGGTCGATGGGCGGTACACCGGTGAGGTCGCCGGAGCCCCCGCCTTTCGCGAGGGCAAGGTCCGGCGCCTGGAGGCTTGGCTCGCTCAGACGGGCCACACCCTGGAGGGCAGTACCTTCTACAGCGACTCTCACAACGATATACCGCTGCTGGATCGGGTCGATCACCCGGTGGCCGTGGACCCGGATCCGCAGCTGCTTACCTACGCGCACCAGCGTGGCTGGCCGGTGATGTCGCTGCGGTCGACTGGCAGCCCCTAGTCCAGCGCGGGTCGTCCAGTGCGGGGGCAGGCCCTTAACGCATCTGTCACCGTTCCCACATAAGGCCGCAATACTCCGCGCGTATCGTTGGGCGAATCGCCAACGATCGCCGAGGATGTCCCATGGGAGCCTTTGCCGCCGCGTTGCCCCTCAAACGCGGGGACCGCCTGTTCGTCGAGCTTGCATCACAGGAGGCAGAAGTGCGCGAGGCCCAGGCCCTGCGCTACCGCGTCTTCGGCCAGGAGCTTGGGGCAAGGCTGAGGGCGGGCTCCGCGGGCCTTGACGTCGACGAGTTGGATGGTTACTGCCACCACCTGCTGGTGCGGGAGGCCAAGACCGGCCAAGTGGTCGGCTGCACCCGTCTGCTCACGGACGACGAGGCGCGCCGCGTTGGGCGGTTCTACTCGGAGGGGGAGTTCGACCTCGGCCCTATCCCGAACCTGCGGGGCCGCCTGTTGGAGGTGGGCCGCACATGCATTGCACCCCAGTACCGCCAGGGCTCGGCCATCGCCGTGCTCTGGTCCGGGCTGGCCGGCTTCATCTACCTTCACGGGATCGACTACCTGTTCGGCTGTGCCAGCATCCCGCTCGGCGAGAACGATGTGCAGGCGGCGGCCATGATGAACCGAATCCGGCGCCTGGCCATGTCGGACGAGACCGTTCGGGTGACGCCGCGTGAACCACTGCGGACGACCCAGGCCCCCGACGAAGTGTTGGACGCCCCTCTGCCTGCCTTGCTCAAGGCCTATATTCGCCTGGGTGCCAAGGCCTGCGGCGAGCCTTGCCGGGATGCCGATTTCGGGGTGGCGGATGTCCTGATGCTGCTGGACGTCAACGAACTCAACCCGACGTACTCCCGGCACTTCCTCGAACGCGTGGCCGATGCCTGACCCCATGCCTGTACTGGTGCCCCTGTGGAAGGGGGTGCGCATCGCCGAGCACCTGCTGACCGGCGCCACCCTGGCCGTTGTCGTCGCCGCCGGTAAGGGCCTGGGGTACCGGATCGGTTGGCTGGATGCCGCGGTTTGCTGGTGGTACCGGCGCCTGCTGCGGTGCCTCAGGCTGCGGGTACGGACCGATGGGGCGGTTGCCGGAACCCCCTTGCTGGTGGCCAACCACGTCTCTTGGCTCGACATCCCCGTCATTGGGGCACAGGGCAATGTCCGATTCGTGTCCAAGGCGGACGTCCGGGCCTGGCCGCTGATTGGCTGGATGTCGGAGCTGGCAGGGACGATCTTTATCACCCGCGGCGCCCATCGGGTCGGTGAGGTCGTCGAGGAGATCTACGCACACCTCCAGTCCGGGCAGCCGGTGGCCATCTTTCCGGAGGGGACCACCAGCGACGGCCGCGAGGTGTTGCGGTTTCACCCGCGGTTGTTCGCCGTCTGCCAGCAGACTGGCCTCGCGGTCCAACCCGTCGCACTGCACTACGGCGGCGGACCTGAGCCGGACCCTGTCGCCCCCTTTCTTGGCGACGATACTCTGGTAGCACACCTGTGGCGCGTGCTCCGCCACCCTGGTATGGAGGTGCGGGTCAGCTTTCTTGCCCCGCTCCGGGTGGCCGATCTGGACCGGCGGCGCCTTGCGGAGGAGGCGCGTCGGGCCATCGCGGCCAGGCTGGTCGTCGACCGCGGTGAGCCCGCTGGCCGACGCGATCTTCCTCATTGCGATCACGTACCCTCCCTATCGCCAATTGCCGTCCAGCCGGGCGATGCGTGCTGACGCGGGGCTGCGCATGGCCGGCATGTCCGCCCAGCGACCCCTGCAGCTGGCAATCATCACTGAGACCTACCCGCCCGAGATCAACGGGGTGGTGAACATCATGCACCAGTTGGTCCTCGGCTTGGAGAGGCGCGGCCACCGGGTCCATGTGGTCCGTCCCCGGCAGACTGGCAATCCGCGGTCATGTGAGGCCCGGCATCCGGCGGAGACCCTGGTCCCGGGCCTGCCCATCCCCGGGTATCGCGGGCTGCGCTTTGGGCTGCCGGTCTTTTGGCGCCTGCGCCGCCTCTGGCGGCGTGAGCGGCCCGACCTGGTCTATATTGCAACCCAGGGCCCGCTGGGGCACGCCGCCTTGAGGGCCGCCCGAGGGGCCGGGGCACCGGCGGTGACCGGCTTCCACACCCAGTTCGACCAGTACAGCCAGCACTACGGTC
>JBFZCW010000328.1:0-15400 GCA_041307765.1 Chromatiaceae bacterium
CTCCGTGCATGAGAGTCTGTGTCAGGGTATCCCCAGCCGCGAGCATCGGGAACAGGCGCACCCAGGCCCGGCCATCGCCGTCCACGAGGCCAGGCGGCAAGCTGAGAGTGTCTGGCATTGGGGCCTTCTCCGGGGTGTAGTGCCTACGCTGCATAAACAGCCGAGGCCGGAGGTTTATTCCCGCGCTGTGCGAAAAGCTGCGGGCGGCCCGGTCCCCAGTCCAATGCCCATGCGGCGCATCGCCGAGGGCAGGCCTGGACCGTGGCGGCGGGGACGCCGCGATCCGGCTAGAAGACCCTAGTCAGGGCGAGGCCCGAGAGGGCCAGGAAGAAGACCCCACTGCCCTGTTGCAGGCGGTGGATGGGGATGCGTTGCAGCAACCTGCAGCCGACGAGGACACCGAGGGCGGAGGTGGTGATCAGGGCGACAGTAGCACCCAGCCAGACCGCTAGCGGCGGGCTGACGCCGGCCATGCCGGCGACTGCGAGTTGAGTCTTGTCGCCCATCTCGGCGAGGATGAGCATGAGTAACGTGGTCAGAAAGACACCATACCGGCCGCGCCCCCGCATGGCCTCCTCACCCCCTGGAGCGGCGCGCAGGGCGAGAACCCCGAAGGTCCCAAACAAGACTGCAACGACCGCCGCCAAGATACGCTCCGGCAGCCACTGGGCAGCCCCGGCCCCTAACACCACGGCAAGCGTGTTGAGCAGGGCAAAGGCGACGATGGAACCAGCCAGCACGGGCAAGTGCCGGTGTCTGGCCGCCAGCGTCATGCACACCAGTTGGCTCTTGTCTCCCATCTCCGCCAGGAAAATCAGGCCGAAGGTGGTCGCGCCGACGGTGGTCCATTCCATCAGAGGCGCCGGTGCGAGCACGGACATGAGGGATCCTGCAAGGTCTGGGGGGCGGTGTGGCCGTAACGGGCCGGAGTCGCCACGGGCAAAGAGGGCAGGGGTTGCCCAGCGGTCTCGCCGAAGGAGGCTACCCGCCGCGCCCTGCGGGGGTCAAGGCGCTGGCGCGGTCCGAGGGTGACGTCAGCGCCTCGGTCGGAGTGACGGCGATCTTTCTTGGGCGGCGGAATAGAATGCTGCCTTCGGGTGTTCTCAAGGTTAAGGCGCAGGGCTGCGGGGCTTTTCAATCCCCCTGGCACGCTGAAGCGGACCTGACGTCTAACAACTTCGCGGGAAGAGGATTCGAGGCCTATGTCGACCGGGATCACGGGCGATTTGCTCGCAGCTCAGATTCCGCGCCTGCGGCGCTATGCCCGGGCGCTGACCCGGAGCGCGCAGGCCGCGGACGATCTGGTCCAGGACTGCCTGGAAAGGGCCTGGCGCAAGGCGCACCGCTGGGAGCCCGGCACGGATCTGCGCGCCTGGCTATTTACTCTCATGCACAACGTCCATATCAACGGCCTTAGACGGAAGTACCCCGACACCGAGTCCATCGCGGACACGGACTATCCCGACATGAAACTGCAGGGCGCGGACGTGCCCTTGCAGATGCGAGATCTGGAGCGGGGGCTCGCGGAACTGCCCGCGGAGCAACGCGAGGTCTTGCTGCTCGTTTGTCTGGAGGAGATGACTTACGAGCAGGTGGCGGCGGTCCTCGGCATACCGATCGGCACCGTCATGTCCCGCCTGCACCGGGCCAGAGAGCGCCTGCGCCGTTACTTGGCGGGGGAGCGCAAGCCCCCACTGCGGAGGGTGAAGTGATGAAAAACCAACTACCCACCGAGATCACAGATCTGCATGCCTACGTCGACGAGCAGCTTTCGCCGGAGGCGCGCCGGCGTGTGGAGGAGTGGCTGGCGAACAACCCGGAGGCCAGGCGTCAGGCAGCGGACTACGCCCTGATCCGCGATGGCCTGCGCGGACTTTACGCGCCTGTCCTGCAAGAGCCCATCCCGGAGAGCATGCTGCGACCCGAAACGACTCGCCGTTGGCTGCGGCCCCTCGGTGCAGCGGCCGCCGGCGTGTTTCTCATGCTGACCGGGGCCTGGTTCGGAATGCAATTGGAGCGCGGTGCCGGGTCGTTCCTGGCCGCCGTCCCCCACACGGTGAGGGAGGCGGCCATGGCCTATGCCGTCTATGCGCCGGAGGTCCGCCACCCGGTCGAGGTTCCGGGCGACCAGGAGCAACACCTGGTGTCCTGGCTGACCAAGCGTATGGGCGTCCAGGTGCGGGCACCGCGCCTGGACGATCTTGGGTTCCTCCTATTGGGGGGGCGGCTCCTGTCCAGCGATGACGGCCCGGGGGCCCTCCTGATGTACGAGGATCACGGGGGCAAAAGGGTCATCCTGTACGCCTGCCCGACCGAGGCGGACGGCCGCGACACGGCGCTGCGCTTCGCTCAGGAGGAGGGGGTGTCGGTTGTCTATTGGACCGAGGGGCCCTTGTCCTATGCACTGGCGGGCGAGCTTGAGCGAACTGGGCTGCAGGCGCTGGCCGAGAGCGCCTACCGGCAGATCGCCATCTGAGGACGGTTCGCCCCGGTCGAACCCCGGGAACGCTGTGACAGGCGATTCGCGCTGCGTCTTGCCGTGACCCTTAGTTCAGCTCCTCCGCCTGACCGGACGAGATGTAGATGACATACTCCGCCACATTGGTGGCCCGGTCGGCGACCCGCTCGTAGTTGTGGGCGATCCACAGCAGGTAGGTCCCGAGCCTGGCAAACTCGGGGTCTGTGCGCATCATCCCAAGAACCTGCTCGACAACGGCCTCCTCCGCCTGGTCGACCTGAGGCTCGGCGGCTACGGCCTCCCGAGCGCCCTCTGCCCCGGCCCCGACTCCGAACGCGACAAGGGCTGCCGCGAGCATCGCGATGGCCTGGTCCGCTTCTTTGACAATGGCCGAGACCGGTTCCGTCGGGAAGGTCTCAACCCCGGCGCGGCGCACGATGCGTGCCACATCCGCGGCGTAATCCCCGATGCGTTCGAGCTCGGAGACCACCCCCAGGCAGGACCCGATACCGCGCAGGTCTTCGGCGGCGGGCTTGAAGGCCGCAAGGGTCACCAGACACTCCTGCTCCAGGACACGGCGGCGGTGGTTGATCAGGCTGTCCTCGGCGACGATTTGCTCGGCCAAGGCGAGGTCTTGCTCCCGCACGCAGGCGACGGACCTTCGCAGGGCCTTGATCACCAGGACCCCCAAATCATGGACGCTACGCTCGAGGTGTGTCCGCTTCTTCTGCACCAGGTTGGTGGAACCTGCCATCTCCCGTCCCCATCATTAAAACTGAGTTGTGGCCATGGATTGCATCGGGCCGCCGGCGGCGACGCGAGGTGGCCCGGAAGTGTCGCATGGAAATATGACAGTTCTGCGGCAGGCCCCAGGGACAGGACCCCCAGCAGTCTGGATGCGGCGCCAGGGCCGGCGGGATTGCGCCCGGACCATGGGACCCGATCCACAACGCCAGGCCGCGCTCTTGGGGCGGCTGCGATTCTGCGTTGTGGGTTGACTGGTCCTCGTTGGCTGTTTAGCCTGTCCGGGTGCCAGCCTGCATGTTTATAGCCGGCGGACCCGACGGACTTCAGACCGGCCGGCCGCTTTCGCTTCCGTAGACCCATCCACGGCGCCATCCCGCGCAGACATAGCCCTTGTACCCCAAATACTTCGGCCTCAGCGAGGCGAGCTTCTCGATTACCCCAGACCCCCAGTACCTGTTCCTGAGCGAGCAGCACAGGGAGGCGCTCGCCCACCTGCTCTATGGTGCGGGGGAGGGCGGCGGTTTCGTGCTCCTCACCGGCGAGGTCGGTACGGGGAAGACGACCGTCTGCCGTGCCTTCCTGGAGCAGCTCCCGCCCGAGGTGGATGTCGCCCTGATCCTCAACCCGGCGGTCTCCTCCCTCGAATTGCTGCGAGCCATCTGCGACGAGTTCCGAATCCGGATCTCCGAGCAGGAGCGTACGAGCAAGCAGCTCGTGGATCGCATCAACGACTTCCTGCTCCAGGCGCACGCGAACGGTCGGCGCCCGGTCCTGATGATCGACGAGGCCCAGAACCTGCGCCCGAAGGTGCTGGAGCAGATTCGCCTGCTCACCAACCTGGAGACCCCGAAGCACAAGTTGCTGCAGATTTTCCTGGTGGGTCAGCCGGAGCTGCGCACTTTGCTTGGGCGCCAGGGCCTGCGCCAGCTCGACCAGCGCATCACGGCCCGCTTCCACCTCAAGCCCCTGGACGCGCGGGAGACCGGCGATTACATCCGACATCGGCTCGCGGTCGGCGGCGTGGAGCGACCCCTCTTCACCCCCTCTGCGGTCCGTCGGATCCATGCCCTTTCCGGCGGGGTACCGAGGCTCATCAATATCCTGTGTGACCGGGCCCTCCTTGGGGCCTATGTCAGCCGCAGCGCCCACGTCACTCCCCGCATCGTCGACAAGTCCGCCCACGAGGTGAAGGGGGAGGCGGCATTGCCGCCGCGGCGGCGGGGGCTCGGGAAGGTCCTGATCGCAGCAGGGCTGGCGGCAGCCCTCGCTGGGGGATGGTGGATACGGGGTTGGCTGGAGACGGATGACTCCGGGATCGGCGAGCTTGGCGCGCATCTGCTGCCGGAGAAACCGGCCGCGCCGGAAGGCCGCCCGGCCGATCCGCCGACGCAAGCGCCGGACCCAACACCGCCGGTTGCAGAGATCAAACCGGATCCTGGACCTGAGCTAGCTCCCGAGCCCCATGGCCCGTCCCCGGCGGAGACGGGTCCGGATTTGGCAGCGGCGGCAACGGCGGACGCCCCGCCCGAACCTGCCCCGCAGCCCAGCTCGGAACCGATTCCGGACCCCGCGGCGACCCTGGTGCAGGCCGCTGTCCAGCAACCTGCCCCGCCGGCGGCGGCAGAGCCTGTTCCGGGTCGAGAAGCTGGACCGATGCCCTCGACCTTCCCGACGGCCCCGATATCTCAGGCAGAGCCGGCGGACTCCGGAGTCGCCCTGGCGAGTGTCATTGCGACGCCCGAGGTATCCGCTGGACCGGCCGTTACAGCGATTACGGCGCCGATTGCGACACCCATTGCGACGCCGGTGCCCGCTGCACCTGTCGATCCTCGTACACTCGCACTCAGCGAGCCCGACGCCATGCGCCTGCTCCTCACGCTTTGGGGTCTCAACCTCAAGGAGCTGGGCCCCGGTGCCCCCTGCGAACAAATCCCCGCCTACGGTCTGCGGTGCGAGCGCGACCGCGGGACCTGGCGCCAGTTGTATGCCCTAAACAGGCCAGCCTTGCTCAGGCTTCGCCCGCAGCCCGGTCAGGGGCGAGAGGCAAGGTATTTGGTCCTGATCGGACTGGATGCCGATAGGGTCACCCTGGCCCACCCGGACGGTAGCCACCAGATGCCTCGTGCCGACCTGAAGACGCTCCTGTCGGGCAGCTACACCTTGGTCTGGCAGCCCCCGCCGGTTGGGACCGTGGCGATCAGCGCGGCGTCCAGCGGCGAGCCCGTGCGCTGGCTGCGCAAGCTGCTCTCCAAGGTCCCTGAGCTCGGGGTGACCGATACGGAGTCCGGTACCTTCGACGCCGCCGTGGGCGCCGCGCTACGGCGATTCCAGGTCAAGTACGGCCTCAACCCTGATGGTATCGCCGGGCCAAAGACCCTGATTCAGCTCAACAACGCTGTGGGGATGCCAGGCATCCCAAAACTCTCGAAGGGTTCCTGAGGACCATGTCCTACATCCTGGAGGCCCTGAAGAAATCCCAGAACGAGCGCGAGCTCGGGCAGGTCCCAACCCTCGTCGCCGTGCCCGCGACGGAGTCGCACCGAGCCCCGCGCGGCAAACCCTGGGGGCTGGTGGCGGTAGGCCTGGCGGCCCTCGCGGTCGCCATCGCCCTTTATGCCGCCCTGCATCAGGTCGAGGTCTCGCCTGCGGCTACCCAGCCCGAACCGGCTGCCCGCGGCGCGCCGTCGGACGCCCTGGTTGCCTCGCCCCCGACGACCATCGGGGCCGAGGCTCTGCGGGGGTCTCCATCGCAGATCGCGGCACTTCCGGTCGCACCGCTCGGAGCACCAGGGACTCCTGGCGAGCCCCCGCAGACCCTTCGCGATCAAGGTCTGGATGCGGCCGGGGCCGGGCCACGCGGTCTGGGGGCGCCAGGGTCTCCCGACAGTGTGCCTCAGGGCCTGACCCAGACCGTCATTAGCGGCGATGTGCCGCCGCCGGCTCCGGCCAAGCGGGCGCCGCGGGGGGCAAAGGGCAGGGATCTGCTCGCGTCGCTGGAGGAAGATGTCGAGAGCATCGAAGGCGGCGACGTCGAAATGAATCCGGGCGACAGCGACCTGAATGCGATGGAAGAGCCGCCGCCGTCGGGCGACTGGATGGAGATGGACGAGGAGATCGGCCCGGCAGAGCCCGCCGAGCCGGTCGAGCCGGTCGAGCCGCCACCGCCCATTCCGCCACGGGATGCGCGCCCTCGCCGGACCAAGCCCCCGCGGGCCGCCCTGCCCGAGCCTGAAGTCGCACCTATCCCCGAGGACCTCCGCCAGGACGTCGAGGCATTCAAGGAGGAGCTCCGCCGCGAGCGTTCCGGCGGCGCCCCCCGGCCGGCCGCCGCGAAGGCCGCGCCTGAGGATCCCACCAAGCTGCGCCTGCCGCTGGAGATCGAGAGCCGCCTGCCTGCCTTTTTCATGACGGCCCACATCTACGACACGGACACATCCAAGCGCTTCGTCGTCATCAACGCCCTGAAATACACCCCAGGCGATACGACAAGGGAAGGCCTCAAGGTCGAGGACATCATGCCCGACGGCGTTGTGCTGAGCTTCCAGGGCCACCGCTTCTATCGCCGCCGCTGAGGGCGGATTGCCGCCTGCCCCCCGTGGGGACCCTTACCCGCTGCGGTCCAGCATCTCGTCGGCGTGGGCGCGGGTCTTTTGCGTGATCTCGGTCCCGCCCAGCATGCGGGCGATCTCCTCTGTACGATCGGCGCGATCCAGCGACTGGATCTGGGTGTAGGTCCGACCGTCCAGGGCGTGTTTGCTGACCTTGAGGTGGTGGTGGGCCTGGGCCGCGACTTGGGGGAGGTGGGTCACGCACAGGACCTGTCGGTCGCCGCCCAGGCGGCGCAGCAGCCGCCCGACAATCTCCGCCACGCCGCCGCCGATGCCGACGTCCACCTCGTCGAAGACCAGGGTCGGAACAGTCCCGCACTCGGCGGTGGCGACCTGGATGGCGAGCCCGATCCGCGACAGCTCCCCGCCGGACGCCACCCTGGCCAGGGGTGCCAGCGGCTGGCCCGGGTTGGCGCTGACCTGAAATTCGATCCGGTCGACGCCGCCAGGGCCAGCCTCGTCGGCGTCCAGTGGCGAGAGGG
The DNA here is from genome assembly GCA_041307765.1 of Chromatiaceae bacterium. Classification (GTDB taxonomy): domain Bacteria; phylum Pseudomonadota; class Gammaproteobacteria; order Chromatiales; family Chromatiaceae; genus DYRB01. Next base: position 7,296 of record JBFZCW010000328.1, read on the forward strand.
CAACGGCAAACTGCCCGCCCCCCATGCCGAGTTGGTGCATGAATCCGGTGATGGTCTCCCCCAAGCGGCCGGCCGCCTTCGCGCGGGCCGCGCTCAGGGCCTGGGCACGCGCGAGGTAAGCGGAGCGGGCGGCGTCGCGGGCTGCGCTCAGCGCTTCGGCGCTCAGGTCCGCCCGCTCTAGGGTGGCGAGCTCGGCCCGGTGTGCTTCCAGGGCCTCCGGAAGGGCCTCCTGGGCGCAACGGTACTTGCGGCTGAGGTCGTGGACCTGCCCCAGGCGGGCCTCGACCTGCTCAATCAGGCCCGGGTCCACGTCCAGGTCGGCCAGGTATTGGCGCAGCCCAGCCGCCGCCTCCTGGACCTGGATGGCGGCCCCCTCCACCAGCTCCAGAAGCGGGCTCAGACGAGGGTCTATCCCGGCGACATCCGCCAGCTCGGACCCGGCATGGCGCAAGGTGTCGCTGACGCAGGGCTCGGCCTCGTCGAACTGCATCAGTAGGCGTGCCCCGACCTCCTGGAGTCGTCCCAGACTGCCCAAGCGCCGCTGCTCCTGGTCTAGCTCCAGGATCTGCTCGGCGGTCATCCCCAGGGCCTCCAACTCACCGACTTGGTAGCGCAGCAGGTCCAGGCGGGCAGCGCGGTCGGCGGCGTCGGTCTCAAGGCGGCGCAGGAGCCGGTCCTGCTCCCGATAGGTCCGGGAGAGATCTGCCACCTCCTTGGCCAAGTCCGTGTGGCCCCCATAGCCGTCGAGCAGGTCCCGCTGGGTGGCGGGGCGCAGCAGAGACTGGTGGGCGTGCTGGCCATGGATGTCCACCAGCAGCTCGCTCAGTTGCTGCAACTGGGCAGTGGTGACGGGGCGGGCGTTGACGAAGGCCCGGGAACGCCCTCCCTCCACCAGGACGCGGCGCACCAGACACTCGGGGCCGTCGTCGAGCCTCTGCTCGGCGAGCCAGGCCAGGGCCTGCGGACAGGCGGCGAGGTCAAAGCTCGCGACGATCTCGGCGCGCTCGCAACCGGACCGGATCATCCCGGGGTCCGCCTTGTCCCCGAGGGCCAGACCCAGGGCGTCGATCAGAATGGATTTGCCGGCCCCGGTCTCGCCGGTGAGGGCTGTGAGGCCTGGCGTCAGCTCCAGATCCAGCGCGCTGACGATGGCCAGGTCCTTGATGAAGACCTGGCTCAGCACGACGACCTCGACGGCGGCGCCTCTGTGCCTTCCGTCAGGGGCTGCTGGTGCCCGCCCCAACCGAGCTTTGCGCGCAGGATGGCGTAGTGGTCGTGGCCCTCGGGGTGGAGGAGGCGGATGGGCTTGCCGGTCTTCTGCACCAGGACCCGGGCATTGGGCTGGGGCGACAGGTTGGTCTGCCCGTCGCAGGTGATGTGGACATGGCCCTGGTCGAACCCGCAGACGCGGATCTCGATGCGGCTGTTCCCAGGCACCACAAGCGGCCGGTTGCTGAGGGTGTGCGGGCAGATGGAGACGAGTACGATCACGTCCAGGGTCGGGTGGAGCAGGGGACCCCCACCGGACAGGGCATAGGCGGTGGACCCGGTGGGGGTGGCGATGATGATGCCGTCGGAGCGCTGGGCGTTGACGAAGACCCCGTCGATATAGGTCTCGAACTCGATCATCCGCGCCGTGTTCCACTTGTGGACCACCACGTCGTTGAGGGCGAGCAGGGGCCCAGGCAGCGGCTCCGACCTTGCGGGATCGCCCGAGCCAGGTTCCACGCGTGCGCGGAGCATGCAACGGGCCTCCTCGGCATAGGCACCGTCCAGGATACGGTCCAGGCACCCCTCGATCTCGTCCGGTGAGACGTCTGCCAGGAAGCCGAGGCGCCCCAGGTTGATACCGACCAGCGGCACACCATGGCCGGCGAAGGTGCGAGCGGCGCCGAGCAGGGTGCCGTCGCCGCCCACCACCACCGCGAGATTGCAGCGCGGCCCGAGGTCCTCCGCCTCCAGGCCCGCCTCAGCCGGCAGGCCGAGCAGGGCGGCACTGGTCCGGTCACATAGGACCGCCCGGCCCCGCGTCTTGAGATGCCCGACCAGGCGGGCCACGGTCGGACCAACCCGGCCCGGGTCGCTGCTCTTACCAAGGATGCCGATGGTCTGGAAGCGCGACATGGGTGGTTGCAGGTACCGGATGTGCGGAGTCGCGGGCGGGGTGGCGCACAACTTAGCATGGGGCTGCAAACAGGCCAACACCGCACCGCCGCCCCGGGAGAACAGGGTTGGTCTTGGGCAACCTTGACAGTCATGTCCTCACGCCCTAAATTCTTTGGGCCTTAGCACTCGACTGGAAAGAGTGCTAACACGAAACTTGAACCCCACCATTTAACGCGTTTGCAGCGAGATCGGCTAGGCCACACACGGCATCTCTGGCGAAAGACAGGTCAGCGAACGCGCCCAGCACTTCCTGAAGGCGCTGATCGAGCGCTACATCCGCGAGGGGCAGCCCATCGGCTCGCGCACCCTGGCGAAGGACACGGGCCTGGAGCTGAGCCCGGCCACGGTGCGCAATGTCATGGCCGACCTGGAGGAAATGGGGCTGGTAGTGTCCCCCCATACGTCTGCCGGACGTATCCCCACGGTGGCTGGCTACCGGCTTTTCATCGATAGTCTGTTGACCGTCAGGCCGTTGCCCGAGCAGGACATCGAGTCCATGCGGCAGGGGCTGGAGAGCCAGCGTGACCCGGCGGCCCTGATCGAGAGCGCCTCCCTGCTGCTTTCGGGGATCACGCACATGGCGGGGGTGGTGATGGTCCCGCGCCACGAACGCAACGCCTTTCGCCAGATCGAGCTGCTGCCCCTGTCCTGCAATCGCATCCTGGCCATCCTGGTGACCAGCGACGGTGAGGTGCATAACCGGATCTTTCCCGCCGAGCGCTGCTTTACGCCCTCGGAGCTGGAACAGGCGGCAAATTTTCTCAACAGCATATTCACCGGGCAGGACATGCGCGACGTGCGCAAGCGGTTGCTCGAAGACCTCAAACGGACCCACGCGCACGTGGATCAGGCCATGCTACAGGCGGTGGCAATGGCCAAGCGCGTGGTCGAGACAGCAGAGCACAAGGACGACTGCTACATCGCCGGCCAGACCAACCTCATGGGATTCTCCGAGCTGGCCAATCTGGACAGGCTCAAGCAGCTCTTCGACGCCTTCACCAAGAAGCGCGAGATCTTGTTTCTGCTCGACCGCTGCATGGACGCGGAGGGCGTCCAGATCTTCTTGGGTGAGGAATCCGGGTACCAGATTCTGGACGATTGCAGTCTGGTGACCACGGCCTATCGGGTGGACGACCAGGTGGTCGGTGTCCTCGGGGTCATTGGCCCGACCCGCATGGACTACCAGCGAGTGATTCCCGTGGTGGACGTCACGGCGCGGCTCCTCGCCGCAGCGTTGCGCCAGCAATGAGGGACGAGGCGCAGCGGGTTGCCGTTGTCATGGAGGCATCCTGGCCACCCTGAGGACGCCCACACCACCCCTCGCCGTTTTGAACTGCCCCGTGCGCCGGACATCAGGCGCGAGATTGCCCAATTCGATTCGGAGGTCGAAATGACATCGCAAGAAGTAGTCACAGCACCGGACGAGACGCAGAGCCCGGCCGCCAACGAGCCGATGGTCGAGCCGGTGGCCGAGGCCGATCCCCGGCCCGAGGCGATCGATGAGCCGGAGCCTGAACCGGCGGAGCCGGCCCAACTCGTCGCCCTGCTCGAGGACGCCCGCGCCAAGGCGGACGATCACTGGAACCAGCTCCTGCGCGCCCGCGCGGAAATCGAGAATGTCCATCGCCGCCAGGCCCGCGAGCTGGAGAACGCCCACAAGTTCGCCTTGGACGGGTTCGTGCGCGAGCTCCTGCAGGTGCGCGACAGCCTAGAGCTGGGCTATGACGCTGCCCATGCCGAAGGCGCCAATCTCGACAAGCTGCGCGAAGGCACAGAGCTCACCCTCAAGCTCATGGCCGATACCATGGCCAAGTTTGGAGTCGAGGCCATCGCCCCGGAGGGCCAGCCCTTCAACCCGGACTTCCACCAAGCCATGACCATGGTTCCGCGCGACGACCTGGCTCCCAACACGGTGGCCTCGGTCGTGCAAAAGGGCTACCTGCTCAACGGCCGCCTGGTTCGCCCGGCCATGGTCATCGTCTCGCGCAAACCCTGACGAGACCGGCAACACACTTGAAAATCGAAGGGTTTTGCCCCATTCAACGGGCCAGCGAGACCCCACCTAAGCGCAGAATTAGAATCGGAGAATCAACATCATGAGTAAGATCATCGGTATCGACCTGGGGACCACCAACTCCTGCGTCGCGGTCATGGAGGGCGGTAAGGCCAAGGTGATCGAAAACGCCGAGGGCGATCGCACCACCCCCTCCATCGTTGCCTACAGCGGCGACGGCGAGGTTCTGGTCGGCCAGTCCGCCAAGCGCCAGGCGGTGACCAACCCGAAGAACACCCTGTTCGCCATCAAGCGGCTCATCGGCCGGCGCTTCGAAGACGGCGTGGTGAAGAAGGACATGGACATGGTCCCTTACAAGATCGTGCGCGCCGACAACGGTGACGCCTGGGTGGACGTGAGCGGCAAAAAGATGGCCCCGCCGGAGATTTCGGCCAAGGTCCTGCAGAAGATGAAAAAGACTGCCGAGGACTATCTGGGCGAGACCGTCACCGAGGCCGTGATCACAGTTCCGGCCTACTTCAACGACTCCCAGCGTCAGGCAACCAAGGACGCCGGGCGCATCGCCGGCCTCGAGGTCAAGCGCATTATCAACGAGCCAACCGCCGCGGCCCTGGCCTACGGCATGGACAAGCGTCGCGGCGACCAGAAGATCGCCGTCTACGACCTCGGCGGCGGGACCTTCGACATCTCCATCATCGAGATCGCAGAGGTCGAGGGTGAGCACCAGTTCGAGGTCCTGTCCACTAATGGGGACACGTTCCTCGGGGGCGAGGATTTCGACAAGCGCATCATCGACTGGCTGGTCACCGAGTTCAAAAAGGAGCAGGGCGTGGACCTGCGAAACGACCCGCTGGCCCTGCAGCGCCTGAAGGAGGGCGCGGAGAAGGCCAAGATCGAGCTTTCATCGAGCCAGCAGACGGACATCAACCTGCCCTATATCACCGCCGACCAGACCGGCCCCAAGCACCTCAACGTCAAGCTGACCCGCGCCAAGCTCGAGTCCCTCGTCGAGGACCTGGTGGACCGCACAATCGAGCCCTGCCGCATCGCCCTGAAGGATGCGGGTGTCACGGCAAGCCAGGTTGATGAGGTCATCCTGGTCGGGGGTCAGACCCGCATGCCAAAGGTTCAGGCCAAGGTCGAGGGCTTCTTCGGCAAGCCACCGCGCAAGGACGTCAACCCCGACGAGGCGGTGGCCATCGGAGCGGCCATCCAGGGCGGAGTGCTGGGCGGCCAGGTCAAGGACGTGCTCCTACTCGACGTCACGCCGCTCTCGCTGGGCATCGAGACCCTGGGCGGGGTCATGACCAAGCTCATCGAGAAGAACACCACCATCCCGACCAGCGCCCAGCAGGTCTTCTCCACCGCCGACGACAACCAGATGGCGGTGACGGTGCATGTCCTGCAGGGCGAGCGCGAGCGGGCAGCGGACAACAAGTCCCTGGGCCGCTTCGACCTGAGCGACATCCCCCTGGCCCCGCGGGGGGTGCCCCAGATCGAGGTCAAGTTCGACATCGACGCCAACGGCATCCTCAACGTCTCCGCCAAGGACAAGGCCACCGGCAAGCAACAGTCCATCATCATTAAAGCGTCCTCGGGTCTGTCGGAAACGGAGGTCCAGCGTATGGTCAAGGACGCCGAGGCCCACGCCGAAGATGACCGCCGCTTCCACGAGTTGGTGTCGACGCGTAACCACGCCGACGGCATGATCCACGCCACACGCAAGTCCATGGAACAACTCGGGGACAAGATGGATGCGGGCGAGAAGTCCTCCATCGAGGCGAGCATCAAGGAGCTGGAGGAGGCCATGAAGGGCGAGGACAAGGACCGCATCGAGCGGCTGGCCAAGGCCCTGGGGGAAGTCTCCGGCAAGATGGCCGAGCGCCTCTATGCGCAGACTCAGGGCGGCGCGGGCGATCCCGGGGCCGGTCCGGAGGGCCCGGCAGGTGGCCAGCCGGGCGGTGGAGGCAAGGACGACGTGGTCGATGCCGAGTTCGAGGAAGTGAAAGATAGTCACAAGTGATGCCCATGGTCGGCCGCCGACCACCCCGCCCAGGGCCGGCCCGGCTGCCGGCGGCCCCTGAACCCCGATGACCCTACAGCCCCCAGCGATCAGCCTCCAGTGAGCGATGGCTGGTCGCCGGGGGCTGACGGCTGGAAGCTGAAGCATGCCCAAGCGCGATTACTACGAGGTCCTGGGCGTCAGCCGCAACGCCAGCGAGGCCGACATCAAGAAGGCTTACCGGCGGCTGGCCATGAAGTACCACCCGGACCGCAACGCCGGAGACACCAGCACGGAACAGAAGTTCGTGGAGGCAAAGGAGGCCTACGAAGTCCTCACCGACCCCAAGAAGCGCTCGGCCTATGACCAGTTCGGGCACGCGGGGGTGGGGGCGGGCGGCTTTGGTGGTGGCGGGCCTGGCGGTTTCGGCGGCGACGGCGCCTTCTCCGACATCTTTGGCGATGTCTTCGGCGACATCTTCGGCGGTCGCGGGGCAGGCGGGCGGCGCGGCAACCGCGGCTCCGACCTGCGCTACGACCTGGCCCTGACCCTGGAGGAGGCGGTCGCCGGCAAGGAGGTCAAGATCCGCATCCCCACCGCCGTGGAGTGCCAGTTCTGCGGCGGCAGCGGCGCCAAGCCCGGCACCAAGCCGAAGACCTGCCCGACCTGCGGCGGGGCGGGCCAGGTTCGGATGCAGCAGGGCTTCTTCTCCATACAGCAGACCTGCCCCCAGTGCCGGGGCAGCGGACAGATCATCGAGGAGGCCTGCGGCCACTGCCGCGGGGCCGGGCGTGTGCAGGAGCACAAGACCCTGTCCGTCAAGGTACCTCCAGGGGTGGACGCCGGCGACCGCATCCGCCTGGCGGGGGAAGGCGAGCGCGGGCCCCATGGTGGACCCGCGGGCGATCTGTATGTCCAGGTCCAGGTTCAGGAGCATCCGATCTTCACCCGCGAGGACAGCAACCTGTTTTGCGAGGTCCCCATCGGCTTCGTCGAGGCAGCCCTTGGCGGCGAGCTGGAGGTGCCTACCCTGGAGGGCAAAGGCGTCCTGAAGATCCCGGCCGGGACCCAGACCGGCAAGATGTTCCGCATCCGCGGTAAGGGCGTGCGTCCGGTGCGCGGCGGGCCCGTCGGCGACCTCATCTGCCGGGTGGTGATCGAGACCCCGGTCAACCTGACGGAGCGTCAAAAGGAGCTGTTGCGCGAATTCCACGACAGCGTCCGCGAGGGCGGCGAGCGCCATAGTCCGACCTCCAGCTCCTGGCTGGACGGTGTCAAAAGCTTCTTTGAAAAGATGGGCTTCTGATCTGCCGTCGCGGGACCCCTGCACCAGCTTGGTTCCTGGCCGAGGCGCCTTGGTGCGTTACGCTTCGCCAACGCACCCTACCCGAGCCCCTTAGGGTGCGTTAGGCGCGGCAGCGCCGTAGCGCAGCGAGCACCAGGAAATCCGGTGTCCCGCGAAACCACCAGACGTCAGGAGGGAACCGGCGCGGGCCGGGCCAACGGCGGCTATGCCGTGGGCCTCCTGATCTTCCGTCTCCGGGGCGGTGCTGATGGCGCTGGAGATCGCCGGCAGCCGGGTGTTGGCGCCCTCGTTCGGCGGGCTCGGTGTCCGTCTGGGGGAGCCTGGTTGGCATCTGCCTCGGGGCCATGAGGGGGGCTCCTGGCTCGGGGGCTGGCTCTCGGAGCGCTGGCCCACCCTGCTCCTGCCCCTTGTGGGCCGCCCCACTCGGCGCGGCCCTGGCGGATCTGGGGCCCCGCCTGGGGCGGGTCACTGCGGCGCCCGTCCTGTTCGCCCCGCCCAGCCTGCTCATGGGCGTGGCCTTGACCTTTGGCGGTGGGGCGCTGGCCTCGGACCTGGAGCGGGTGGGGCGGTGGCCGGGCGGCTCTATGCCCTGGGCACTGTCGGCAGCTTCGCCGGGA
>JBFZCW010000329.1:0-10514 GCA_041307765.1 Chromatiaceae bacterium
CGGTAGACGCGGGCCATGTAGAGCCCCAGGGGCCAGGCCAGCCCGAGGAGGGCGACCAGGTAGAGCGCGAGCTGGAAATAGCCATTGCCGGTCATGAGAAACGCTCCGGGAAGAAGAGGACAGCCACCAGGTAGGCAAAGAGGCCCAGAGTGACGATCAAGGCGATGAGATAGAGGGGGTCCATCAGCGCCTCCGGATGCTCTCGAAGGCCGAGACCAGCAGGGCCGTCAGGGCGAAGAAGCCCAGGCCCAGGGCGAGGTAGAGCAGATCCATGACATCTCCATAGCGCAGGTAGGGGTGTGCTGCCTACTCTAGGTCGTTGCCGATCAAAGTGTGGCTAAGACCAGGGGGTAAGGCGTTAAGAACGCGCTAAGAAACGGTGCGCGTCGGGGAATGCCCTGCTGCCCAAAGGCGAAGGCGACGTCTGAGCCCCGGACCCACGCGTGCGGCATCGTGCCTGTCCGATTGCCAGAAAGGTGTTGCTTGGGCCGCCGGCGCGGACTGAGCGCCCCTGTGTGATCGCTGAGTTGAGCCGTTACAGCGCCCCGTAGATGCGGTGGTTGGCGCTTCTGCCACGTTGTGCCCACCGTGGATACCGGCCCCGCAAGCCATCCCCAGGCGCCGGCGGTTGTGGTATCAATGCGTAAGCCCTGTCCCGGATCACCCGCATGAGCAAAGCCCAAGACCCCTCGCCGGGGACGCTGCCGCCGCGCAAGGGGCGCGGGGCCCTGTCCAGCCCCAAGTCGCGCTTCGCCGAGCACGACCGCGTGGCCGTCGATGACGGCTGGCAGGACGACTGGGGGTCGCCCCGCGGCGCGTTGCCGCCCGGGGGGCGTCCGCCTCCCGGCGGGGCGGACCTGAAGGTGCCGGCCCTGCGCACCCACCTGCACCTGGACTCGGCGCGCAGCATCCTGTCGCGCAACGATTCCCCCGACGTCCCCTTCGACCGTTCCCTCAACCCTTACCGCGGCTGCCAGCACGGCTGCGTCTACTGCTACGCGCGGCCGAGCCACGCCTATCTCGGGCTCTCCCCTGGGCTCGATTTCGAGACGGAAATCTTCTACAAACCTGAGGCGCCAGCCTTGCTGCGGGCGGACCTCGCGCGGCCCGGTTACCGCCCCGCGCCCGTCGCCCTGGGCTCCAACACCGATGCCTACCAGCCGAGCGAGCGGCACCTGCGGATCGCCAGGGGTCTGCTTGAGGTTCTCCGCGAGGCCCGCCACCCGGTGGTGGTGATCACCAAATCGGACCTGGTCCTGCGCGACCTGGACCTGCTCGCAGACCTGGCCCGGGAGCGCCTGGCCGCGGTTCTGGTCTCCATCACCACGCTGGACTCTCAGCTCGCGCGGCGCCTGGAGCCACGAGCAGCGGCTCCTTGCCGGCGCCTGGCGGCCATCGAGGGGCTCACTACCCGTGGCGTTCCATGCGGGGTCCTGGTCTCGCCCGTCATCCCGGGGCTAACGGATCACGAGATCGAGGGAATTTTGGCCGCTGCCGCGCAGGCCGGGTCCAGCCAAGCCAGCCACATCATCCTGCGCCTGCCCATGGAGCTCGCGGAGCTCTTCCAGGACTGGCTGGCGGCCCATTACCCCGACCGGGCCGGCAAGGTCCTGAGCCTGCTGCGCCAGTGCCGCGGTGGGCGCCTCAACGACCCCAGGTTCGGGTCGCGCATGCGCGGCGGCGGCCCCATCGCCGACCTGATCGCCCAGCGCTTCGCCCTGGCGGCGCGCCGCCTCGGGTTGGGAGCCCCGGGGGAGGCGTGGGATCTGGCCACCGACCGCTTCGTCCCGCCCGCGCGGGACGGGAGGCAACTCTGCCTTGGGCTGGGCTAGAGCGCCTGAGCCGCGCATCTGTCGTATAGTTTCGCCCGTCCCGATTCCAGCCCGATCCCCGGAGGAGTACCCCGATGGCCGCGAAGAAGATCCTGATGCTGGTGGGAGACTACGTGGAGGACTACGAGGTCATGGTCCCCTTCCAGATGCTCGTGATGGTGGGCCATGAGGTCCACGCCGTCTGCCCAGGCAAGCAGGCCGGCGACCGGGTGCGCACCGCCGTGCACGACTTCGAGGGCGATCAGACCTGCAGTGAGAAGCCGGGGCACAACTTCTCGCTAAACGCCAGTTTTAATGAGCCCCTCAGCAACGCCCATGTCCATGCGAATCTGGTCACCGCCCCCGCCTGGCCAGCCCATCCGGAGTGGATGCGCAAGTTCTTGGGCGTACTGGGCAGCCGCATCGAGCCCTAGCTGGGCGAGGGACCACGGCCCGACGGCAACCGTCGCCCCGCCGCCGACATGCACCACCGCATCTTCGCTTACGGCACCCTCATGAGTGGGCAGGTCAATCACGACCTGCTCGCGGGTGCACCTTGCCTGGGGCCCCATCGCACCGCGGCGGCCTTCACCCTCTATAACTTGGGGACCTACCCGGGCCTGGTGCGGGGCGGGGTCACGGCGGTGGCGGGCGAGGTCTACCGGATCGACGGTGCGACTCTGCGGCGACTGGATGAGCTGGAGGAGTATCCGCGCCTCTACGGACGGCTCCTGATCCTCACGCCCTATGGCGGGACCTGGGTCTACCACTACCGCGGCGGTATCCAGGGATGCCAGGTGATCCGTTCGGGCGACTGGCGCGAGCTGACCCGCGACCGGAGATCCGTCCGGGCAGGCGCCATCCGCAACATCCGAAACGCCAAGACGCGGGCTGTCCGCCAGGCGCTGCGTGTGGGGGCTGCGGGCTAAGCGGCGCCTCAAAGCAGTCGGTCAGTAAATGGATACGATTAACAGGATTTTTCAGCATCAACAGGCTCATTCAATTGCGAGGAGACCTCATGTCTGAGGAAGAAGGCCGTTTCACCATCCACCTGGAACAGATCGAGGATTACCAGATCAATGTCCGCTTCGACTGGAAGAAGGCGGCCGACCTGTTGATGGACGAGCCCCCGCCCTTGGGGGAGGCCGCCGGGCCAAATGCCTCGCGCCTGCTGGCCGCGGCCGCCGCCAACTGCATGACTGCGAGCCTGCTCTACTGCCTGTCCAAGGACGCCCCGCCGGCCCACAGCGTGCGGACCGAGGCCAGCTGCATCCTGATACGGAACGAAAAGAAGCGGGCCCGCATCGGGCGCATGGAGGTCAAACTCGTGGTGAGCGACGAGCTGGCCCAGTCCGCGCGGTTTAACCGCTGCAAGGACCTGTTTGAGGACTTCTGCGTGGTCAGCTCAAGCATCCGCCAGGGCATCCCGATTCGGGTCCAGGTGACCGACGAGCAGGGCCAGGTGCTGCACAGCTCAGAGTGATGGCCTCCCCGTCGCCTGCCCCGGGCGACCTGCAGCATTGGATCCTGGGCGCGGGCCGAACGGCCGTGGCGGCTCGGGTCACCGACCTGGCGGAGCTGCCCGCTGCCCTGACGGCCCTCGGGCTGGCCTGGCCGCGCCCCGTCCTGGTCCTGGTGGGTGGTGCGGCTGGACTCGACCCAGGCCTCGGCTCTGCGCTGGCTGGGCTCTTCCGGGCCCTGGGTCCGGTCCTTCACGCCGCCGGGGCCGTCGTGCTGGATGGCGGGACCAGGGCTGGGGTCATGGCGCTGATGGGGGAGGCTGCCGCAGAGACCGGGATTGCCCTCCTCGGGGTGGCAGCTATCGGCACGGTGCGCTTGCCACAGACAGGTCCGGGCGACGCAGCACCGGCCGGCGGCACGGACCAGCGCGCCGACCTGGACCCGGGCCATGACCGTTTCCTGCTCGTCCCCGGCGAGGATTGGGGCGACGAGTCACCCTGGATTGCGGCCGCTGCCTCAGTCCTCGCCGACGGCCTGCCGAACCTGACCCTGGTGGCCGGCGGCGGGGCCGTGACGGCGCGCGACCTGCGCGAGGGCCTGCGCCTGGGCCGTCCGGCCCTGGCCCTGGCCGGCACCGGTGGTACAGCGGACGCCCTGGCTGCGCACCTGCGCGCCGGCGTTCCGCTCCCCTTCGACCTGCCGTTAGAGGGGATGGCGGGCATCGAGGTCCTGGACCTGGAGAGGGCTGCCCTGGAGCTCCCGCCCCTGCTGCGACGGGCGTTGGGCGGGTGAGCATTCGAACCTTCCTGACCAACCCCGCCCTGGTCAGCGGCGACGGCACCATTGCCGTTGCCATCTTTGCCAGGCTGATGCGTGACGGGCGGGCGGCGCGCCTGGTCGCCCCCGCCGATCTGACCTCCAGACGACTGGGCCGCGCCCAGACGCTGATTCTGGCCGATCCGCCGGACGCGGCGGCCGCGGTTGCCCGGGTGCTCGACCTGTGTACAGGCCGGTCGCGCAGAGCATTGCCGCTGCGCCTGATCCTGGCCCATCGCGGGGACTGGTCCGCGGGTCTGCCTACGGGGGAGTTGCAGGGTGTCCGGGTGCGCCTCGAGGGATTCGCCCTGGAGGCCCAGGCCGCCCGGGCCCTGCTCGCTACTCACCCCATGCACGCCGGCTTTGACCCCCTGTCCGGCCAGATTCCGCACCTCCTGATCGCTGGGTCCGCGCCGCCGGCCCTGGCCCTGCTGGCCCACGCCATACGCCTGGCCGAGCAGGGGGACGGCCGTCCCGCCTTCACCCTGGCGGTGGAGCAACCCGATGCCTGGCGCGCGGCGGTCCTCGCCGCCTACCCACAGTCGGGACAGGTCTGCGGGCTGCGCTTCACCAGGCTCACGGACCCAGACCTGGCCGGCGCGCCGCCGGTCACCGGGGTTTGGGTCTTCCTTGATCCGCCGGAGTCCGGGGTGGATGCGGCGCTGTCCCTTGCCGCCCGGGTCCGGGAGGGTCATGGGGTTGCCCCCCCCGTCTACCTGGATGTCGGCGACGCCATTCCGGAGGGGCGGATCGGCGACTGGGACGGCCAGATCCTGCCTGTCTCCTGGCTCGACGCCGCCTGCCGGGCGGAGGTGCTGCTGGATGGCAGCGGTGACCGCTTGGCCCAGGTGATTCACGAGCACTACCGCGATACCACCGAGGCCCAGGGGCGCGACCCGGCCTCGGAGCCCGCCGGGCGCCCCTGGCCTGTACTGGATGAGTCGTACCGGTACGCCTCCCGGCACCAGGCAGACCACCTTGGGGCCAAGCTGGCCGCTACCGATTGTCGTACGGTCCCCCTGGCTGAGGCACCGGCTTTTGCCTTCGCCCCCTTGGAGGTGGAGCGCCTGGCGGAGATCGAGCATCGCCGTTGGGCGGCAGACCGTTGCCTCAACGGCTGGACCTATGCCCCGGTGCGTGACAATGCCCGGCGCCACCACCCCCAGCTCGTCCCCTATGCGGACCTGAGCGAGCCCATGAAGGACCTCGACCGCTACGTCGTGCGCCTGGTCCCAACCCTGCTCGCACGTTCCGGCCGGGCCCTGGTGCGCGGGCTGGTCGTGGGGATCGCCGAGTCGGACCGGGCCGTACCGGCGGACCGACGTACCCGCCGCCTGTTGGATAACTGCCTGCGGCGGCTGAGCGAGCGCTATCCGGACCGCGGGCTGGTGTTGGCGACCACCCTGGCCGACCCCGTCGCCCGCCTCATGACGGCCCGGGCCCTGGACGACTTCGACGCGGCCCTGTGGCTGCTCTGTCCTGTCCCCCTGCCAGACCTCCTCAGGGCCCAGGCCAACCCGGCGTCCCGGCGGGACCTGCTGCGCCTGGTCGAGCGGGCGGAGCGTCGCATCGCCCTGCCGGGGACCGCGGGACTTGCGGACTGGCTCGGGCGACGAGCCAAGGTCCTGGTCCTGCCCGGTGAAGGCCCGTCGCCGGCCGCCCCGGCGAGGCAGGTTCGGGTCGATCCCGGCGGGGACGGCTTGACCTGGGGATTCGAGTACTGACCCGGGCTCTCGGTCGAGCCCGCTGACTCGATGAAGTCGGCAACCCAGGTACGTTGCACCTTGCGGACCTTTCGGGTTCAATGAGTTGCTGCGATCCCTGACCCAACCGAGGAACCGATGCTCATCACCTTTCGTACCAACGCCTATGCGGACATCACCATGTTTGGCGAGGTCGGGCTGACCCTGATCCGGCTGATGGGACACACCGGCAGTGTCCCGGGGGCCATTCTGGCGGAGGACGTCCCCGCCGCCCTGACCCGGCTGCGCGCCGCGGCGGCGGGCAATCCAGATGCCCCGGCCCCAGGGCCAACGTCTGGGCACGGCGACGATGCCGACGAGCCCCCAGTGACCCTGTCCCATCGCGCCCTGCCCCTGATTGCGCTCCTGGAGGCGGCGGCACGTGATGGCTGCAATGTGATGTGGGACGGCGAGTGAGCGCCTGAGGCGACCGGCCCATGGACGTCCGCGCAAGCGGCTCTCGGCGTTGCCTAGCGGCCACCCTGGTCATCGCCTTGGTGGTCGCCCAGTCCCCGACCCAGGCTAAGGTCTACGAATGGATGGACGACCGCGGTGTCCTGCACTTCTCGGACAAACCCCCCCGCGGATGGCAACTCCGATCAGGTCCAATTGCGTTCGACCAACAGCTTTCCTGGAGGCATGCCAGGGGAGGCAACTCCGACCGCTGCGGTCCAGGCCAAGCGGCCGGTCAAGGCAAGATCGGTGGTGATGTTCAGCGCCGAGTGGTGCGGGTACTGCCGCAAGGCCAGGCAATTTGTACGCCCTTTTTCGCAGATCGGCGGGTATAATGACTTATAGATTGAATGGATTAGTTGGCGGCGCAACTGCCGCCCAATTCACCTCGATGCGAGGAACTGACGATGAAGACACTGATTGCCCTGACTTTGACCGCTGTGATTTCCACCCTTGGGGGCTTTGCCTCCAATGCCTTCGCCGACGACGAGCCGACCAGCACTGGGCTGGATGCCGTGGAAGCCTCTCACCTGACCTTCATGCGGGAGGAGGAGAAGCTGGCCCGCGACGTCTACCTGACCCTGGCCGGCATGTACCCGAGCCAGGGCGTATTCAGCACCATTGCCACCACCTCGGAGCAGACCCACGCCGACACCATGCGCGATAAGCTGGCCCAGTTTGGCCTTCCGGACCCCAACCCGGACACCAACAACCTGCCGGACAGCATGGGCGTGTTCCTGGGCCCGGAGTGGGGCTGGTACTTCACCGAGAAGTTCAACGACCTAACGACGATGGGCCGGGCCAGCGAACTCGCCGCCCTGTACGTCGGGGCCTTCATCGAGGAGCTGGACATGAACGACATCGCCGTCTGTCCCCAGGTGATGGTCGATGCCGGCTACCCGAAGCCCTGCGGCTTGGAATACACCGACGCGTCCGCCCTGACCAACGCCTACAGCTCACTGATCGACGGCTCGGAGAATCACCTCCGCGCCTTCGTGGGCCAGATCGAGGCGGTGATCGGCGACGGCAACTACGTGGCCCAGTACCTGACCCAAGCCGAGGTGGATGCCATTCTCGGTCGCTGATGGGTCACGCGCCGACCGTCAGCGCGCTCAGGGGCCATCCCGGAACGGATGGCCCCTTTTCTTATCCTGGGGACCTCGCCATGAAGATCCGCCCGATCCTTGGTCGTTTCCTTATCGGCCTCGTCCTAGGCCTGAACGTCGAAACGACGCAGGGGCAGGAGCCGGACTCCGACCACGACGGCGTCCCGGACGCTGCGGACCGTTGCCCGAACACAGCCCAGTTGAGGAAGCTGGCGCCGGATTTCAGGTTCGGCGCCGCGGTCAATCCGGAGCGGCTCAAGCCGCGGCCTCAGGCCCATCCGGTGGATGCCGCCGGATGCGAGTTCGACAACGACGGCGACGGCGTGGTCAACAGCCGGGACTTCTGCCCCGACGACTCGGCCGAGGCCCTGAGCGCGGGGGTCGCCGTCAACGGTTGCCCCAAACACAGCGACTTCGACGGCACCCCCGACTACCGCGACCGTTGTCCCGAGACGCCTATTGGCGTCGCCACCGACGCCCAAGGTTGCCCGCGGGTTGCTGGCGACTCAGGTCTGGATCCATAGGCGGCGGGGCTCGGTTCGCCCCGTCTCGCCCGCCTCAGGTATTCAGGTAGGCAAGGCTAACCGCATCGAAGGGGGTTGGCGTCAGGCCCAGGCGCTCGAACCCGTTGCCGCCGTCGCATCGGTTGTTTTCAAGCAGCATGGCGATCTGGTCGCCGGTAATGGGGAACCAGGAGAATCGGTCGAGGGCGGCGGCCACCGCCTGCACGGCCAGAGCGGGGGCGGGTAGCATGAGCTTGGTCCTGCCGCAGGCGGCGGCGATGGTTTTCAGGATGTCCTTCCAACTGTGCGCTGCAGGCCCGCAGAGGTTGTAGGTCTGGCAGATCGTGTCCGCGTGGGTCATCGCGTGGCAGAATGCCGCGGCAACGTCCCCCACGGCCACCGGGGCAAGCTCGAAACTGCCTGCGTTCAGGGGCAATAACCCTCGGTAAAACAGGGGCGCCGGCAGGGGGCTGTCGATGATGTCGCGCTTTAGCTGGGTGCAGAATTCCATGTGCCCTTGCGGGTCGCCGAAGATTACCGACGGGCGGAAGATGGTCCAATCGAGGCCGGATGCCTTTAGGGCCTCTTCTGCCAGAAACTTGGTGCGCTGGTAAGGGGTGCCTTCTGGTTTGACCCCGTTTGCGCTCATCAAGAGGAATCGGCGTACGCCGGCGCTTCGGGCGGCGGAGATGGTGCGCTCCACCCCGCGGAACTGTAGCTCCTCGAAGGTCACGCCGTGGGAGGGGTCTTCACGCAGGATGCCGATGAGGTAAACCACCGCATCGCAGCCAGCGACGCACTCGGCAACGGCGTCTTCGTCGCCGACGCCTCCGCTGACCGTCGCGCAGGCGCCTAGCCAGCCCGGCCTGGGACCGCCGGCCGGCCTCACGAGCAAACGCGGCCGGTGTCCGTCGGCCATCAATCGGGCGACCAAGTGGGTGCCGACAAAGCCGGTTCCACCGATGATGCTGACGTTCACGGAAGACGCTCCTCCGTCGGGCGGGATGGGTCTTATCAGTGGAGCGGAGAATGCGGGCAGCGACAGACAGGGACAAGGGGCCGGCGGGCGCCGGCCCCAGCGGCGGCGTTCTAGCCTTCGTCGATGCCTTCGGTGACGGGGTTGTTGATCAGGGCGTGCACGCGGCTGTCGGTGCAGTAGGATTCCAGGATCTCGTCTGCGACTTGGTTGGCCATTGGATTCTCCGTCTGTGACGATTTAGGTAATGATCGCGAAAGACCTAGCATTTTGCTGGGTGACCCTAGGATAGGTGCTGACAAATCTTTGTCAAGGTAATCGGCCAATAAATTTTCCTAGGGGGATCCGCGCGTCTGGTGTTAAGCCGGCTTGGCCAGGAAAGTGGATAGGTGCAATTGGGGCGCAAGCCTTGTAGGCATCGCGTTGATCAGGGTTCTTGGAGCGCAGGTACGACGGGACCGTCAGCGCCTCGATGGACACTTGGCTGCCCGATGGCCTTGATGTTGGGCAATCGGTTCGATTGAGCGGTTGGCTACCGCATTTGAACCGAGATTGAACAATGTTTGTCCGGATGCGGCCTTGCCTTACTGGAGGCGCTTACGCCCCCTTCAGCGCTAAGACGGACCGCCCTCGCCCAAGACACTGAGTCGGACGGCAGTCTGTCGGAGTCACGCTTGGTGTGGGCGGCGCCTTGCCTTGACCGGCTCGCGACGGCGGAGCGGGCGGTTTCGGCGTTCTCCGTTGGCTCGACTGGAGCGAGCGCCGTCGAAGGGTCGGGGGGTCAGATTCCCGCGGCGCTGAGCGTCGTGCCAGCGGGTCCCATAGGCAGGATGGACCGGCGGCGCAGGCGACGAAGCTGGACTTTGGTGGCCGCGAAGGCTTCGGTGATCGCTTGGCGGGCCTCTTTGCGGAATTCGCGCACGACAACCTGCCGGCGGTCGACCAGGGATGCGACGACCTCGCAGCGGATCTGGTGCCCGCGAGCTGGGTCGAACTCCTCGCCGATGCGGACGCGCAAATCGACAGTCTGGTCTGGGAATCGCTCTCTAAGTTGGCGGGTTTCCGCCACGATCAGCCGCCGGAGGGCGCGGTCAAGGGCAAGCATGTCGCCGCCGATGTGGAGATTGGGGGGGAGGGTTGCTTCGGTTTTCGCCATCTGTGGCCTCTGGGGGGTGGGGCGGTCATTCGCACCCGCCGGGCAAGCTCAAGGCCTGCGTTCCGGGGGCGCAGGGTCCCTTTGTGAGGGTCCGTTTCGACGTGTCGTGCGGCTCGCGGTCGTTTGGCGCGCCCGATGGGGTGGCTCGGTCAGTTTCTGGGTTCGTTCGGTCCGGCCTTGGGCGCGACTGACATCAACCGCCCGCTGCTGCTGCGCAGATTGCCCCAGCGGTCGGAGTTTCAAGGCCGTCGCCCGAGCCGTGCTTCAGGATGCCCGGTTGGTCAGAGGCTGTCCCGGGACAGATCTCGTCGGCCCGGAATGACCATGCAGCGACCGAGTCGCCTTTCAAGGACCTGGCGCGGCGGGGGACTTCGCAATTAGAAATCGAGGTGGGCGATGAAAGGTGCCCCGTGACTCCCTGTTGTGCGCCCCGGCTCCGCCAGGGATTGCCTTCCAACGCGCAGACGTTACAAGTATCAACCAAATCGCT
>JBFZCW010000330.1:0-6746 GCA_041307765.1 Chromatiaceae bacterium
GCCTTCGGCATCGACACCAACCACATGTTCGGCTTCTGGGATTGGGTCGGCGGACGCTACTCGCTGTGGTCGGCCATTGGCCTGCCCATTGCGCTCGCCATCGGCTACGAGCGCTTTTGCGAGCTGCTCGCCGGCGCCCACGAGATGGATGAGCACTTTCGCACCACCGACATCTCCGGCAACCTACCGGCCGTCCTCGGGCTGATCGGCGTCTGGTATGCCAATTTCGCCGGGGCCCGTACCCACGTCGTGCTGCCCTACGACCAGTACCTGCGCTACCTCCCCGCCTACCTGCAGCAAGGGGACATGGAGAGCAACGGCAAGGGCGTCACCCGCGACGGGGTGCCGGTGGAGTACAGCACAGGCCCGGTGGTGTGGGGCGAGCCCGGCACCGATGGCCAGCACGCCTTCTACCAGCTCATCCACCAGGGGACCCAGATGATCCCCGCGGACTTCATCGCCCCGATCCACAGCCACAACCCAGTCAGCGACCACCACGCCAAGCTCATGGCGAACTTCTTTGCCCAGACCGAGGCCCTGATGCGGGGCCGCACCAAAGACGAGGCTAGGTCCGAGATGATCGCCGAGGGCATGGACCCGCAGCGGGCCGACGAGCTCACACCGCATCGGACCTTCCCCGGCAACCGGCCCACCAACAGCATCCTGGTAGAACGCATCACCCCCCGCACCCTGGGAGCCCTGATCGCCCTCTACGAGCACCGAATCTTTACCCAAGGCGTCGTGTGGGGGGTGAACTCCTACGACCAGTGGGGCGTGGAGCTCGGCAAGCAGCTCGCCGGGGTGATCCTGAAGGAGATCAGGGAGGGCGAAGTCAGCACCCCCCACGACGCATCCACAACCCACCTGCTGGAGTATTTCCTCCGGCACCGCAGCGGCTGAAGCTGGACCGCACCTCCCGTCGCCCGTTGCGCCCATTCGCGCGGAATCTGTCCCATGACCTTACTCAAGAACGCACTGCTCCTGCCCGCCGCCGTTGCGCTGGCGGTGGGGACCGTGTTGGCGATCATCGTCCTGCTGCCGCCGCACGAGGAGCCAACCGCCCCCGAGGACCGGCCAAGGGCGGGGGATGCCCTGGCGCCGGCGGCATCGGACGCGGACGCCGCCCAGCCCAGCGACCCGGCATCGGGGCCGGCACCGCTGCCCGCGGCGGCCGCGCAGCGTCTGGAGCAGCTACGCTCGCCTCGCTCCGCCCCCGCGCGCGACCAGGCCCAGGCTCCCCAGCCAGCACCAAGCGCAAGGCCAAGCCCTGCCGCACCGAGCCCCGGCGGCTCCACGGCAGCCACTGCGGAAAGACCGGCCGGCACTCCGCTGGCTCCCGTCCAGCCAGCGGCGACCCATGTGGTTCAGCGCGGTGATACCCCGGCGACCATCGCCCGCCAGCACCTCGCCGATGCCGCCCGCTGGCCTGAGATCGCGCAGGCCAACCCAGGCCTGGACGCGAGATCCCTTCAGATCGGTCAGGTCCTGCGTCTGCCGGACACGGCCGCGCAGGCCCCGCCGCGCGGCGACCTAGCCCCGAAAGGCAAGCTTGCCGTCCACCGGGTCGGCCAGGGCGACACCCTCTACCGGCTGGCCGCCAAGTACTACGGCGACTCGACGCGCTGGCAACTGATCCAGGACGCCAACCCGGGCCTACCCAATGGGGGGGTCAAAGGACTGCAGCTCGGCACTGAGCTGGTCATCCCCGCCGTGCCGGAGCAGGGCCGCTGATCGACACTGGGGCGCGATACTCCATGCGCGGGGCCGCACGGCGTCGAGTCCGGGACATCAGGGGTACGGAGCAGCAAGCAGCGCCCGCACGAGGGGGCGCTAACACCCAATGCCCTGGCGCGAGCCGGTCCCGTCAGGCCCTGGTCTCGATCCCCCGCGCCTTGAGGTGTGCCTTGACCGCGGCAATGGGGACCTCCTCGCGGTGGAAGATCCCGGCGGCCAGGGCCGCCTCAACCCCGGTGGCCTCGAAGACCTCGGAGAAGTGCTCTACGCGGCCCGCCCCGCTGGAGGCGATGACCGGGATAGTCACGGCATCCGCCACGGCCTGGACCAGCCCCAGGTCGAAGCCCAGACCCGTACCGTCGCGGTCGATGGAATTGAGCAGGATCTCCCCGGCCCCGAGCTCTTCGCAGGCGCGGGCCAACTCGACGGCATCGACATCGCGCCCCTCGCGCCCGCCTTTCACCGTGCACTGGTACCAGCACCAAGCCTCGCCATTGGGGCCAGGCTCCGGGCTGCGCAGGCAGTGGTGGCGGGTCTCTTCCGGTGAGTTGACGTAGACCCGCCGGGGGTCGATGGAGATGACCACCGCCTGGTTGCCGTAGACCTCGGCGATCTGCTCGATGGCGGTGGAGCCGTCCTTGCAGCCGCGGGCCAGGTATTGCTCGACGGCGTCCACCGCGTCGCTGCCGATGGAGACCTTGTCGGCCCCGGAACGGAAATACTCGGAGGCCACATCCAGCGCCGAGTAGCTGCGCCCCTCCGCGTCGGTGAAGGCGCGGATGCCCCCGCCGATGGTGAGCGGGACGAAGACGTTCTCCGAGGTGCGCCGCAAGACCTCCAGCATGGGCTGATCCGACAGCGGAAAGTCGCGAAAGGCCGTGATGTTGAGGAAGGTGATCTCGTCCGCCCCCTCTTCGAAGTAGCGCTGCGCTAGGTCCACGGGCTTGCCCAGGTTGCGCACGGCGCCCTGCTCGCGCACGTCGTATTGGTCCCCTTTGGTCACCACCAGGTCGCCGGCGTCGTTGGTGCGCACGTCCAGGCAGGCAATGATGCGCTTGGCCAGGCGGGTGGGACCTGGCTCGCCGGGCGGGACCTGGGCCGACACCGCGCCCGGGTCCTCCCCCGCCAGGAAGTGCCGCAGCAGCTTGAGTCCAGCCGCCCCGCTCTTCTCCGGGTGGAACTGGACCGCCGCGACCCGCCCGCGCTGCACGGCGCTGACGAAGGGGTCGCCATAGTCCGTGGTGGCCAGCACCCAGTCGGCATTCTCCGGCCCCGGCACGGCCCGGTAGGAGTGGACGAAGTAGAGCTTGTCCCCCGCGTAGTCCGCGAACAGGGGCGAGGGGCGCGCCAGGCACACCCCGTTCCAGCCCATGTGCGGAACTGACAAGCTGGAGCTGTCGCCCCGGCCCGGCTCCTGCCTCTTCACGGCCATAGAAGGGCGGGATGTCGGCAATGCAGGAGCAATTGCCGACAAGCCGGGACTTCCACCTCCCTGTGGGTCGCCCCGGCCCGGCTCCTGCCTCTCGCCGGGACTTCCACGTCCCTGTGGGTCGAACCGCCGAATCTGCCCCGGAATCAGCCCCAGGCCCGCAACGCCCGGGGACTCCTCGCTCCCCTCGAACAGCGTCTGCAGCCCGATACAGATCCCCAGATAGGGGCGGCCCTCGGCCAGATAGGCCTTCAGCGGCTCGACATAGCCCTGGGCGTGCAGCCGCTGCATGGCCGCCCCGAAGGCCCCGACCCCCGGGAAGATCAGCCGCTCGGCCTTGAGGATGTCCTCCGGGCGTTCGATCTCCGTGAGCGAGTAGCCCAGGGCCTGGATGGCGTTGCGGAGGCTCCGCACATTGCCGGCGCCGTAGTCGAGGAGCGAGATCATGGTCGGTTACCGCCTTGCAGAGAGGACTGGGAATTGTAACCCGGGCAGGTCCTAGGTCGGTGCGAGGGGCGCTTGCACCGGTCCGTGTATTGGCGGTACCAATCGCCTTGGTAAAGACTATCCATTTTGTGAATCAATAGCCCGCCGTTATCTTACACACCGACGGCGGGACGCCCCGCCACCTGAAACCGACAAACCCAGCATCCTTCAATTTCGGAGATCAAGCCCATGTTCCAGGACCGTACCGGTACCCGCGTCCCCCAGGTGACCTTCCGCACCCGTCAGGGTCACGAGTGGGTCGATGTCACCACCGACCAGATCTTCGCAGGCAAGACCGTGGTGGTCTTCTCCCTGCCCGGGGCCTTCACCCCAACCTGCTCCTCGTCCCACGTGCCGCGCTACAACCAGTTGGTGCCGGCCTTCCGGGCCCAGGGCGTGGACTCGGTAGTGTGCATCTCGGTGAACGACGCCTTCGTCATGAACGAGTGGCAAAAAACCCAGAACGCCGACAACCTGACCTTCATCCCAGACGGCAACGGCGATTTCACCGCCCGCATGGGCATGCTGGTGGACAAGGACGACCTGGGCTTCGGCAAGCGCTCCTGGCGCTACTCCATGCTGGTCAAGGACGGGGTAGTGCGGAAGATGTTCATCGAGCCGGACCTCCCGGGTGACCCCTTCGAGGTCTCGGACGCGGACACCATGCTGCGCCACCTGGCCCCGCATGCCGCCAAGCCGATGGATGTGACGGTCTTCAGCCGCGACGGCTGCCCCTTCTGCGTCAAGGCCAAGCACGACCTGCGCAACGCGGGAATCGCCTTCGAGGAGCTGGTGCTGGGCCGCGACTACACAGAGCAGACGCTGCGCGCCGTGGCCAACGCCGCGACGGTGCCTCAGGTCTTCGTCAACGGCCAGCACATCGGCGGGTCCGAGGCCGTGGCGGCCTGGGTCGAACAGCGCCAGGCGGCCTAGGGCGCCACCCTTGGCACGGACGCCAGGGGCGTTGGTCCGCTAATCTTTTCTCTGCACCCGCGACGGAGCAGCACGACATGAGTCAACACTACGATCTGATCGCCCTCGGCGGCGGCAGCGGGGGGCTGGCGGTGGCCGAGCAGGCCGCCCAGCTCGGCAAGCGCGTAGCCGTCATCGAGGCCCACCGGCTGGGCGGGACCTGCGTCAACAGCGGCTGTGTCCCCAAGAAGGTGATGTGGTACGCCGCCCACCTGGCCAGCGCGGCCCGCGACGGCGCCGCCTTCGGGGTCCGTGCCGATCTCACGGGGTTCGACTGGGCCACCCTGGTGGCCGGGCGGGACCGCTATGTCCGCAGCATCAACGACTACTGGGACAGCTACGCCAAGCACCAGGGTATCGACCGCATTCAGGGTTACGGCCGGCTGCTCGACCCGCGCACCGTGGAGGTCGACGGGACGCACTACAGCGCCGACCACATCGTCATCGCCACCGGCGGGCGGCCCCTGGTGCCGCGCCTGCCCGGGGCTGAGCTGGGCATCACCTCCGACGGCTTTTTCGCCCTGCAGCAGCAGCCGCGCCGGGTGGCAGTGATCGGCGGGGGCTACATCGGCGTCGAGCTGGCTGGGGTGCTGCGCGCCCTGGGCTCCGAGGTGACCCTGGTCGCCCTGGAGGAACGCCTGCTGTGGGCCTTCGACCCCATGATCGGCGAGACCTTGGCGGAGAACATGGGCGACGAGGGCATCCGCCTGCGCCTGGGCTACGAGGTCTCCGCCCTGGAGCGCCACGAGGACGGCATCCGGCTCCGGGCCAAGTCAGGGCCCAAAGCAGGTAACGACCTGACCGGCTTCGACACCGTCATCTGGGCGGTGGGCCGGGTGCCGAACACCAGCGGCCTGGGCCTGGAGGCCGCAGGCGTTGCGACGCAGCCCAACGGCATCATCCCGACCGACGAGCTCCAGCAGACCAATGTCCCAGGCATCTACGCCATCGGCGACGTCACCGGGCGCGAGCCCCTGACGCCCGTGGCCATCGCCGCGGGCAGGCGCCTGGGGCGGCGGCTGTTCGGCGGCGAGGCCGGGTTGCGGCTCGACTACAGCGACGTGCCCACGGTCGTCTTCACCCATCCCCCGGTCGCCAAGGTCGGGCTCACCGAGCCGGAGGCGCGGGCCCGCCATGGCGACGACCTGACGGTCTACGAGACCCGTTTCACCCCCATGCGCTACGCCCTCAATGCCCATGGGCCGCGCACCGCCATGAAGCTGGTCTGCGCCGGGCGGGAGGAGCGGGTGGTCGGCATCCACCTGATCGGCGACGGGGTGGACGAGATGCTCCAGGGCTTCGCCGTGGCCCTCAAGTTGGGCGCCACCAAGGCCGATCTGGACGCGACCGTGGCCATCCACCCCACCGCGGCCGAGGAGCTCGTCACCCTCAAGACCCCGGTGAGCCGACCAGCACGGCCGGAGCGGGGCCGGCTCGCCGCCTGAGCCTGATCCCCGGCCTGAACAGGAATGGGAATGGAAGCCGGAGCGGCGATCCCCGCGCAGGGTGGGCCTGGGGGACAATGGTTCCCCCAGACCAACCGGCCAAAGGAGGCGCTATGGGCCACCTGATCCGCCGCAAGCAGGGTCAGCTCCGTCTCGCCCGAGCCATGGCCGCCGCACTGTTGACCCTCGCCGGCGCCCTTTTATTTCTGATGAACTTATAAGATCATAATTGATCCATCCGTATGAATATCCTTTCAGCCCGTCTGATGAACTGGTCATAACCCTTCCCTGAAATTCAGGTGAAATAACCAGCCTCGAATTACCGTTAACAAGCTCTACAGGATCAGTATATTTTTTCAGAAAGGAGAGATCGTACCCATATTCCCCCCTTTTGTATTCATTACTTTCAGAAGCACTATCACCTTTTTTGGATTTCCCTCTTTCAGTATTATGACATGACAAGAAAGAAAGAAAAGTCAGTAAAAAAATTATTGATTGTATCTTCATTTTTTATGATCTTGTTTGGGATCAGGCAAAACATATTTGCCTCATTGCTTTTATCAGGTCATTTTCGGGTCTGACTTTTTCATGGTCTTCCAAAAGCATCGAGATGAAGTACAGCCGCAAGAGTCAGTTTAACTGTAAGGGCTGCATTTTCAAAATCAGTCTTTTCAGGCGTG
>JBFZCW010000331.1:0-5402 GCA_041307765.1 Chromatiaceae bacterium
ATGGAATTCGTCGAGATGTTCAAGGCCCCCATCAAGGTCCTGCACCCGCTGCTGACCGCGACCCAGGAGGGCAATTACAACGGCACCGAAGGGCTGTCTGCCCTGCCGTTCCAAGGCATCATCCTGGCCCACTCGAACGAATCCGAGTGGCAGGCGTTCCGCAATAACAAGAACAACGAGGCCTTTCTCGACCGGGTCTTCATCGTTAAGGTCCCCTATTGCCTGCGGGTGAGCGAGGAGACCCATATCTATGAGAAGCTGCTGCGCAGCAGTTCGCTGGCGGAGTCCCCCTGCGCCCCCGGTACCCTCAAGATGATGGCCCAGTTCTCGGTCCTGACCCGCCTGAAGGAGCCGGAGAACTCCAACATCTTCTCCAAGATGCGGGTCTACGACGGCGAGAACCTCAAGGACACCGACCCTAAGGCCAAGTCCATCCAGGAGTACCGCGACTACGCCGGGGTGGACGAGGGTATGAGCGGGATTTCCACTCGCTTCGCCTTCAAGATTCTGTCCCAGGTTTTCAATTTTGACCACTCCGAGGTGGCTGCCAACCCGGTGCATCTGCTCTACGTGCTGGAGCGGCAGATCGCCCGCGAGCAGCTCCCAACGGAGGTGCAGGACCGCTACCTGGGGTTCCTCAAGCAGTATCTGGCGCCACGTTATGCGGAGTTTATCGGTAAAGAGCTCCAGACGGCGTATCTCGAGTCCTATGCCGAGTACGGCCAGAATGTCTTCGATCGCTACGTCACTTACGCAGACTACTGGATCCAGGACACCGAGTACCGCGACCCGGATACCGGAGAAATGATGGACCGCGGCTCGCTCAATGCCGAGTTGGAAAAGATTGAGAAGCCGGCGGGCATCTCCAACCCCAAGGACTTCCGTAACGAGATCGTCAACTTCGTGCTGCGGGCCCGCGCCAACAACGCCGGAGCCAACCCGCGCTGGACCAGCTACGAAAAGCTGCGGGTGGTGATCGAGAAGAAGATGTTCTCCAACACCGAGGAACTGCTGCCGGTGATTTCCTTCAACGCGAAGGCGTCCGTCGAAGACCAGAAGAAGCACGACCAATTCGTCGACCGCATGGTGGCCAAGGGGTACACGGCCAAGCAGGTTCGGCTGCTTTCGGAGTGGTATCTTCGGGTGCGTAAGGCCCAATAGGAAACAGCCAGCCAATGTCCAACTTCATCGACAGGCGGGTCAATGGAAAGAACAAGAGCGCGGTCAACCGGGCCCGCTTTTTGCGCCGCTATAAGTCCCAGCTCAAGCGGGCGGTGGCGGACTCCGTCAATCGCCGTAGCATCACCGACATCGACAGCGGTGAGAAGGTCGGCATCCCTTCCCGGGACATCACCGAACCCGTATTTAACCATGGACCCGGCGGGACCCGAGAGATGGTCCACCCGGGGAATAAGGAGTTCCTATCGGGCGATCGCGTGGAGCGGCCGGAGGGGGCGGAGGGCAACAGCTCAGGCCAGGGCAAGGCGGGCAAGGGCGGGAAGGGAGAGGACGACTTCATGTTCGAGCTCTCCCGTGAGGAGTACATGGACTTGCTGTTCGAGGACCTGGAACTCCCACGGCTGGTCCGCAACCAGTTACTCGGCACCACTGAGTTCAAGAGCGTGCGTGCCGGCTACAGCACCGACGGTAACCCGTCGAATATCGACGTGGTGCGCTCGCTGAAGGGGGCCGTGGCGCGGCGCACCGCTCTCGGTGCCCCGCATCGCGGGCGCATCCGGGAGTTGGAGGCTGAGTTGGATGGCCTGCTGGCGGACGGGGCGGGGGAGGAGGATGCGCGGGTCCTGGCCCTGCGCGAGGAGATCGACCGCCTCAAGACCCGCATCGCGGCGTTGCCCTTCATCGATACCTTCGACCTGCGATACCAGGCCTTTGCCAAGCGGCCGGAACCCACCAGCAAGGCGGTGATGCTGTGCATCATGGACGTCTCGGGCTCCATGGATCAGGTCCGCAAGAACCTGGCCAAGCGCTTCTTCATCCTCCTGTACATGTTTCTCCAGCGCAACTACAAGAAGGTCGAGCTGGTCTTCATCCGCCACCACACCATCGCCCAGGAGGTGGACGAGCAGGAGTTTTTCTACTCGCGGGAGACTGGCGGGACCGTGGTCTCCAGTGCGCTCAATCTGGCCGACGAGGTGGTGCGGGCGCGCTATTCTGGGGGTGGGTGGAACATCTACGCGGCCCAAGCCTCCGATGGGGACAACTGGGATTCAGATTCTGCTGTCTGCCGTCAGATCCTCGCCGAACGCCTGATGCCGCTCATGCGCTATTTCGCCTATGTCGAGATTACTCCGCGCCAGCACCAAAGCCTTTGGTACGCCTACGAGGAGGTTCGGGTAGTCCACCCTCACTTTGCCATGCAGCAGATCGACGGGCCCGAGGACATCTACCCTGTCTTCCGAGAGTTGTTCAAGAGGCAGAGCGCATGACCCGGCGCATCATTTCCGATTCCTCCGAGTGGACCTTTCCCCTGCTTGAGCGTTTCGACCGGGAGATCGGCCACATCGCGCGCAACGTCTATGGGCTCGATACCTACGCCAACCAGATCGAGGTCATCTCCTCGGAGCAGATGATCGACGCCTACTCTTCGATCGGGCTCCCCATCGGCTATCAGCACTGGTCCTTCGGCAAGCAGTTCGTTGCCACTGAGCAGACCTACCGCCGCGGCCAGATGGGGCTGGCCTACGAGATCGTCATCAATTCCGACCCCTGCATTGCCTACCTCATGGAGGAGAACACGCTTCCGATGCAGGCCCTGGTCATCGCCCATGCCTCCTATGGGCACAACAGCTTCTTTAAGGGCAACTACCTTTTCCGCACCTGGACAAGTGCCGATGCCATCATCGATTATTTGGTGTTTGCCCGGCGCTATATCGCCGAGTGCGAGGAACGCTACGGCGAGGAAGAAGTCGAGCTGCTCCTGGACTCCTGTCACGCCCTGATGAACCACGGGGTCGACCGCTACAAGCGCCCGGCCCCCCTATCCATGGCCGAGGAGCAGAGGCGCCAGCGCGAGCGCGAGGCCTACCTCCAGCTCCAGGTCAACGACCTGTGGCGCACCCTGCCCAGGGCGGAGGACGCGGACGTCCAGCGGCGCGCGGCCCGGTTCCCGCCGGAGCCCCAGGAAAACATTCTCTATTTCATCGAGAAACACGCCCCCCTCCTGGAGCCCTGGCAACGCGAGATCCTGCGCATCGTGCGCAAGCTCAGTCAGTACTTCTACCCGCAGCGTCAGACCCAGGTGATGAACGAGGGCTGGGCGACGTTCTGGCATTACACCTTGCTCAATCACCTGTATGACGAGGGCATGGTCAGCGACGGCTTCATGATGGAGTTCCTCCAGTCGCACACCGGTGTGGTCTTCCAACCCCCCTTCAATGCCCCCTATTACAGCGGTATCAATCCCTATGCCCTGGGGTTCGCCATGATGCGGGACATCCGCCGGATCTGCGAGGAGCCCACGGACGAGGACCGGCATTGGTTCCCGGACTTTGCCGGCCAGGACTGGGCCAAGGTGCTGGACTTCGCCATGCGCAACTACAAGGACGAGAGCTTCATCGCCCAATACCTCTCGCCGACGCTCATGAGGGAATTCCGGCTGTTTGCCGTCTGCGACGATGACCGCGAGGATACCCTGGCCATCACCGCCATCCACGAGGAGGCGGGCTACCGGGCGCTACGGCAGGCCATGGCCGATCAGTACAACCTGGGCAGCCGCGAGCCGAACATCCAGGTCTTCAACGTGGACCGGCGCGGAGACCGCTCCCTGACGCTGCGCCACTACCGCTACAACCGCCGTCCCCTCGGAGAGGGCGTCCCTGAGATGCTCAGGCACCTGCGGCGGCTCTGGGGCTTCACGGTGCGTCTGGAGGCAGTGGACGAGCAAGGGAGGGTGCAACCGATTGGGGAGTGCTGAGGCCGCCACAAATCTCGGCGGAACCTCCTATAAGTGCCCATTGATGTGGCCGAAAGGCGGTAGAATCGGGCCCGCGTCGGTGCCCTCATGACGACCTTCGCCTCCGCCAGGTTTCTTCGTGATGCCGGCGGCTTACCGCCAATTGTTGAGGAAAGAGACGATGGCCCTGCCTCGATGGATCGTCCTGCTGTTGTGCCTGGTCCTGGGCGGCCCTGTGCTGGCCGAGGAGCCGCGGAGCGTGTCCGACGCGCCGAGGTCTGGGCGCCTCCAGGAAAGGGTCGAGGCCATCGCCACCGAGGGCCACCCGAGGGTCGCTGGGGTCGGACTCGCCTCCGTTCCGGTGCTGGCCGAGGTCTATCGCGCGCGCGATTTCCAGCGGGTCTGGCGGGAACAGGGCCAGGTGACGGACCTCCTGCAGGCTATTGCCCGCAGCACTGACGAGGGGCTGAGCCCGAGCGACTTTCACGACCGGGCACTGACCAGGCTCCTCGGCGGTAAGGACTTGGGCCGCCTGACTGTGCAGACCCGCGACGAAGCAGACCTGCTCTTGACGGACAGTCTGCTGCGTTATCTACACCACCGACTCTTCGGCAAGCTCGACCCCGTCGCCATCGACCGCAAGCTCCATTACGCCGATCCCCCCACCCTGGATGACATGGTGATGCAGCTCGGGGCGGCACTGGACGCGCCGGACCTGGGCGACCACCTGACGCATCTGGTGCGGGAGCCTGCCTTCTACGCCCGGCTCAAGGAGGGGCTGTCCCGTTATCGGGTGGTTGCCGCGAACGGTGGCTGGGACACGATCCCGGCTGGGGCGAAGCTCATCCCAGGGGCGCGGGACCAGCGCGTCGCGGCACTGCGGGAGCGCCTGCGCGCCTCCGGCGAGTACCAGGGGCCGAGCCCGGCCGACCCCAAGGTCTACGACAAGGGGTTGCAGGAGGCCGTGAAGGCCTTCCAAGGGAGCCACGG
Organism: Chromatiaceae bacterium; assembly: GCA_041307765.1. GTDB lineage: Bacteria > Pseudomonadota > Gammaproteobacteria > Chromatiales > Chromatiaceae > DYRB01. The sequence continues at coordinate 4,904 of JBFZCW010000331.1, forward strand.
CCTCCCCGCCGACGCGGTCGTTGGCAGCCGGACCCTAGCCGAGCTGAATGTTCCGGTGACCGAGCGCATCGGGCAGATTCGGGTCAATCTGGAGCGGATGCGCTGGGTCTATCGCGACCTGCCCGAGGACTACCTGCTGGTGGATGTCGTCGGGTTCCAGGTCCACCTCATGCGGGGCTCCGAGGTTGAGTGGTCCACACGGGCCCAGGTCGGACGTGCAGACCGCCAGACACCTTCCTTTCGCGACCAGGTAGAGTACCTGGAGCTCAATCCGACCTGGACGGTGCCGCCGACCATCCTCAAGGATGACATCCTGCCAAAGGCGAGGCTCAATCCAGGCTACGTGGCGAAGAAGGGGCTCAAGGCCATCGACCGCAACGGGCGGAGGGTGCCGCTCTCCGCGGTCAACTGGAACCTCCCAGCCCGCAGTTTCCCCTACACCCTGCGGCAGGACGGCGGCGGCCAGAAGGCGGCCCTTGGGCAGATCAAGTTCATGTTT
>JBFZCW010000332.1:0-3183 GCA_041307765.1 Chromatiaceae bacterium
GAACGTCCCCCGCTGTGCATCCCCATCTCCCACGTCAGGATGCGCTATTGAAACGCCTTGACGGCCCTGGCGCCAGGGTTGGATGTTGGCTATGCCTGCGGCACGCGTGGTGCGCGGCCAACCTTGACACGATGGGTGGTCTGCCTGGCTTGTAGCACCGCCAACGATCATTCCGGTAAACAAATGCCCGGCCGGCAGGGTTGCAGTTCGGTGCCACGCGTTCGGATCCGACCCGTAGGAGCGGCGCCCTTGCGGCGACGCGGTCTCGCTGTGTGCCCCGGAGCTTGGAGCGGTCGCGCCGAGGGCGCCGCTCCCACCGACCTACTCAGGGCGGAAACCAACGTCGAAGGCACACAGGGCCTTGATTCTTCCGAGCATTCCCCCACTATTCGCACGTTATGCCGTTCTCTAGCTTTCCGAGGTACAACCATGCCCTTCTACGAGTATCGCTGCGAGGCCTGCGGCCACGAGCTGGAGGCCCTGCAGAAAGTCAGCGACGCCCCGCTGACCGACTGCCCGGCCTGCGGCAAACCCACCCTCAAGAAGCTGATCTCGGCGGCCGGCTTCCGTCTCAAGGGCGGCGGCTGGTACGAGACGGACTTCAAGGGCGGCAAGAAGAAGAACCTGCACGATGCCGGGGGCCAGAAGAAACCCGAGGCGGCAGGGGACGCGGCAAAGCCCTCTGTGGGGGAGAAGAAGGCCGAGACTCCCAAGAAAGCGGACAAGCCTAGCACCGCAACGGGGTCTTGAGCCGGGAAAGAGCCTGGGCACGTCGGGCGGGCTGGCCGCTGGTCTGACTTCCAGTGCCGGAGCCCTGACCCAGGCTTGCACCCGACTGGCCCGATCAGTATCTTTCCGCCTCTTTTGCAGCCGATTTTTTGGCGGTTGCGGCCCGCGTTCCCGCTCCAGGCGGGTCGGGGCTCGATCATCACTGGACATGGGGTTCGATCGCATGCGCAGTCACTATTGCGGGGTGCTCAACGAGGGGCACATCGGGCAGGACGTCACCCTGTGCGGCTGGGTGCAGAAGCGCCGCGACCACGGTGGTGTCATCTTTATCGACCTGCGAGACCGCGAGGGCCTGGTGCAGGTCGTCTTTGATCCGGATACGCCGGAGGTCTTCCGCTTAGCCGAGTCGGTGCGCAGCGAGTACGTCCTTGCCGTTAACGGGCGTGTGCGCGCCCGTCCGGCGGGGACGGAGAACCATGAGCGTCCGACGGGAATGATCGAGGTCCTCGGTAAGGGTGTGACGGTCCTGAATAGCTCCGAGACCCCGCCCTTCCAGCTTGACGAGCACCATCAGGATGCCTCCGAGGAGCTGCGGCTGCGTTACCGCTACGTGGATCTGCGCCGCCCGGAGATGCAGGAGCGCCTGCGGCTGCGCAGCCGGGTCACCCGGACGCTCCGTCGCTTCCTGGACGATCATGGCTTTCTGGATATCGAGACGCCGATCCTGACCAAATCCACGCCGGAAGGGGCGCGGGACTATCTGGTGCCAAGCCGTACGCACCCGGGGCACTTCTTCGCACTGCCCCAGTCGCCGCAGCTGTTCAAGCAGCTGCTGATGATGTCGGGGATGGATCGCTACTACCAGGTGGCGCTCTGCTTCCGAGACGAGGACCTGCGGGCCGACCGGCAGCAGGAGTTCACCCAGCTCGACATCGAGGTCTCGTTCATGGACGAGGACGCCCTCATGGGCCTCATGGAAGAGATGATCCGCACCCTGTTCCGCGAGGTCCGCGGTGAGGAGCTGCCCGACCCATTGCCGCGGATGACCTACTCCGAGGCGGTGCGGCGCTATGGCTCGGACCGCCCGGATCTGCGCTGCCCCCTGGAGCTGGTGGACGTGGGCGATCTGATGCAGGACGTCGACTTCAAGGTCTTCTCCGGCCCGGCCAAGGACCCGGACGGTCGCGTGGCGGCGCTGCGCCTGCCTGCGGGAGGCGAGCTGACGCGCAAGGAGATCGACGACTACACCAAGTTTGTTGCGATCTATGGGGCCAAGGGGCTCGCCTACATCAAGGTCAACGACTGGGCGGCCAGGGGTCGCGACGGGCTACAGTCGCCCATCCTCAAGTTCCTGCCGGACGCCGCGGTGGACGCCATTATGGCCCGCACCAGGGCAGTGGACGGAGATCTGGTCTTCTTCGGCGCCGACAAGGCCAAGGTGGTCAATGAGGCGCTCGGGGCCCTGCGAGTGCGCCTGGGCCAGGATCGGGGGCTCATGGCCGAGGGTTGGCACGCCCTGTGGGTGGTGGACTTCCCTATGTTCGAGCGCGATGACCAATCCGGACGCTGGATGGCCATCCACCACCCCTTCACCGCCCCCAAGGAGGCACACATTCCCCTGTTGGAGAGCGATCCCGGGGCCTGCTCCTCCCGTGCCTACGACATGGTGCTCAACGGCCGCGAGATCGGCGGCGGCTCCATCCGCATCCACCGCGCGGATCTGCAAAGCCGCATCTTCCGGCTGCTCAACATCTCCGACGAGCAGGCGGAGGACCGCTTCGGCTTCCTGCTCCAGGCCCTCAAGTTTGGCGCCCCTCCCCACGGCGGTATCGCCTTCGGGCTCGACCGCCTGGTGATGCTCATGGCCGGGGCGGAGTCCATCCGCGACGTCATGGCCTTCCCCAAGACCCAGTCCGCCGCCTGCCCGCTGACCTCCGCCCCCTCCGAGGTGGATGAAGCCCAGCTCAAGGAGCTGGCTCTCCGGTTGCGCACCCGCCCCGAGGCCGGCTGATGCTCGGCCCGCCCGATGCCCCTCGGTTGGAACCGGCGAGGGGGGGGGCGGCGGGTCAGGGTGGAGGAGGGCCTGGCTCCGTGCAGGAGCCGGCCGAGCCGGCGCGTGCTCCTGCTCCTGCATTCGCGGCACATCCACCGTCCGTGGCGGCTCAGCCGGGGATTGCTCCTGCATCCCCAGCATGTCCAACGTCCGTGGCGGCCAGTCCCCGGCGCTTCAAGCGCCCCGAGTCCGTCCTGGTGGTGCCCTTCACCCAGGCGGGGGATTTTCTGATGCTGCGCCGCGCCAGTCCGGGAGGCTTCTGGCAGTCCGTGACGGGGAGCCTGCGTCCTGGCGAGGGGGCCCGATCCGCGGCCCTGCGCGAGCTGCGCGAGGAGACCGGTCTCCTCGGCGCGGCCTACCTTTGGGATATGCGCCAGTCGCGGCTCTTCCCCATCGTGCCT
>JBFZCW010000333.1:0-7296 GCA_041307765.1 Chromatiaceae bacterium
GCTCAGCATCCGCTCGAACACCCCGCGGGCGCTGGAGAACTCCTTCTCATCCACGAGCAACTGGGCATAGAGCATACGCAGTCCGCGGTCATCCGGCGTTTTCTCGACAAAGTCCTCCAGGGTCTTGCGCGCCTCCGCGCGCTTGTTCTGACCCAGCAGGAGGCGAACCAGGAAGATGCGCGGCTCGCTCCAGTCCGGCTGCAACTCCAGGGCGCGACGCGTTGCGCCAACAGCATCCTCGTACCGCTCCGCACCGGCGGCTACGAGAGCCAGCGCATAGTAGGCCTCTGCAGTCTCACCGTCCTCCGCAATCAGGCCCCGCAGCAAATCCAGGCGGCGCTGTACTGGCTCCACTTCGGCCAGGAGGCGCGCCGCGTGCAGGTAGCCGTCTTTCTCCCGGTCGTGGGCTAGGGCGATAACGCGGCGCAGATGGGTCAGCGCTGTGAGGATATCGTCGACCTTCAGCGCCACGTAGGCGCCGAGCTGCTGCGCCTCAAGGGAATCCGGCGCCAGTTCGATCCACAACTTGGCGACGCGCTGCTCAGCGTCGCGGTCGTCCAGGGCAAGGGCTGAGCGGGCCGCCAGCTGCACAATGGACGGATCGGAGGTCAGACGGGCCGCCTGCAGATAATGGGTGAAGGCCAGACGCGGGTTTCCCCGTTGCGCCGCGACATCGGCAACCAGCACGGCATAGACCAGCTCGGGGGTGAGCTCTGCCGGAGGCTGAGCCGCTAGACCAGGGGGGGGGCGATCCTGTTGCTCAGGCGCATCAGTGGCGCTCACGCCACCCGCCCAGCCAATCAGACAACAGCCCGTCAGGGCCAAGGCGACAAGGTGGATTGCAGGGCTCGGTCGGCGACTTCTTGGGGCGTTCACGTGGGACTTCCGCGCTCGGCGCTCGTGAGAGGGTATCGGACTGCTACTAGTATAACCGACCAGTTCCGTAGTAAAAAATGCCCGTATGAAAAATCCGACACATCAGTACGGCACTGTCGGGCTGAGCGACGCCAATCCCAGCACGGCGCCGTGCGGTTTCAGGCGTCACCCTCGCACCTTATAATGTTGCGGCTTCCAGCGCACCTACAAGGCCCGCCGTGCCCATGCAGGTCCGCGAGGGCCCACGACGCGACCAACGGACAAACGCCACCCCGAACTCATGAAAATCCTGGCCCTTGGCCTGAACCACAAAACCGCGCCCGTTGAGATTCGCGAGCGCGTGACCTTCGGCCCCGACATAATCGCCGGGGCCCTGCGCAGCCTGACCGCCCGAGTGGAGGTGGCGGAGGCCGTTATCCTTTCCACCTGCAACCGCACCGAGGTGTACTGTGTCCTGCGCGAGGACGGCGAGGCGCCAGTGCGCGCCTGGCTCAGCGCCTTCCACGGCGTGAGCGAGGACCGCCTCGCCCCCTATCTCTACGCGCACATCGGGCAGGATGCCGTGCGTCACCTGATGCTGGTGGCGAGCGGGCTCGACTCCATGGTTCTCGGGGAACCGCAAATCCTGGGACAGGTTAAGGCCGCCTTCACCAGCGCGGAGGCCTGCGGCTGCAACGGCAAACTCTTGGGACGCCTGTTTCAGCACTGTTTCTCCGTGGCCAAGCAGGTCCGAACCGACACGGCCATCGGCCACAGCCCAGTCTCGGTCGCCTTCGCAGCGGTCAGCCTGGCACGCCAGATCTTCAGCGACCTCGCAACACAGACGGCGCTCCTCATCGGCGCCGGGGAAACCATCGAGCTGGCGGCCCGGCACCTCCACCAGCATGGCATCGGACGGATCGTGGTCGCCAACCGCACGGTAGAGCGCGCCCACTCCGTCGCCACTCAGTTCGACGGCTTTGCCATTGCACTCACCGAAATCGTCAACCACCTCCCAGAGGCCGATATCGTTGTCTCGTCCACGGCAAGTCCGCTGCCGGTGCTCGGCAAGGGCGCGGTCGAGCGTGCCCTTAAGATGCGGCGCCACCGCCCGGTCCTGATGATCGACCTGGCCGTGCCCAGGGACATCGAACCCGAGGTCGCCTCCTTGAGCGATGTCTACCTGTACACCGTGGACGACCTGCAGGGGGTGGTGGACGAGGGCCTGCGGTCCCGCCGGGAGGCCGCCCTCCAGGCGCAGGAGATCGTCGACGTCCATGCCGGCGAATTCATGGCCTGGCTGCGCTCCCTGGATGCAGTGAACCTCATCCAGGGGTTCCGGCAGGGGGCCGAGCAGGTGCGCGATGAGGTCCTGACGCGGGCCCTGCAGCAGTTGCAGACCGGCAGGCCAGCAGAGGAGGTGCTGGGCTTCCTGGCGCATACGCTGACCAACAAGCTCCTGCACACCCCCAGCGTGCGGCTGCGTCAGGCCGGACGGGAAGGCAACGTCCAACTGCTCGACGCAGCCAACGACCTTTTCCAACTCTCCGCGGATACGAAGGCGCCACCCGAGGCGAAGCAATGAATCCCTCGATCCGAGGCAAGCTGGAGCGGCTCGATGAGCGCTTCGGCGAGGTAACCGCGCTGCTCGCAGAGCCAGAGGTCCAGGCCAACCAGGATCGTTTCCGTGACCTGAGCCGCGAGTACGCCCAGGTCGAACCAGTTGCCGAGTGCTTCGCCCATTACCGCGCCATCGAGGCAGAGATCGCCGCCGCGGAGGATCTGCTGCGGGATCCGGAGCTGGCGGAGCTTGCCCGCGACGAGGTCGCCGCCGCCCGCGCCCGCCGAGACGCGCTGGAGCCGGAGCTTCAGCGCCTGCTCCTGCCGCCCGACCCTAACGACCGGCGCAACGTCTTCCTGGAAGTCCGTGCAGGCACCGGCGGAGCTGAGGCGGCACTGTTCGCTGGAGACGTGCTGCGCATGTACGCCCGTTATGCCGAGGCCCGCGGATGGCGCACCGAATTGGTCAGCGAGAGCGAGGGGGAGATGGGTGGCTACAAGGAGGTGGTCATGCGCATCAGCGGCAATGGCGTCTACTCGCGGCTCAAGTTCGAAGCCGGGACCCACCGGGTTCAGCGCGTCCCCGCCACTGAGTCCCAGGGTCGTGTCCACACCTCGGCCTGTACCGTCGCCATCCTACCCGAGGCTGAGGCCATTGACGAGGTGGAGATCTCTGCTGGGGACCTGCGCATCGACACCTACCGCGCCTCCGGCGCCGGCGGCCAGCATATCAACAAGACCGACTCCGCCGTGCGCATCACCCACCTCCCCTCCGGGATCGTGGTGGAGTGCCAGGACGAGCGATCCCAGCATAAGAACAAGGCCCGCGCCCTGTCCCTGCTTCAAGCCAAGCTCCTGTCCCAGGCCCAGACGGCCCAAGCCAGCGAGGAGTCGGCCTCGCGTCGGCTGCAGGTCGGCAGCGGTGACCGCTCCGAGCGGATTCGCACCTACAATTTCCCCCAGAACCGGGTAACCGACCATCGCGTCAATCTGACCCTCTACAAGCTTGACGAGGTCATGGCCGGCAGCCTGGACCAGGTCATCGACCCGCTGGTACAGGAATATCAGGCGGACCTCCTGGCGGCCCTCGCGGCGGGCTGAGGCGATCAGCGGCTGGCGTACGCACCCGCGCCCTGAAGAAGACCAGGCTCGACCCATGCAGCCCTTAGCCCTCACCGTCGGCGAGGCCATCAAGGCCGCCAGCACCCGGCTGGCCGGACTGCCGGATGGCTCGCCCCACCTGGAAGCCGAACTTCTCCTTGGGGAAGCCACCGGGCTGTGCCGCCCGGAGATGCTGGCCCGACCGGATGCGCCGCTGGCCATTGAGGCGCGCCGGCGTCTCACTCGCCTGGTCGAGCGGCGCCGCCGCGGGGAGCCCATCGCCTACATTCTGGGGTGCCAGGGTTTCTGGACCCTGGACCTCCAGGTCACCCCGGATACCCTCATCCCCCGCCCCGAGACAGAGCTCTTGGTGGAGATCGCCCTGGCCCGACTTCCGGCGGATGCCCCGCTGCTGGTGGCCGACCTCGGCACCGGCAGCGGAGCCATCGCCGCCGCCCTGGCCAGTGAGCGCCCGGTCTGGACCCTGATCGCGGCAGACCGCTCGATCGCGGCACTGTACGTCGCCTGCGCCAACGTACGGCGCCTGCAGCTGACCAACCTATGCACCCTGGCGGGTTCCTGGCTAGCCCCCTTCGCCCCCGGGAGCCTAGACGCCGTACTGAGCAACCCGCCCTATGTCCGCGCCGACGACCCGCACCTGACCCGCGGCGACCTGCGCTATGAGCCTCGCTCGGCACTCGCCGCGGGCCCGGACGGCTTGGATGCGATCCGCCACATCTCCGCGGCGGGACCGGGCCGACTCAAGCCCGGCGGGCTGATCGCGCTGGAACATGGCTGCGATCAGGGGGAGGCGGTCCGCGACCTCCTTGCCCAGGCCGGCCTGACCGGGACCCAGACAGTGCGCGATCTCGCCGGTCACGAGCGCGTCACGCTCGGGTGGCGCAGCGGGCCCCCGGGCGAGCCCCGGCCCTGAGCCGTTCGCAACCGGCCCCCGCCGGTCCTGGTCCGGAGCGATGCGCCGGTCATGTCACCCAGCCGGCAGCCAAGTGCAGGCTCGGAGCCCATTCGCGCAACACTGTGCGCAACTGGCCGCTGGCCGCCCCCTCTGGTGTCACGCATTTGTCCTTGATTTCTGCGACCCGTCCATTAGCATAATGGTCTTATGGACATTGTCGACGCCGACCGCATCAAACACCGTCAGATCCCCTTCAACGAACTGCACCCGGATAGCAACCAGGCGCAGTCGGCGGCCTTGTTCCTGGCCGACGTGGACGGCGTCCTGCACGTCGAACCGACCTCGCCGCTACTGCTCGAGGTGAAGTATGACCTGCTGAAGACGACCCTGGAGGAAATCGAGGATGCCCTGCGCGAGCTCGGCCTGCACCTCGACAACGCCCTGCTGTTCCGACTGCGGCGGGCCATGCACTACTACGTGGAAGACACCCAGCGCGCCAACTGGGGATGTCGCCACGGCGAGCACAATTGCACCAAGAAGGTCTTCGCCAAGCGTTACGAAGTCCTTGAGCACGGATGCCGGGATCACCGCCCGGAGCACTGGCGGCGGTATCTCTAGGGGACGGCAAGTCGCGTCGCTCGGCCGTTCCTCCCGATGACCGACGACCAACTCCTGCGCTACAGCCGCCAGATCATGCTCCCGGCCTTCGGGGTCGAGGGGCAGCAGCGCCTCTTGGACGCCCGCGTGCTGATCGTCGGGCTGGGCGGTCTGGGTTCCCCGGTCGCCATGTACCTGGCTGCGGCGGGCGTCGGAAGCCTAATCCTCGCGGACTTCGACGCCGTGGACCTGTCCAACCTCCAGCGCCAGCTGCTGCATACCAGCGACCGCATCGGCATGACCAAGGTGGACTCCGCGCTCCGAACCCTGACCGCCATCAACCCCGAGGTGCATCTGGAAGCCGTCAAGGGGAGCCTGACCGAGTCCAACCTGGGTCAGGTGGTTGCCGGTGCCGACCTGGTGGTGGACGCCTGCGACAACTTCGCCACCCGCTTCGCCATCAATGCCGCCTGCTGCGCCGCACGGGTGCCGTTGGTCTCCGGGGCGGCCATCCGCACCGAGGGGCAGATCGCCGTCTTCTCCGGGCAGCCGGGCGGCCCCTGCTACCAATGCCTCTACCCGCGCGACGGTAGCATGGACGAGACCTGCACGGCCAACGGCGTCCTCGCGCCCGTGGTCGGAATCATCGGCAGCATCCAGGCAACCGAGGCGATCAAGGTCCTCGCCGGGCTGGGAGTGCCGCTCTACGGGCGGCTTCTGTTGCTGGATGCCCTCGCGATGGAGTGGCGGGCCATCCGCCTGCGCGCAGACCCCCATTGCCCCGTCTGCGCGGCTTGATACGAGCCAATCAGTACATCAGCGCATTCTAACGGATATGCCCGGCTGTGGTATTCTGCTGGGCTCTGTCCCCAGGTCTCCGCCCCCGAGTCCGGTAAAACCTCATGCGCTTTGAAGTCAGCCACCAAGAGATCAAGAAGTCCAACATCCCTCACGAGATCTTCCTCACCAACCTTATCGGCAACCACATCCTCATGGCCGTGGGCGCCGGCGGCGTGGCCGGGTCCTTCCCCTGGATCATGGCTATCATCCCGATCACATCCTTCAGCCTCCTGGGGTTCACCCTGTGGCGGGCGCGCCGCTCCCTGACCCGAGACCCCTGGTACGTCATGTGTCACTGGCAGGTCTGCGCCCGGCGCAGCCGCATCTTCATCGCCATGCTCCTGATGCTGTTGTTTGTCATGACCCTAGGCTGGCTCGGCCATACCTATCTCGGGTGGATGAGGGAGGCGGTGATGGCGCTGGTCGCCGGTACCGGCATACTGCCGGTCATGGTCACGGTCCTCATCCTGATCATCGTCGAGTCCGATGCCCTCTACCACGCCAACCAGGCCACACTGCCGAACTGGGTGGTGGAACGTTTCCCCAACCCCGCCGCCAAGGTCATCCACGAGGAGAAGCCGGCCTATTACGACTAAGGGCGTCTTGCTCGGGGTATTGCTGTGCGTACTCCTGTCACAAGACAAGGCTGATCGCTCGTAGCTCATCGCCGACCGATCTTGCCAAGGCGATTGTTCTCGCGGCCCCCCGGCGGCGCCATCAACGCAGGCTGAATTGACTCCCGTCAACGCCAGCCTGGCAGTCGCAGGTCTACCGTTGCGACTCATGACCAACGGATCCGAACAGACGACCGTGCCCCTGCGCCTCTTTCGTCCCCTGTTCGCCCTCGCCTTGATCCTCCTGCTCGGGGGTTGCGGCGGGGAAATCCCGCAGCTCGTCAATGGAACCCAAGCCCCGGCCTTCAGGCTGCAGCGCCTGGTTGGCGGCACCGCGAGCTTCCCGGCAGACTACCAAGGCAAGCTGGTGGCGATCCGCTTCTGGGCCGACTGGTGCCCCTTCTGCAAGGACGAGATGTCGGCCCTGGAACCCGTCTACCAGCGGCTCCAGGCTCAGGGGTTCCAGATCCTGGCCGTGAACGTGCGCCAGGATGCCGAGACTGCGGGGGCCTTTGTGCGCAAGCTGGGGGTCACCTATGAGACCCTCCTCGACGCCTCTGGCGAGGTGGCGCGCGCTTACGGTGTCCAAGGGTTACCCACAACATTCTTCGTGGACGGCGGTGGTACCCTGCGCGCCCGTATCCTAGGCGAGTCAAGCCCCGAGGTCACCGAGCGCATGGTCGGCGACATGCAGGCGCAACCGCGGTGAGCGGGGAGTTCGGCTATGCGGCGGCCTTCCTCACCGGGCTCCTTGGGGCCGGTCACTGCCTGGGTATGTGCAGCGGCCTGGCGGGCGGCGTGGCCGTACACCAG
>JBFZCW010000334.1:0-6150 GCA_041307765.1 Chromatiaceae bacterium
GGCTATCGGGGGCTGCGCCTCGGGCTCCCCATCTTCTGGCGTCTGCGCAACCTGTGGCGCAGCGAACGCCCGGACATCGCCTACATCGCCACCCAGGGCCCCCTGGGCCGTGCCGCCCTGCGAATCGCCGAAGCCCTGCGGGTCCCGACGGTCACCGGCTTTCATACCCAGTTCGATCAGTACAGCCGCCACTATGGCCTGGGCTTCCTCACTCAACCCATCGAAGCATCCCTGCGGCGCTTCCACAACCGCTCAGACCTCACTCTGGTCCCCACCGCCGAGCTGAGGGACCACCTGTTGGCGCGGGGCTTCGCCAGGGTCGAGGTGTTCGGGCGGGGGGTGGATACGGTCAGGTTCTCCCCGGCCCGGCGCCGCGTGGACCTCCGCTCGGCCTGGGGCTGCGGGCCAGCCGATCCGGTGCTGCTCTATGTCGGGCGTCTCGCCGCGGAGAAGAACTTAGACCTCGTGCTGGACGGCTACGCAGCGGCGCGGACTATTCGCCCCGGTGCCCGCTGCGTCCTGGTGGGCGATGGCCCCGAGTTGCCGCGCCTGGCGCGGTCCCACCCCGATGTCATCTTCACCGGGGCCAGAGTCGGACTCGATCTGGCGGAGCACTTTGCCAGCGCCGACCTGTTCGTCTTCCCCAGTCTCACCGAGACCTTCGGCAATGTGGTCACGGAGGCCATGGCCAGCGGGCTCGCCGTGGCCGCGTTCGACTATGCCGCCGCCCACCGCTACATCCGCAGCGGAGAGAATGGCCTGATCCTGAACCGCGGCGACCGAGAGGCCTTCATCGCCGCGGTCCTGGCCGCCGTTGCAGATGTCCAACGGTTACGCCGGATGGGCGCCGAGGCCCGGCGCACGGCGGAGGTCCTCGGTTGGCCCGGCATCATCGCCGGCGTCGAGGTCCGGCTGCGCGCGGTGATCGCCGCGCGGGCGGACCTGGCCGCCGGAGCGGAAGCCAGTCGGTAACATGACCGGGCCAATCTCCGTGGTGATTACCGTTGAACACGAGAAATCGTCTCGTCTGGCGGCAACCGGTAACCGCAATGTCACAGCTCCTCGATAGGCTTTTCGCTCGCCCGAGGCCACAACAGCCCTCGGGGACATCCCTCACGCGGTCGGCGGTATTCGCCACCGAATTTCCAACCTGCCTATACAAGAGGAATTTTCTCGTGACTCAGCCCAAGATCCTGACGACCGCAATCCTGGTGGCCCTTTCGGGACCCGTCAGCGCCAAAGGCAACGCCTTTGCCGTCGAGTTTTTCGGCATGGCTCCCCCGAGCACCGTCTTCGAACGCGCCGACATCTACACCACAGCCCGGGTGAAGGTCACCTACGTCAATGGCAAGTCCAAGCTGCTCGATCTCGAGTATCACACGTTGGCCAACACCACCGACGAGATCGACGGCAATGTCGTCGGCGGGCTGTTCGACGTGAACGATGCGCCGATCACCGACAGCTACGGCCAGATGGCCTCGGACGCCCCGGACGGCAACTCCCTGATGGACATTCCAGGGATGCGGGCAGCCGATCCTGCCGGGAACCGCCCCCTCGCCCTGGTCACCAACTTCGAGTATCGGGAGGTGCCGCCGGACTATCCCGACGTCACCACGTACACCAGCTACTGGTCCAAGCTTCCAGCCACCATCGGTCTGAGCAAGATTGACCAGGACAAGCGGACCGGCACCCTGGAGGTCGTGGACTACAACCACATCAGCTTTGCCGATGTGAATGGCGGCTGGATCCACTGCGCATCCTCGCTCTCGCCCTGGAACACCCACCTGAGCTCGGAGGAATACGAGCCGGATGCAAAGACGCGCGAAGGGATCCCCGCCGCTTCGGGCACCAACGACGGCACCGACATCAACAGCTTCAGCCAGTATTACTTCGGCGACCCGGCCGCCGCCAACCCCTACCACTACGGCCTGGTCCCCGAGGTGAAGGTCCGTCACGACGGCACCACACGCGTCGTGAAGCACTATGCGCTTGGGCGCATCGCCCGCGAGCTGGTGGACGTGCAGCCCGATGGGCGCACCGCTTACATGGGCGACGACGGCGGCTATACGGGACTCTTCATGTTCGTCGCCGACAAGGCCGGCGATCTGGCTGCAGGCACCCTGTACGCTGCCAAGTGGCAACAGATCAGTGACGCCAACGGCGGCAGCGCGGACCTGGGCTGGATCCGGCTGGGCCATGCCTCTGACAAGAAGATCGAATCCCTGGTGGACGGCGGCATCAAGTTCAGCGACATCTTCGATGTCAGCAATACTGACCCGCTGGATCCGTCTTACACCAAGGTCAAGACTTACATGGGCACCGAGTGGCTCAGGCTCAAACCGGGCATGGAGACAGCCGCGGCCTTCCTGGAAACGCGCCGCTATGCCGCCTTGCTCGGCGCCACCACCGAGTTTTCCAAGATGGAGGGAGTCACGCACAATGTGGAGGACAGCAAGGCCTACGTGGTGATTTCCCGGCTGGAAGGCGGGATGACCGACGTGCCGACCGACCCGCAGAACGACATTCGGCTCCCTCGCAACGACGGCGGCGCGATCTATGAGCTGGCCCTGGAGCGCGGCCAGAAGGACACCGCCGGCCGCTGGATTCAGAGCCGCTACGTGGGCACGAGCATGGCCAGTATTCCCGAGCTCCTGGGCGGTTGGCTGGGCGGCGCCAAGGACGCGGAGGGCAACCGCTGCGAACAGGACAAGGTGTGCGGCGCCGACAACGTCAAGTTCGCCGAGACCATGCGCACGCTATTCATCGGCGAGGATACCAGCCGGCGCAACAATAACTATGTCTGGGCATTCAACGTCGACACCCGCAAGCTCTCCCGCATCCTGTCGGTACCCATGTACGCCGAGGCCACGGGTCTGGAGATCGTGGAGAACCAGAACGGCTTCAGCTACATCATGGGCAACTTCCAGCACCCGGGCGACCAGGAGCAACACGGCCTGTTCCTGGGGGCCCCTGGCATCACCGAGGCCGACGTGCTGACCGCCATCGACGCCCGTTGGGACAACCGGAAAAAAACCGCCATTGGTTACATCGGCACAGAGGACCGTGCCCTACCTGGCTTCAAATAGGCACCCATGCTAACCGGCGGGCAGCCTGGCTGCCCGCCGCCTTGGCGTGGGCCAGATGGCCCTGAACATCGCCGACTGCTCCACGTCCGCAGAGCCGCGGGCTTTCCCGCCAAGAACACCCTCGCAAACGCACTCAGGCACCCTGACTCCCCACCCCAGTGAGAGGGCGACCCTTGACGACAGCGTGTAACCCGGAGCAGATGGAATCGTAGTCCGGCCGCAGCGTCGTGGCGCCGGCTGAGGCCAGACGCGAGTCACCATCTCGGATGTTACAAACCCCACCCCGCTTTGGCCTGGGCCGGCCGAATCAGCCCGGCCCGCCCAGGGCCTGCCGAATTACATCCGCTCGGCACCGTCGCCGAGCATCGGGACCGGGCTATGGACTGTCTCCGCAACCGCCGCGGCCTGACGGCGCGCGCTCCGCCGCTCCCACTGCCGCAGCACATGCCAACGCCAGGCCAGGCGGACGCCGAAATACCCGACCACCGAGCAGGCCATGGCGCACAGCAGGCAACCCAGGGCCAGGGGGTAGAGGATGCTCAGCCAATTGGCCGGCTCGGCCCAGAAGGCCAGATCGAAGGGGGCCACCGCCTGTCCCAGCACCAAGGCGCCCAACAGGTAGGCGGCGTAGAACATGGGCGGGATGGTGATGGGGTTGGTGACGAACACCAGGGCAACGGAGATGGGCAGGTTGACGCGAAAGACGATGGCCGCCGCAGCGGCCATGAGCCACTGGCCGAACGGCGGCATGTACATCATGAACAGCCCCACGGCAAAGGCGCCGGCGGCTGATCGGCGGTTGAGATGCCAGAGGTTGGGATCGTGCAGCAGGCGGGCGAAGACCCTCAGGCGCTCGTGCTCCTGTATCGCCTTGATATCCGGGGTCAGTCGTCGCATCAGGCGCTTCACGTCTCGATCCTCTCAGGCCGGACGGGGCATTTGCCCCGTCCGGAACCGTTCGGCTCCTCGGGGTCACCGTACAGGTAGCGTCGTGTGCGACCCCCATGTTTTGGGACGGGGTAAAAACCCCGTCCCGCTTTGGACGTTCGACCACCAAATGGGCCGGGGCTGGGCCACCATCGACCATGGCCGCCACGGCATCGCTGACCTGCCCCGCGGTGTCGGGTCAGCCGTCGCGCTTGCGCAGGGCCGCGATGACGTTCTCGCGGGACTGGTAACGCACGTCCCGGCCCTTGGCCACGAAGATGACCTGCTCGGCGATATTGCCGGCATGGTTGCCGATGCGCTCCAGGGCCTTGACCGCGAAGAGCAGATCGATGACCTGGGACAGCAGGGAGGGGTCTTCGACCACGAAGGACATCAAGTGGCGCATGGCTGCGGCGACCTCGTCGGCGAGGCTTCGGTCGTCGGCAAAAACGTCCAGTGCCTGTTCCACGTCGGTGCGGCCCAGGGCGTCCATGGCCCGCTCCATCATGCAGCAGGCCTGCTTGCCGAGGCGGGAAACGTGGTGATAGATGGCAGAATCCGGGCACCCGTCCCGACCCTGGATGCGCAAGGCACACTCGGCGATGTCCTCGGCCTTGTCCCCTGCCCGCTCCAGGTTACCGACCACTTTGGACAGGGCCAGGACCAGGCGCAGGTCCACCGCTGCCGGCTGGCGCCGGGCGATGATGTTGAAGATGCTCTCGTCCACATCGAGCTCGAAATAGTCGATCTTGCGCTCGCGATGGACCACCTCATGGGCCGGATCTGGGTCGCCCTCGACCACCGCCGCCACAGCGTCCGTGACCTGCTCGACCACCCGCTCGCCCATCTCGAGCACGAGGCCGCGTAACTGCGCCAACTCGCTATCGTAGGCCTTGACGGTGTGGCCCTTGGTTGGCTCGATGCTCATGGCGGATCAGCCAAAGCGCCCGGTGATGTAGTCCTCCGTCAGCTTGTGCTGAGGGTTCGTGAAGATCTGGTCGGTCTCGCCGACCTCCACCAGGTCGCCCAGATGGAAGTAGGCGGTGCGTTGGGACACGCGCGCCGCCTGCTGCATGGAGTGCGTCACGATGGCGATGGCGTAGTTCTCCCGCAACTCGTCGATCAGTTCCTCGATGACGGCAGTGGCGATGGGGTCCAGGGCCGAGCAGGGTTCGTCCATCAGGATCACCTCGGGGGAGACGGCAATGGTGCGGGCGATACACAGGCGCTGCTGCTGTCCCCCGGAGAGGCCCGTCCCAGGCTCGCCCAGGCGGTCCTTGACCTCCTTCCAGAGCCCCGCCTTGGTCAGGCTGGTCTCCACCAGGGCGTCCAGCTCCGCCTTGCTGTTAGTGATGCCGTGGATGCGCGGGCCGTACGCGACGTTCTCGTAGATGGACTTGGGGAAGGGATTGGGCTTTTGGAAGACCATGCCGACCTGGGCCC
This sequence comes from Chromatiaceae bacterium, assembly GCA_041307765.1. Lineage (GTDB taxonomy): Bacteria > Pseudomonadota > Gammaproteobacteria > Chromatiales > Chromatiaceae > DYRB01. The sequence continues at coordinate 5,457 of JBFZCW010000334.1, forward strand.
GCAGCGGGACCACGTCGATGCCCTTGTCCAGAATCTCCCGCCCGTCGAGCTTGATGGAGCCCGTTACACGTGCTGCCGGGATGGTGTCGTTCATGCGGTTGAGGCAGCGCAGGAAGGTCGACTTGCCGCAACCCGAGGGGCCGATCATGGCAATGACCTCGTTGTTGCCGATGTCGAGGCTCACCGATTTGATGGCCTGCTTTTCGCCGTAGTAGACATCGACGGCGCGGCAGACCATGCGCGGGTTCTTGGATGTGATGTCGCCGACCGTCGCCCCGAGATCGGTGCGTCCAGACAGGTCGGCGGCCGACATCGCACCAGTGTCTCCGGTCAGGACTTCGGCTGTGGTATTCATGGGATTCCTCGGGGTCTCGGCGGTTCGGTCGTCCGGGTCTTCGCTCGGCGTATGCACAGGCATCAACCGCTCACCAGCGGCGCTCGAAGCGCCGGCGCAGCAGGACCGCTGTCAGGTTCATCAGCATCAGGAAGGCCAGGAGCACCATAATGGCCGCGGAAGTCCGCTCGACGAAGGCCCGCTCCGGGCTATCTGCCCACAGGTAGATCTGCACCGGCAGCACCGTGGCCGGGTCCAGGATGCCTTGGGGGACGTCGACGATGAAGGCGATCATCCCGATCATAAGCAGCGGCGCGGTCTCGCCGAGCGCACGCGCCATGCCGATGATCGTGCCCGTCA
>JBFZCW010000335.1:0-4458 GCA_041307765.1 Chromatiaceae bacterium
CGATTGGGAGTGGAACATCTGGACGCTCGCCTGGCGCGGCCCGCTCCCCGCGGATCACGCGATGGGGCTGTGGCTACGCTCGCCGCGCTGGGGCCTCGCGCTGGCCCTGGCCCAGCTCGGCCTGATCCTGGTGCTGGGGCTCAAGCTCGCGGGGCTGCTGGGGCAGGCGGTGCGCCGCGCGCCGACGGCAGCCGTGGTGCTCCTGGCCGCAGGTCTGTCCGGGACGCCGAGTCCCTCGGTCGCCCAGGCCCTTCCGACCCCGGAGTTGCTGGATGCGCTCAAGGCCCGACTCACGGAGCCGCCCGACTGCCTCCCCTCCTGCGCCGAGATCCCGCACATGGCGCTGGTCACCAGCGCCGACGGCATGCAGATCCGGCTCGATGTCCGCACCGCCGAGGCGGTCGCGGTGCCCGTTCCCGGTGGGGCGGACGCCTGGACCCCGACCAGCATTACGCTCGACGGCGGGCCCCTCGACGGACTGCGCCGGGCGGCGGACGGCACCTACCTGGTGGCGCTGCCCGCGGGGCACGCCCGCCTGACCCTCGTTGGACCCGTGCCGGCGCGGGCCCAGGTGGAGCTCCCCCTGCCGCTCCCGCCGCAGCGGGTCGAGGTCAGCGGGGAGGGCTGGCGGGTGGAAGGCCTGGACGAGAACGGCCGCCCCGGGGGCCAGCTGCAGCTCGTGCGCCTGCGCCCCGAGGCGGGGCAGGGCGGCGAGCTTCTCCCCACGGAACTACCGCCCCTGCTGCGCGTGGAGCGAACCCTACGCCTCGGGCTGGACTGGCGGGTGGAGACCCAGGTGTCGCGCCTGTCCCCGCCCCAGTTTCCGCTCGCCCTGGAGGTGCCCCTCCTGCCCGGGGAACGGGTGCTGCGCGAGGGCGCCCAGATCCGCGACGGGCGCCTGCTGGTGAGTCTGGCCCCCGGGGTGTCGGAGACCGGCTGGGACTCCAGCCTGGAGCCGGTGGACCGCCTCCAGCTGCGTGCCTCGGAGGATGACCGTCTGAGCGAGGCGTGGCGGGTGGAGGCGAGTCCCCTGTGGCACCTCACCTGGGAGGGCATCCCGGTGGTCCACGCCACGGGTGGTCCCAATCGCTGGCTGCCGACCTGGCGGCCCTGGCCCGGTGAGGAGGTGCGCCTGCTCCTGTCGCGGCCCGCCGGGGTGCCTGGTCCCACCCTGACCCTGGACCAGAGCCGCTACCGGCTGGTCCCCGGCCGGCGGCTCACCGACGCGACCCTCGCGCTCAACCTGCGCAGCAGCCAGGGGGGCGAGCACACCATCCGGCTGCCGCCGGGGGCGGATCTGACGCAGGTGCGCATCGACGGCAGCGAGCGGGCCTTGCGGCTGGAGGATGGGAGCCTGACTCTGCCCCTGATCCCCGCCACCGAGCGGGTCGAGATCGCGTGGCGTCAGCCCGATCCCCTCACGCCGTTCTATCAGCCGGCGGTGCCGGATGTGGGCCTCCCAGGGGTGAATGCGCGGGTGCAGGTGGCGATGGCGCCGGACCGCTGGATCCTCTTCACCGGCGGCCCCGCCGTGGGTCCCGCGGTGCTCTTCTGGGGCCTGGTGGTGGTGTTGGTGCTGCTCGCCGTCGGACTCGGCCGCAGCCGGATCACCCCGCTTCGGTCCTGGGACTGGCTGCTGCTCGGGCTGGGCTTAAGCCAGGTGGGGGTCTGGGTCGGAGTGCTGTTTGCTGGCTGGCTCTTCGCCCTGGGGCTCCGGTCGCGCCTCGCCCAAGATCTACCCGGGGATCTCCCGCCTTGGCGCTTCAACCTGATGCAGACTGGGCTCGTGATCCTGAGCCTCGCCGCCCTCGCCGCCCTCTTCGCGGCCGTTGAGCAGGGGCTGCTCGGGCTGCCGGAGATGCAGATCGCCGGCAACGGGTCCACGTCAGCATCGCTCGACTGGTATCAGGACCGCTCCGGCCCCGAGCTGCCGGGGGTGTGGGTGGTCTCCGTGCCGATCCTCGTTTACCGGGGCCTGATGCTCGCCTGGGCGCTCTGGCTCGCCGTCCGGCTGCTCGACTGGCTACGTTGGGGATGGGCGGGGTTCTCGACCCCGGTGCTATGGCGAGAGGTGAAGCTGAAGCTCCCGGCGCGGGGCGCGCCCGCCGCGGGGAAGAGCGGTTAGCCTTGCCCCAAGCGCCGGACAGGAGCTGGGTGGGACGGGGCTTTCAACCCCATCACGACCGTTCGTCTTGAGCCAGTGATCTTCTCTATGATGCTCGGACGCGCGCCTGTGGCAAAGGGCTAACGGTCATCTCCAGACCTTTCCAGAGCGAGTACGATCAGCAACGCCCGGCCTCGCTCCTGTCGGCTCGGGTTCACATGGCGACCTTGATACCGTCGTCGACGCCCGCACCGAAATTCTCCAAACTTCTGCCACTGGGATCTCGATGAAACAACTGCTTGGCAATACCGATTCGCTGCAACTGTTTCCGCTGTCTTACCCCTGGGCCTGGGACATGTATCTCGAAAACATGGACAACCATTGGACCCCACGGGAGATCCCAGTGGCGAACGATGTCGCCCTGTGGCGCTCGGACAGGCTTTCCGAGGAAGAGCGCCACTTGTTCCTCTCCATCATGGCCCAGCTCACGACCTTCGACGTGCAGCGCGGCGACGAGACGGCCGAATCGTTGCTGGGGATCATCGATCCGCCGGAGATCAAACACTACCTCAAACGGTTGGCCGACGAAGAGGCCCTGCACACCTGGGCCTACCAGTTTATCATTGAGAATATGGGGCTTGATCCGGAGGACATCTACTCCCGCTATGCGCGTGTCCCGCAGATGAAGGCGCGTATCGATCTCGCCAACGAGCTGTCGGGCCGAGCCAAGCGTGCGTGGGCAAAGCGCGTGTTCACACCGGAGGCCGCGCTGACAGTCCGCGAGAAACAGGAGATCCTGTTCGCAATCATCTTCTGGTTTCTTTGCTTCGAAGGCATCTGGTTCGTCATGGGGCTCTCCGGACCGATTCAAAACCTCGCACGTCACGGCAAGTTCACCGGCGCGGCTGAGCAGTTTCAGTACATCCTACGAGACGAATTTCAGCACATTCGGTTCGGTATCCGTCTCATCAACGTCTACATCGCGCAATACCCCGAGTGCATGTCGACAAGCTTCGTTACGGCCATCGGCCGACTCTTCAAGGAGACGATCCGGCTTGAAGACGACTACATGCGTCATTGTCTACCCTCACCGATGGTAGGGTACAACGCTGACGATCACATCGAGACAGCGATGTGGTACGCCAACCAGCGGGCAAGCAGCATCGGCCTGGCGCCCGTCTACCAGAACGCACAGCATCGATTCCCATGGATGTCCGAGCAAGTCTCGATGCGCAAGGAGAAGAATTTCTTCGAGACGCGGCCGACCGAGTACCGCACGGGCGGGGCTTTGAGTTGGGACGATTGAGCGGCCCCGTTCCTCGATCCTTGTCGCACCAGAGATGTCCGGGAAATGTGGCGTGGAAAGCTCACCGGAGCAGATAGCGAACCCGTCGAACAAGCGGCATTTTATCGGCGCGGACCAAACGCGGACAGGCCTCTGTCGCCGCCTTTCGGCTGTCGATATCCGGCCGCCCGCAGACGGGTCACGACCCCGAGCGGCCCCGGAGTCGGAATTGGCCCGCGGTAGGAACCGGAGGCGGACCCTCTCCCGGCGTCTGCCCTTACGGCTCCAGTTCGACGCGGCCGCGGCTCACAACGCCGCTGAGTTTCCGCTGACAACCAACGCGCGCGGAGGAAATGCATGAAAGCACTTGTCACGACCCTGACCGTCGCGGCAGCGTTTGGGGTGGCAGAAATGTCCTGCGCAGCGACGGACAACATCGACAGCATTTACACCAGTCTCGCGACTGAAGACTGCAAGACCCTCGAATCGAGCGAGGACGAAGCCGGTTGGTACCAAGGCCGCTGCCCCGGCACGGCGGGCTACCAACTGGACTTGATGGAAGGTGACCTTCGCCAGACCCTGACTGTCCTCGATCCCAACGGCAAGGCGTTTGCTCTGGAACTGTGGTCAACCGTTTCCGGCGGATTTTCCGCTCTTGGCAGGACCGCGGAGTGGCGCGTGAAACCATCTGGCGGCAAAACCACGCCCTTGGCCCTGATCGTGCGATACAACGTCAACGAAGACCCTGAACAGCCAGAGAAAACCAGGTCCTATCTGGTTGTGACCAAGATCACCGCCACGGAAATTTGCGTGACGGATGTAGTGGAACCCGTCCGTAACGCCAATGAGAAGGCCCGTGTTCTGGCCGACAAGGCGGCTGACACGGCATGCAAGCCGGCGCCTTAGTGAACCGCTTAAGCCGATCCAGCGGCGGGCCCAGGGTGTACTGAAGTGTGCTGCCGGTCTCCTTGCGCCCCGGCGCAATTTGCCAATCTCTGCGGCGCAGGGTCCCCCTGCGTGAATAGCGACACTCGCCCCGGCCCCTCCGGGGCTTCTTTTTGCCTGCGGC
>JBFZCW010000336.1:0-17350 GCA_041307765.1 Chromatiaceae bacterium
CCGAGGCCATGCTCGCGCTGCGCATTACCCGGGCGAACGGGCAGTGGTCTGGGTACTGGCAGGATGATCTCAAGCAAGCAGCATGACAGATTCGACGACCACACCAGTTTAGATCGCACCCGGCGGGCATTCGCGGTTTGCCAAGGTCTAGTTGAGCGGTTACACTCCCGAAGCTCGAAACCCCTGGACCCACGTCGCCATTGGTGTTGGTTGCGACGGTCGGCGGCAGGCTGGCAGAGACCTTCTTCAGGGCGGCGCTGCCACCCCGACACAGATCGACGCAGCCGCGGATCGCGTGGCGCCGGCGGGGGTGCGAAGGTTTTTAAGGAGAGCCCCGACGCCGGGGTTTTTTGTTCTTCCTGGTCGCCTCTGCGCTCCCGGCACAGGGGCTGCGACGGAAGATGGAGACTGGGCCGTTGGCCCATTTTTTGTTTATGGGCCCCTGTGGTGCCCGGCGAAGAGGGTGATGCAGCGCGCAGACGATCGATTGACGAGCCTGGCCCGTGGGGTGGTCGAGGCCATGGGCTACGAGCTGGTGGGGATCGAGTACTTCCAGCGCAGCGCGCGCAGCTCGCTCCTGCGGGTCTATAGCGACCACGAGCGCGGCATCACCCTGGACGACTGTACCGCGGTGAGTCACCAGTTGAGCGGTGTCCTGGATGTGGAAGATCCCCTGCCGGGCAACTATGACCTGGAGGTCTCCTCCCCGGGGCTCGACCGGCTCCTGTTCACCGTGGAGCAGATCCAGCGCTTTCGAGGACATCGGGCGCGGGTCAAACTGGCCACGAAGCTGGACGGGCGGCGCAACTTCGAGGGGGTGCTGGGGGGCGTGCGCGGGGAGATGTTGGCCCTGGAACTCGGCGACAAGGCGCTGGGCGACGAGGTTCGCGAGTTGCCCCTCGACCTCATCGACACGATTCGGCTGGTGCCGGAATTCTGATTCGGAAAGAGTGGAATGAGTAAAGAGATCCTGGCGGTTGTCGAGGCGGTATCCAACGAGAAGGACGTCCCCGAGGACGTGATCTTCGAGGCCATCGAGGCCGCCCTTGCCATGGCCACCCGTAAGAAGTATGGGGGCGACATCGACGTCCGCGTGTCCATCGATCGTAAGACGGGGGAGTACCAGACCTTCCGCCGCTGGGAGGTGGTGGAGGATCCGGCCGAAGGCGAGGAGATCGAAGAGCCCGGGAGCCACCTGACCCTGGTCCAGGCCCGCGAGCGCGATCCCGGAGTTGTGGTCGGCGGCTTCGTCGAGGAGCCGCTGCCGTCGGAGCTGTTCGGGCGCATCGCTGCCCAGACCGCCAAACAGGTCATCGTCCAGAAAGTGCGGGACGCCGAACGCGCCAAGGTCGTGGAGACCTATCAGGACCGCAAGGGGGAACTCCTCACCGGTCTGGTCAAGAAGGCCGACCGTGGCAGCATCCTGGTGGACCTGGGGGGCACCGTCGAGGCCTTGGTCCCGCGCGACCAGGTCATACAGCGGGAATCGGTGCGGGTCGGGGATCGCCTGCGGGGCTATCTCTACGACGTCCGCGCCGAGGCCAAGGGCCCCCAGCTCTTCCTCAGCCGCACGGCCCCGCAGCTCCTCGTCGAGCTGTTCAAACTCGAGGTCCCGGAGGTCGGCGAGGGAATCATCGAGATCTTGTCCGCCGCCCGTGACCCCGGGGTGCGGGCCAAGATCGCGGTGCGGACCAAAGACCCGCGCATCGATCCGGTCGGTGCCTGTGTCGGTATGCGCGGGTCGCGTGTGCAGGCGGTGTCCAACGAGCTCAATGGCGAGCGGGTGGACATCATCCTGTGGGACGAGAACCCGGCCCAGTTTGTCATCAATGCCATGTCGCCGGCGGACGTCGTCTCCATCGTCATCGACGAGGAGGCGCGCAGCATGGACGTCGCGGTGAAGGAGGAGAACCTCTCCCAGGCCATCGGCCGCGGCGGCCAGAATGTGCGTCTGGCCAGCCAGCTCACTGGCTGGAACCTCAACGTGATGAACGAGGAGGAGGCTGCCGCCAAGAGCGAGCAGGAGGCCCAGCGCTTGATCGAGTCGTTCATGGAGCAGCTCGGGATCGATGAGGATGTGGCCGGGATCCTGGTGGATGAGGGCTTTTCCAGCGTAGACGAAATTGCCTATGTCCCTCTGGCGGAGATGCAGGCCATCGCAGAGCTCGACGACGAGACCGTCGCCATGCTGCGGGAGCGGGCCAAGGACGTTCTTCTGGACCGTGCCATTGCAACCGAGGAAGACGCCGAGGGCGAGCCCGCGGAGGATCTGCTCGCCATGGAGGGGATGGAGGAGACGCTCGCCTTTGCCCTTGCAAGGGCCGGCGTAACGACCATGGATGAACTCGCGGAACAGTCGGTGGACGAGCTGATGGAGATTGAGGGTATGGACGAGGAGCGCGCGGCAAGGCTCATCATGAAGGCGCGCGAACCGTGGTTCGCGGATGCGGATCGAGACTAGGGGCAGAGGTGGACCATGAGTGAAGTAACCGTCAAACAGCTCGCCACCGCCGTGGGAATCCCCGTCGAGCGTCTCCTCGCCCAATTGCAGGAGGCGGGCATCTCTGCCAGTGGGGCGGATACGACTTTGACGGAGCAGGAAAAGCTCCAGCTCCTGAGTTACCTGCGGCGCAGTCATGGCAAGAAGGAGGGCGACGCGGGCAGCTCGGCCCCCGACCGTGTCACCCTGACGCGAAAGTCCGTCAGCGAGCTGCGTCAGCCCGCGGTCAGCACGCGTCCCAGCCCGGCCGCACGGCCGAATCCCTTGGCCAGGCCTGTCCCCGCGGTGCGCAGCAAGACCGTGAGTGTGGAGGTGCGCCGCAAGCGGACCTATGTGAAGGTGGGTGGCGAAAGCGAAGCCGAGGGGCAGGGCGAGCTGGAGGCGGTGCCACAGGTCCAAGGCTCGGCGCCTGCGCCGGTCGCCGCCCCGGTTGCGGTCATGACGCTGACCCAGGCGCCGGCCGCGCGCGCGCCGATACCGGCCGCCCGGCCGCCGGCATCCGCACCCGGTGCCCGTCAGGCCCCCCAACGGGAACGCGAGCGTCCGCGCCGGACCGGCGAGGCCGCTGGGCGCGGTGCCCCGTCGTCCACTGATTCGCGTCGGCGCCATGAGCTCGAGTCCCGACGCGCCGAGGTCGAGGCGCGGCGGTTGGCCGAGCAGGAAGATCAGGAACAGCGCGAGCGCGAGGACGAGGCGCGTCGACGCGTCGATGCCGAGGCGCGGCGCAGGGTTGCCGAGGCCGAAAAGCTGCGGCTCGAAGCGGAGGCCGCTCGTGCGGAGGTCTTGGCAGAGGTCTCCGAGGTCTCTGAGCTGGCCGCTGAGATTGAGGCCGGCTTGGTTCCGGAGGTGCTGATTCCTGAGGGCGAGCTTGACCTCGGCAAGGGGCGGAAGCCCGCCGCCAAGCGGCCCGTAGAACCGGCGGCGAAGGACAAGGCCGTCAAGAAGGGTGTCGAGGCACCGATCGCCGAGAAGGAGCGCCCGGTCAAGAAGGCGGCGCGCAAGGATGCCGTGCGTGCCCGGGAGCTGGAGGTGCTCCCCGTCGTCGAGTACGAGGAGACCGACATCGAGCCCGCGGCCAGCGGTTCCCGGCCGGCGCGACGCAAGAAGAAGGCGGCCAAGCCGCAGCTGCAGGACAAGCATGGCTTCCAGCGTCCCACCGCGCCCGTCGTGCGCGAGGTTGAGGTCCCGGAGACCATCACCGTGGCCGACCTGGCGGCGCGCATGTCGGCCAAAGCCGCGGTGGTGGTCAAGGCCCTGTTCAGGCAAGGGCTGATGGTCACCATCAATCAGGTCCTCGACCGCGACACCGCCATGCTCGTGGTAGAGGAGATGGGCCACAAGGCGGTGGCGGCGGATGAGAGCTCGGTCGAGGACGAGCTGATCAAGGCCGTCTCGCTGTCTCTCGATGAGGCCGAGCGCTTGCCGCGGCCGCCCGTGGTGACCATCATGGGCCATGTCGACCACGGCAAGACCTCGCTGCTGGACCACATTCGCCGCACCCGGGTCGCTGCCGGGGAGGCAGGAGGCATCACCCAGCATATCGGTGCCTACCATGTGAAGACCGACCGCGGGATGATCTCCTTCCTCGATACCCCTGGCCATGCGGCGTTTTCGGCCATGCGGGCGCGCGGCGCCAAGGTCACGGACATCGTGGTCCTGGTGGTGGCGGCGGACGATGGCGTCATGCCGCAGACCATCGAGGCCATCCAGCACGCCCGGGCGTCCCATGTCCCGGTCGTGGTCGCGGTGAACAAGATGGACAAGCCCTCGGCCAATCCGGATCGGGTCATGCAGGAGCTGTCCCAGCATGGTCTCCAGGCCGAGGAGTGGGGCGGCGACACCATGCTGGTCAAGGTCTCTGCCAAGTCCGGTGCGGGCATCGACGACCTGCTGGAGGCCATCCTGCTCCAGGCGGAGGTCCTCGAGCTTAAGGCGCCGGTGGATGGTCCGGCCCGCGGGACCATCATCGAATCGAGCCTGGACAAGGGGCGGGGCCCGGTGGCCACGGTCCTGGTTCAGGCCGGGACGCTGCGCCGCGGCGACATGATCGTCAGCGGCGGCGAGTATGGGCGGGTGCGGGCCATGTTCGACGAGGCCGGACGCAGCGTGAAGGAGGCCGGGCCCTCCATCCCGGTTCAGGTCCTCGGTCTGTCCGGTACTCCCAATGCCGGCGACGACGTGGTCACGGTGGAGGATGAGCGCCGCGCCCGCGAGGTGGCGGAGCTACGCAAAGGGCGCGAGCGCCAGAGCAAGCTGGGCGACCAACCCGGGGTCAGTCTCGACCAGCTCTTCACCCAGCTCAAGGAGGGCGAGGTCAAGAGCGTCAACCTCATCGTCAAGGCCGACGTCCAGGGCAGCGTGGAGGCCCTCCGGGAATCCCTGCTCAAGCTCTCCACGGACGAGGTCAAGGTGGTCATGGTGGCCTCCGGGGTCGGCGGCATCACCGAGTCCGACGCCAACCTGGCGGTGACTTCCGGTGCCATCATCCTCGGCTTCAACGTCCGCGCAGACGTGGCGGCACGCCGGGTGGTGGAGGAGAAGGGGCTGGATCTGCGCTACTACAGCGTCATCTACGAGCTGATCGACGATGTGAAGAAGGCGCTCTCCGGGCTGCTGAGCCCTGAGGTCACCGAGGAAATCATCGGCCTGGCGGAAGTACGCGACGTCTTTCGCTCTTCCAAGTTCGGCGCCATTGCCGGCTGCATGGTCTTGGAGGGGGTGGTCAAGCGCAACAATCCCATCCGCGTCCTGCGTAACCATGTGGTTGTCTACGAGGGCGCGCTGGAATCCTTGCGCCGCTTTAAGGAGGACGCCGCCGAGGTCAAGCACGGCATGGAGTGCGGCATCGGCGTGAAGAACTACAACGACGTGCAGCCGGGTGACCAGATCGAGGTCTTCGAGCGCACGGTCCGCGCCCGCCAGCTCTAGTCGAGGTCACCTCCTAATCATGCGCGAGTTTTCCCGCACGGACAGGATCGGGCCCGAGCTCCGGCGGGAGCTGGTGGAGGTCCTGCGCGACGAAGTCGACGACCCGCGCCTCAAGGGCATCACCGTGCAGGAGGTTCGGGTCGCGCGCGACCTCTCCCATGCCAAGGTCTACTTCACCTGCTTTCCACTGGACGAGGGCGGAAAGGAACAGGAGCGGTTGCTCAACGGACGCTTGGCGGGCTATCTGCGCAGTGCTCTGTCGCGCCGGGCGCTGCTGCGCAGCGTCCCGCAACTGCACTTCGTCCACGACGAGTCCATCCTGCGCGGCGAGCACCTGACCCACCTGATCGACGAGGCGGTCGCGGGGCAGTCGGATGAGCCCCCGGGGTGATCGGCGGGGTCCGCGGGTCGCGGAGGGGAACAGGACAGGATTGACAGGATTTTTCAGGATTAACAGGATTATTCATGGGGCGTAGACGCGCGCAAGGGCGCAACATCAGCGGCATCCTGCTGCTGGACAAGCCAAGGGGCCTGTCCTCCAACGGGGCCCTGCAGCGGGTCAAGCGCCTATACCGCGCGGCCAAGGCGGGTCATACCGGGAGCCTCGACCCGCTGGCGACCGGGCTGTTACCGGTTTGCCTCGGTTCGGCGACCAAGATCTCTGCGTTTCTTTTGGATGCGGACAAGCGCTATCGCGTACGCATCCGCCTGGGGCAGGCGACCACCACGGCCGACGCCGAGGGCGAAGTCATCCGCACCGCCTCGACCGAAGGGGTCACGGAGCCCACCCTGCGCAGCGCCTTGGAGGGGTTTCTCGGGACCATCTCGCAGCTCCCGCCCATGTATTCCGCCGTGAAGCACCAGGGCGAGCGGCTCTACAAGCTGGCGCGCCAGGGTCTGGAGGTGGAGCGCCAGCCGCGGGACGTGACGATCTTCTCCATTGATCTGCTGGAGCTGGTATTGCCGGAGGTCGAGATCGACGTGCACTGCTCCAAGGGGACCTACGTCCGGACGTTGGCGGAGGACCTGGGCGAGGTCCTTGGCTGCGGGGGTCACGTCATCGGGCTGCGCCGGACCGCGGTCGGGCCCTATGTAGAGGACGCCGTGCCCTTCGTCACCATGGACCAGCTCGAAGCCCTGGGCGAAGAGGACTTTGGCGCCATGGACGCCCTGCTGCTGCCCCAGGACAGCGCGCTGGGTCACTGGCCCGAGGTGCGTTTGTCTGAGGACGCCTGCTTCTACCTGCGCCAGGGCCAGGCGGTCCTGGTGCCGCGGGCTCCCACCGAGGGACTGGTGCGCCTCTACGACCCCTCGCGGCGCTTCATCGGCGTCGGTGAGATCCTGGACGACGGCATGGTGCAGCCCAAACGGTTGCTCTAACTGCATGACCGTCGGGAATATGTCGGTTTCATTTCGGGTGGGCGGCGGGTAGAATCGCGCGCTCGCGGCGGGAGCCCCCGGGGCAGGATGCCCCGGCATCTTGAGTCGCTCGCCAAGCGACTGAAAATGGACGAAGGCGGAAATTGCCCCTTTGGGAGCAGGTTCGCTTTCCGTGCGCTGAGAAGGCTAGGATGGCACTATTCAGCGCTTCAATCGGTCGGCCCGACCCCCTGAACTCATTGTCGGGGTGGTCAGCGCGGTGCCCCACCGGCAAGCAGGGGCTCAGCGTCTATGGCCTTTTTCATGTCCCTGATTTAAGAGTAAAAGGAGACACCCAATGACAATGAGCGCAGCAGACAAACTGAAGGTCATCGACGAGTACCGGCGCGCGCCCAGCGATACCGGCTCTCCGGAGGTGCAGGTGGCTCTCCTGACTGCCCGCATCCAGGACTTGACCGGACACTTTGCCCAGCACAAGAAGGACCATCACTCGCGCCGTGGTCTGGTGCGTATGGTCAACTCCCGGCGCAAGCTGCTCGACTATCTCAAGTCGAAGGACCTGGACCGCTACCGCGACCTCATCGCTCGCCTGGGTCTGCGGCGCTAAGCTATCCCCGGCCGTGGACCGGGCATAGCCCCGTCCCGGTCCAGTGGCGGATCCGGCGCCTGCGCGGCACCGGACCCAAGGCCCCGGGCCCATAGATCCCAATTGCGCATGTGCCGATCCGGCTCGCCCGAGCCCCCGCCGACGCACCCCCCTACAGCACACCGAGGAACAGCGCGTGACTCCCATCAGAAAGACCTTCAAGCTCGGTGACCAGACGGTCATCATGGAGACCGGCGAGATCGCCCGCCAGGCCGACGGCGCCGTGTTGATCAACGTGGACGACACCGTCGTCCTGGTGACTGTGGTGATCGGCAAGAAGCCCGACATGGAGCGCGACTTCTTTCCCCTGACCGTGGACTATCAGGAGAAGACCTACGCAGCGGGCCGCATCCCCGGCGGTTTCTTCCGCCGAGAGGGGCGCCCGAGCGAGACCGAGATCCTCACCTCGCGCCTCATCGACCGCCCGGTGCGCCCCCTGTTCCCGGAGGGATTCACCAACGAGGTCCAAATTATCGCCACGGTCAAGTCCCTGAACCCGGCGGTGAACCCCGAGATCCCGGCCATGATCGGCACCTCCGCCGCCCTAGCCATCTCCGGCGCACCCTTCAACGGCCCCATCGGTGCTGTGCGCGTCGGGTACAAGAACGGTCAGTACCAGCTCAACCCGGCGGTCATCGGGGTGGGGCCGGACAGTGACCTGGACCTGATCGTCGCCGGGACCGAAAAGGCCGTGCTCATGGTCGAATCCGAGGCCCGCGGCCTGTCCGAGGAGGTCATGCTCGGTGCCGTCCTGTTCGGCCACCAGCAGATGCAGCCCGCCATCCAGGCCATCCGCGAGCTGGCGGCCGAGGTCGGCAAGGCCACCATCGCCTGGACCCCCCATGTGGAAGACCCGCACCTGGCTGCCGATGTGGCCGCCGCCTGCGAGGCCCAGATCGGCGAGGCGTATCGCATCAAGGAGAAGATGGACCGTTATACGGCGCTGGACGCCGTGCGCGCTGCGGCGGTCGCCGCGCTGTGCGCCGGCGAGGGCGCGCGCTGGAAGGAGCGCCAGGTCCTGGGCGCCATCGAGCGTCTGGAGGCCCGCATCGTGCGCGGGCGCATCATCTCCGGGGAGCCTCGCATCGACGGGCGCGACACCCGCACCGTGCGCCCCATTAGCATCCGCACCGGTGTCCTGCCGCGCACACACGGCTCGGCGCTCTTTACCCGCGGCGAGACCCAGGCCCTGGTCATCACCACCCTGGGCACGGAGCGCGACTCCCAGATCATCGACGCCCTGGGCGGTGAGCACCGCGAGCACTTCATGCTCCACTACAACTTCCCGCCGTTCTGCGTGGGCGAGATCGGCCGCGTCGGCAGCCCCAAACGCCGCGAGATCGGCCACGGGCGCTTGGCCAAGCGCGGCGTGCTCGCCTCCATGCCCGGAATCACCGAGTTCCCCTACTCGGTGCGTGTGGTCTCCGAGATTACCGAGTCCAACGGCTCCAGCTCCATGGCCAGCGTCTGCGGGACTAGCCTGTCGCTGATGGACGCAGGCGTCCCGGTCAAGGCCCCGGTGGCCGGCGTGGCCATGGGTCTGATCATGGAGGGTGAGCGTTTCGCCGTCCTCACCGACATCATGGGCGATGAGGACCACCTGGGCGACATGGACTTCAAGGTCGCCGGGACCGCCCAGGGCATCAACGCCCTGCAGATGGACATTAAGATCGAGGGCATAACCGCCGAGATCATGGAGGCCGCCCTGCACCAGGCAAAGGAAGGCCGGCTGCACATCCTGGGCGAGATGAACAAGGTCATCAGGGTCCACCGTGCCGAGATGTCCGAGCACGCCCCGCGGATCATCGAGATCAAGATTCACCCCGAGAAGATCCGAGACGTCATCGGCAAGGGCGGGGCGACCATCCGCGCCATCACCGAGGAGACCGGGGCCACCATCGACATCACCGACGACGGCGTGGTCAAGATCTTCTCCGTGGACCGCAGCGCCGGCGAGGCGGCCAAGCGGCGCGTGGAGCTCATCACCGCCGACGTCGAGGTGGGGACCATCTACGAGGGCAAGGTCGCGCGCCTGATGGACTTCGGCGCCTTCGTGACCATCCTCCCCGGCCGCGACGGCCTGGTGCACATCTCCCAGATCAGCGAGGAGCGCGTGCAGAACGTCAGCGACAAGCTCGCCGAGGGCGACGTGGTCCGGGTCAAGGTCCTGGAGGTGGACAAGCAGGGGCGTATCCGGCTTAGCATGAAGGGCCTGGAAGGCTGAGGCCAGGCGCCTCGACCGACCATCGGCTGGAAGGCGAAGGGGGCTGCGGCCCCCTTCTTCGTTCTGTACGTCGGTCCGTCGGGGTTGGCCGGCCCCGCTCGGAATGGGGAAGACCGAGCCCCACCGGGCCACCTGGCTATCGAACGTCGCGCCGCCCGGCCAGCGTCCGGCCGGCCCTGGCGCTGCGCGGCGATCTGCAACTGGAATAAACTCGCAGAAACACTCCACTTCGCTTCAGGTAACAGCCATGGCCAAGCATTTTGACCGCATTGCCAGCGACCCCGGCCGCATGAACGGCAAACCCTGTATCCGCGGCATGCGTCTCACCGTACGGCGCGTCGCGAAGTCCGTGGCCCTTTATCCAGATCGCGAGGAACTCAAGCGCGAATTTCCAGAATTGGACGACGAGGACATTTCCCAGGCCCCAGATTACGCCGCGCAGCGTCTCGACGATGAGGTCATTCTCCTGGGGGCAGCGTGACCCGGCTGCTGCTCGACCAGGGGCTGCCGCGCAGTACTGTCGAACACCTGGAGCGATGCGGTATCCAGGCCAACCACGTCGGCGCCATCGGACTGAGTCGGGCTGACGATAACGAGATCATCGAATACGCCCGCCGGGACGGGTCTGTCGTCGTGACTCTGGACGCCGACTTCCATACGCACATCGCCCTGAGCGGGGCAGCCCTACCCACGGTTATCCGCATTCGGCGCGAGGGACTCGGGGGAGCCCATGCCAGCGCCGTCGCGCTGCGCGCACGCCCCCATGCTTGTCAGTCTGCGCCGATGTTTGCGCCCAAAGGCTCACCCGACATGCGTCCTGCGACGGACCGGCATCGGCCAAGACCGGTCGCCAGAACGGCCGGGCGCAGTGGCCGCAGTAGCGTCCACGGCGGGCGTTCGGTTTGGCTCGGTCGCCGGCCTCCGGATTTAGCCCCCGCAACGGCCCTAATGGGCCGCGGTGGGCTCTGGCAACTGCCGGCAGAGCCGGCAAGTTGTGCAACCAAGGACCGACCCCTGCGTAAACGCCTTTTCACGACATGAACCCCCCGTGTCCCATCACTGGAGAGCCTGCCCGCCGATCCATCCAGAAGGTCCCGACCGCGCTGCTGACAGCCCTCTGGAGGGCGAGCTTTCGGGTGGATGCGGCGCGGGTGTTCGCCGA
This sequence comes from Chromatiaceae bacterium, assembly GCA_041307765.1. GTDB lineage: Bacteria > Pseudomonadota > Gammaproteobacteria > Chromatiales > Chromatiaceae > DYRB01. The sequence continues at coordinate 10,841 of JBFZCW010000336.1, forward strand.
TCTGCGAAGCGTGGGGATGTGGGAATCGCCCTGCGGCCTGATCTTCTTCGAGCCACGGATCGAAGGCGACCGGGATTTTTACCGCGATCTGTATGGAAAGTGGAACGCGGCGTATGTCTTACATGAATACGATCCCCAGGGTCGTATCGATTTTCGCACTGCGGCCCGCCATATTGCCCCGGGTGACCGAGTGCTGGAGATTGGTCCCGGCACCTGGGGGATTCGCTCCTATATCCCGGACGCCAACTACCTGGGGCTGGAGCCGCACCTGGTGTCCGGCCAGCCTCGGGAGGACGTCATCGCCGAGCCCCTGGACGAGCATGCCCGCCACCACCCCGGGGCCTACGACGTGGTCTGTTCGTTTCATGTCCTCGAACACGTCGCGGACCCCCGGCGCTTTGTGGCCCAAATGCTCGCGGCGGTGCGTCCCGGCGGCCTGCTGATTCTCGCCGCGCCGACTTGGCCCTCGCCGATGACCGATCTCCCGAACTTCGTGCTGAATGCCCCGCCTCACCACCTGACTTGGTGGAGCCCTGCCGCCTTCCGCGCCCTATGCCGGACGTTCGACTTGGAAGAGGTTGAGCTCAAGGAGCTGCCCGGCCAGCCCTTCGCCAGTCTGGTCCACTGGATCCGCCGCTTCTCTCCGGTGCATACCGGCGAGCGCTACTTCCGCCACGCCTGGGGCTGGCACCTGAGCCTACTCTTCGGCGCCCTGCTGGGCGTCGTTGCCCAGCGGCTCGCCAGACCGCCGGGGGCTGAAACCCCCCTCGACGTCATCTGCATCGCGCGCAAGCACGGCTGACGCCGCGAGTCCGACCGGCAGGGAGAGGAAATCGAAGCTGGTGGGCCCCCGGTAGGGGTAGGGCGCGGGCGTGCGGCCGCAGGGGCGGCAGGGCCGGAGGTCCCGAAGCCACGGACGCCGTATGCAAGCGCATCCGACACTCCGTCAAGCCATATATGGTCCGCCCCGCGTTGCAAGAGTAACCCGCTGTGCTGCAGATGGTGCAAGCTACGGCGAGGAATCGCCGGACGCGGAAGTTCACGAGCGATGGGTTTGAGAACGAGTCGGGCCCCCGGTTGGGCTGCGGAACGAACCGCAACCGGGCGGGCCAGCGCTCAATGTACAGCCGCGACGGAGCGGGCCTCACGGACTCGCGGGACCGGTGCTTGGAATGCGCTTGGGTGTGCCTTTCCAGTTTGGGGCAGTGGCTCAGGCGGCAAGTGGACCATCGACGCGCCGGAGCCGCACCTGGTCCCGAGCACGCAGATCCTGGTCCCCGGCCTGGCCGGGCGAGACCCGAGCTCAAAGGCGGTTTTGCAGGATGACGAACCAGGGTCTGCGAGGCACGGCCAGCAGGTGGCCCTGGGCGTCCAGCTCGAAGGTACTCTTGGAGACGGAGTTGCGGACGTTTCCGCCAATCACCTCCAGGCTCTGGCCGTTCTTGGCGACGACTAGGTCACAATGGGTGGACGCACCCTCCAGGGCCCAGGAACTGGTGTAGCCATCGTAGCTGGCTGGGCGCGACGAGCCGCGGGAGGCGCAGACGAGGTCGCCCGGGTTCGGGCTATAGTCCGCGACCCGCCTGGGGACGAACCAACGTCCCGGGTAACCCGACTGGTCGATGAGACTGGTCAGGTAAACCCAATGGGCGGTGGCCGGCGGAAACTGGTACTCGGGTACGCCTGCCCCCTGCATGACATAGCTCACGAAGGCGGCGGACCAGGGCTGCCGGCATTCCATGCCGTCAAACTGCGGTTTGCCCGCCGTCCGCCAGTAGGCGTTCACCCTGCCGCTGTAGCTGTAGTCATCGTCCTCCCAGGCACCGACGTGGGGGATACTTTCCTCGCTCCCCTTGAACACCACCGTCTGGCGCCCGAAGAACTCCCACTCCCGGGTGGCGCGGGAGATTAGGGCCTTCTTGAGGGTGGGGTTGGGTGCGGGTGCCGGGCCGATGGGGCGTCCGGCCCAGGTGTCCTTCGGGCCGGACGCGGGCGGGGGGGCTGTCGCACAGCCGATGACCAGGAGACACAGTGCGAGGATCGCGGCCAGCCTTGATGCAGCCGGGGTGGCGTCTTGGATCGGCAAGGGGAGACTCCTACGGACTGGATGTTGCGGGAAGTGGGGGTGCCGGAGGCCGGCATTGGGCCCCGCCCTTAGTGCGCGCCGTCGCCCCTTGGGCTATCGCGGCGGTCTGCGGGCATCGCGGAACCAGGGTCGGTACTCCTCCATCCTGGCCCGCTGCTCGGCGGGCGCCTGACGGCGGCAGGTGGCATAGTCCTGGGTGCCCGAGGACGCCCCCCAGCGCCGCTCCGCGCAGTCGTTTGGATTGTATGCCACCTCGAGCCCAGGCCGGCGGGCGTAGATGTCTGCCAGGGTCAGGCGAAAGGGGCTGCCGTCGCTGCGGGTGTAGGTGACGAAGCGTTCCTGGATGCGTCGGGCGTGGAGCCGTTCGACCCGCGCGGCGGCGCCTGCCGGACTCTCGCCGCGCAGGACGTAGAGCTCCGGGTAGCGGCGGATGCGCCCGGGCAGACCCGCCAGCACATTCATGGCAATCAGCAGGCGCATGTCCCGGGACGGGGTCGCGTAGTCCTCCCAAGGGCCCGTGGTCTCGAAGATGGCCGGGCCGCTCGGCATGGTGACCTGTGTCCCGGGGTGGGCGCGCATGTAGGCCTCGCCGTTGTCCACGGAGGTCACCCGGGTTTCCAACTGTTCCATCAGGGCCTCCAGAGTGGCGTTGTAGGCCGCCTCCGGGTCGAGCCCCCGTGGGTTGATGAGGCGCTCCATGCGGGCATAGAAGTCCGCTTGGGAAAGGCTCGTCTGCTCGGTGGAGTAGGGCGGAGTGCCGTCGCGGCCGTCCAGCGCGCTGTTGGCCCGGGGGCGCGCCGCGGACCCAGTGCCGGCCAACGGCCGGTGGGCCTTGAAGCCTGGACCGGCGCTGGGGGTCTCGGCAAACAGGAAGGTCCCCTCCCAGAACCGCTTGCGGCTGACCGAATTGTCCGGCTGTGCGTCCACCGCGAGCAGGAGCCCGCTGCGGTCCCCCGCTTGGGGGATCCATTTGACCAGGATCATGACGTGCCCATAGGGGTCTGCGTAGACAGTCCCGGGCCATAGGGCGGAACGTTCCATTGGCACCGGGTAGTAGTCTGTCGCTTCATCGCGCAGGCTGGTGCGGCCACTGCCGGAGTGGACTTTGTCCATCAACCGGCGGCTTAGGTCCCGGAAAGCGCCCGCGGGTGCGGGAGACCCGGTGAAGGTCCGATCGATCACGGGCGCCTCACAGCGGGGCGGGCTGCTGCGGCTCCCGCGGCTGCACGCGCGATAGGCGATGGGCAACCCGAGCTTCCAGGCGAAATAGGCGTGCAGGAAGTAGGGCAGGTCCGCGCAATCGGGCTCGGCGGGCAGGCGGTTGTCCTCCCCGGCGCCCAGGTAGTTGAACAGGACGTTGCGCTCGGGGTCGCGCAGCACCGGGGCGAGGGACGGGAAGTTCAGGGATTGCTCCGGCGGGGCATCGAACAGGTGCTCGATCCAGGCGGCATAAAAGGCCTGGGCAGGTAGGTCCCAGTTCCCAGTGCCCCGGTCGCCGGCGCCGCCCCCGACATCGACCTCGGTGCAGGCCGCCGTGCGGCCCCCACGCGTTGCCTCGATGCGGTAGGTCCCGCGGCTGGGGCCGGAAAGGGTCCCGTGGAGGCTCCAGGGCGGGCCGCCGCCTCGGGTCGTGCGCAGGCTGGTCTGGCGTCCGCCCGGGTCCGTGACCAGGATCTGGTCGAGGTCCCCACCGGTGGCAACCGCCACGACCTCCAGGGGGGCGCCGGGCAGCGCCCGCAGGGGGGTGGTCCAGACGCGCGCCTCGTTGCTGCTGGCTCGGCAGCCTGACGCGGCCAGTGCCCCGCCGGAGAGCATCAGCCCGGCCACCAGCAGACCGGCGGCCACCAGAGCAAGTGAATTGGCACGCGAAATCATCGAGTCCTATGGAACCGGATCTGAGGTCCGGGGAGTGTATCGCGACAGTGTCGTGCTGTGCGACCGGGCGAGCGCAGAGTCGTGATCGGTGCGGCTGTGGGCGGTCGGCGCCGCTGTCCCGTTGCGGTAGCGCTGGTAGAACAGGGTGTTCGCGCGGTCCCGAGCGCCCCGGGGCACCGTGCGACATTCCCCTTTCGCTCGGGCCCTGTGCCCGGGTCAGCCGTCCTTCAGTTCTTTGTCCACGATGGCGGCTACCACCAGGTCCCCCCAGACGTTGACGGCGGTGATGGGGTAATCGAAGAAGCGGTCCACCACCAGGTACAGAGCCAGGTAGGTGGGCGGGAGGCCGAGCAGGTCGAGCATGAAGGCCATCATGGCGATGCCGCCCCCGGGTATGCCGGCGGTGCCGGCGGAGGAGGCCATGGTGAGCAGGACAATGAAGACGGCTTGGGCGGCGCTCAGGTCGATGCCCGCCAACTGGGACATGAAGATCAGCAGGATGGACTGGTACAGGGCAGACCCGTGCATGTTGAGGGTGGCGCCGAGAGGCAGGGTCAGGCTGGTGACGCGCTCGCTGACCCCAAAGTTCTCCAAGGCTTGCTTGGAGACCGGGTAGGTGGCGGAGCTGGAGGCGGTGGACAGCGCCGTGAGCAGCGGTTCCCGGCAGGCTGCGACCAAGGGCCAGGGGGAACGCCTGGTGCGGGCACGATAGAGGGCGGGCATGACAACCAGTGCATGCGCGACCGCCGCCAGGGCGACGGCCCAGACGAAGGACCGGAGCTGGAAGACGCCGGCCCAGTCCATGGTCGCGAGGCTCGCGTAGACCAGGGCCGCGATCCCTACCGGTGCCAACGCGAGCACGCCATGCAGGAGCTTCATCAACAGGGCGTCCATGGCCTTGGCCCCATCGAGGAGGGGAGTGCGGTGATGCCTGGCAATGCGCCGGGAGGCGGCGGCCGCGACCACGGCGACGAAGACGATGTGCAGGACGTTGCCTTCCGCGAGCGAGGCAAACAGGTTGCTGGGGATGAAGTTTGAGACTAGCCGGTCGAGGCTGAACCCCCCCTCGGTGGACACCGCCTGCTCCAGGTTCAGCAGGCCGGCAGGCAGGTCTCGGGACAGGGCCAGGCCGATCAGGGTGCCCAGGGCGGCGGCGACGGCGGAGGTCGCCGCGTAGTATCCCAGGGTGTGGCCGCCGATCCGCCTCAGGTCGTCCCCACCGGCCAGGGAGGCGTAAATGGAGACCAGGATCAGGGGCAGGATCAGAAGCTTCAGGAGGGAGACGAAGATCTGCCCCAGCCAGGCGACATAGGGTGCCCCAGCGGGGAGCAGCAGGGCCAGCCCGATACCGAGCAGCAGGCCGAGGGGGACAGAGTACAGTTGGCGGAGGGTCATCTAGGGATTCCCGGGTGGGTCGGCCGTGTCGCTAATTGGCGGATCCCTCAGGCCCAGCCCAAGCGGCGCAGGTTGCGGTCCACCTCGTCCTGGTCGCTGTAATAGGTCTTGCGGCCGCCGCGGTCGATGTATCGCTCGTGGCCCTTTCCCGCGATCAGGGCCACCCAGGGCTCCTCGGGCGGGCGTGCTGCCAGCAGGTCGAAGAGTCGCGCGACGGCCTCAGGGCGATCCACCACCACCTCCGGGGCCTGATCGGGCATGCCGCTGAGGATGTCTTCGATGATCCGCGCCGGGTCCTCGGTACGGGGGTTGTCCGAAGTCACGATGATTCGGTCCGAGTGGCGGGCCACCGCCGCGCCCATGAGGGGCCGTTTGCCGTGATCCCGATCCCCCCCGCAGCCGAACAGGGTCGCGACCCGTGCCTCAGGGTAGGCAGCGCGGATGGCGCTGAGGATGGTCTCCAGGGCGTCCGGGGTGTGGGCGAAGTCGATGACCAGGGTGCGGCTGCCGATGACCCGGCACTCGAAGCGCCCATCCACGGGGTTCAGGTATTGCCAATAGGGCCGCGCCCCTGGCCCCAGCACGCCGTCCGCCAGGGCGGCGGCCAAGGCATAGTTTGCGCGATTGTGCTCGAGGGCGAGGAAGGGCCTGGCCTCGATGGCCTCTGGACCCAGGGAGGCCGGGCCCAAGACCTCAATGGGGACCCGGGACTGGCCGAGTCCCTGCAGACGGGTCGCCACCTCCGGGCGGGAGCAGAAGAGCCGCCCGCCCTCCTGGATCAGATCGAGGATGCGGGCCTTGGCGGCGAAATAGGACGCCTCGTTGCGGTGATAGTCCAGGTGGTCCTGGGAGAAGTTGGTCCAGCCGGCGTTCGCAAGCGGGATGCCGTGGACCCGCCCCTGGTCGAGGGCATGGCTGCTAACCTCCATGGCCACGACATCGCAGCGGTACTGCTCGGTGTGGAGCAGCCGCCGCAGCTCGATCTGCGGGGGCGAGGTGAAGCCGGTCTCCGCCATCGGCTCCCCGTTGCGGGAGACGCCCAGGGTGCCGATGGACAGCACCCGCTGCCCGTGGGCTGCGAGCATGGCCTCCAGGTACTTTACGGTGGTGGTCTTGCCGTTGGTCCCAGTGACGCCGAGGAAACGCAGGGCACT
>JBFZCW010000337.1:0-14525 GCA_041307765.1 Chromatiaceae bacterium
ACCTTCTCCGGGGTCAGGTCCACCTGGATCTCCCCCTCCTGCAGACGCACACGGATCCCTCCCGTGAGGTCCCCTGCGGTGCCGAAGCTGACCCCGTCGCGCAAGACATTGTTCGCCACCGAGAGGACGAAGTGCGAAAGAGACCCCTCCCGCAGTTCCTCGGGTCGGCGGCGCAGCTCATCCAGCGCCACCACCCCCGCAGGGAGTAGCATCTCAAGTCGGGGGGCCTGGTCCATCCCAGCCTCCCTCCTGGCGCGCCCAGCCACCTCGAGGATCAGTCGCTCGAGAAACGCCTCCTGCGCCATGTCCGCCGCCACCAGACGCCTGACCTCCTCGCTGAATCGAGTGCTCAAGTGCCCCTTCATCTTGAGAATGCTGTCGCGCATCGCCACCCGCAGCGCCTCCTCCCCCGCCGTGCGGGTGCGTTCCGCCTCCTCCCGTGCATGGCGCAGGGACTCCTGGGCCTTGCCATGGGCCTCTTGGACGATGGCCGCAGCCTGGCGCCCGGCCTCGGCGATGACCCGCTGCGCCTCAGCCCGCCCGCTCTCCACTCCCTCCTGGCGCAAGCGCTCGATCAGGGCCTCGACCCCGGAGGAGGCCAGCCCGGCGGACGCATCTGGACTACTCATGGACTCAATCCGGCCTCGTGTTGACCAGTACGCAAGGCATTCACCCCAGGGGGTCAGGCGACCGCCGGGATGTTGCCCGCCAGGACCAAAGCAAAGACGAAGGCAAAGACAGCAAAACCTTCGACGATGGCCGCCGGCGCCAGGGAGGTGCCAAAAATCTCCGGCTTGACCTTGGCCGCATTGATCGCCGAGGCGCAGCAATGTCCCTGACGGATGGCGCTGACCATCAGGGCCAGGCCGGCCAAAGTGCCAATGCCAAAGAGGGCAGGGCCGGTCTCCGCGGTCACCGGGCGCATCAGGGTGAACATGACCACGATCCCGTAGATGGTCTGGGAGGAGGGCATGACCGAGATGCCCAGATAGCGCCCATGGCCGCTCTCGGTTTCCAGCATGGCCCCGATGGCGGCCTGGCCGGCCACGGCACAGCCGACGATGCTGCCGATGGCGGCCAGGGCCATAGCCCCGTACACGCCGGCCCAGCCCAGGGCAATGACCAGCTCGTTCATGGCGTCTCCTCTCTTCTGGCGAAGGCCTTGAATGGGTATCCCTCCTCGGACAGACCCCAATTGTAGAACTCGATAAAGTTCAGGCGCAGCCCGTGCACAACCCCGCTCATGAGACTCAATGCCAGGTTAAGCCCATGGCCCACCAGGAGGATGAGCAGGCCGAGGAGAATCCCGAGCCCAGGATAGACCGCCGCGACCTGGCGGGCCAGGTCGTTGAAGGTGATGGCTAGGGAGGCGCTGGCGAGCCCCAGGGCGAAGAGGCGAAGATAACTCAGGACATCGCCGAAGGCCTTGGTGATGTCGGTAAGGGCCCGCAGCCCGGCCAGGGCCCACAACAGGACATCCAGCGGCCGGCGAACCGATCGGGCTCCGGCGAACCAGAAGACCAGCCCTAGCCCCGGCACCAGAGCTAGGGTCCCGATCCACGACAGGACCTTGCCCGAGCTGGTCTCACCTAGCCAGAGCAGGAAGCCGCCGAGCAAGGCGCCAATCCACCCCAGGGCGACCCACGCCCTGGACGTTCCCCGCGCCCGCCAAGCCATGGAGGCATTTGCAATGGCGATATGGACCACGCCGATCCCCACGGACAGCCGCATCATGGTGTCGAAGTCGTTGACATCGAGGGCTCTGAGCATCGCCAGGGCGGACCCCGATGGCGGCGTGAGGCCGAAGTAACTCCCCACCAGCACGCCCCACACCAACGCGCTCCCCACCAGGGCGGCGGCCAGGACCCGCAGCCGCCTGCCCAAAGGGCTGGCCCCAAGGCGTCGCCACCCGACCAGCAGGGCCAGAGCAAACACAACCGCATAGCCCGCGTCCGAGAGGATCATGGAAAAGAACAGGGTGAAGGAGAGGAAAACCACGATGGACGGATCCCAGGCGCGGTAGCCGGGGGTCTGGTAGAAGTCCACCAAGTCCTGCCCTCCCGCCAGGGCCGGGGGGTTGTCCAGCAGGGTCGGCGGATGGTCTTCCGTGGTTGCGTCCTCCAGCAGCAGGGCCAGCCGCTGCCGGGCTGCGAAGGCCTCGATGCGGTCCCGGTCCGGGGCTGCCAGCCAACCCTGGACGGCGAAGACCCCATCTCGGTCGAGGGTCTGGCTGGCGGCATGCAGCCGGGCGGCGCGGTCCTCGGCCCGAGCGAGGTTGCGGGCGATGAGCAGACACCACCGGGTCAGGGCCTGCCGCCGCGCCAGGAGCTCTTCCAGATCGACCTCCACGGCATCCAGACGCCGCTGCACCTCGCCGAGGGACAGGGCACCGGTGTGGGTGCGCGGGACCGGCAAGGCTCCCGCCGGCGGTTCGTCCGCCGAGATGACTGCCAGATAGGCGAAGCGGTTGTCCCGGTGCACGACCTGCCAGGGCAGATCGAGGGCCTGCACCTGGGCCATGGTGGTCACCGGGGCGATGTAGAACCAGAGCCGCAGCCCGTTGAGATCCTGCGGGGCCGGCAGGCGAAAGTCACCCCACGGCTTGAGGGCCTCGCAGCGCTCGTGCAACGCATCGCGCAGGTCCTCGGTCTCACGCACCAGGCGGCGGTTCTCCAGCACCTCGGCCACCACCCGCTGCATCTCGAAACCGCGGGGGTCGGTGACCTGGCGGCGCTTGTCGCGCACATCCGAAAGGTACCGGAGGGCCTTATAGGCATCCACGGCGTGGGCTGGAGGCAGGGTCTCCGGTGCCTTGGACAAAGGGGCCAGCGGGACTAGGTGAACACACCCCAGGCGTTGCAGATCATCGATCACCGCATCCTTTTCGCCCAGGGGCCCGCAGAGGGTCACCTTGCGCATGGCAACGATGGTCATGCCTCTGCGTCCCGCGCGCGCTTGGCCTTGGCGATCTTGGCCCGGACCACCGCCGCCCGCTCGCCATCCGCGAGGAAGATGCGGATGCGCTTGATGTTTGCCCGGGTGCGCGGAATCAACACCTTGTCGAACAGGTTCACCCTCTGGGTGATGGTGCGCACCGCCTCGTCCAACAGGGCAAGCCGCCGCCCCTCCACCCGCAGGCGCACCCGCAGCTCCAGCATAGCGGCCAGCAGCTCCGCCATGCGGTCCACCCACTCGGGCTTGGCCAACAGGGCATAGCGGCGGCGGTGCAGTGAGACCCGGTCCAGGCGGGGCAGGCGGACCCCCATGAGATTGTCCTCGCCGAGCTCCACCCCGGCGACGGTCACCAGATCCGTGACCTCCACCTCCAGGTCAGACGCCATAGGCAGCTCGGCGCGGACGCGCGCGCGCAGATCCGCAATGGCCTGGCCCGTCGTTGCGAGGCGTTCCGCCGCCAGTGCCCGCTCGCGGATGAGCTGCTGGCGCTTGAGGTCCAGGGACGGCAGGTAGCGCTCGTAAGTCTTGAGCCTGCCCCCCTGGGCGGTGAGGGACGCCTTGCTGAGGGCCAGACGCGCCACCTTAAGCCCCCTGGGTCTGCCGGACTGGCAGATACTTGTCGATGAGGGACTGCTTCATGAGCAGATCCTCGGGGTCGAAGCACTCCGCCAGCGTCTGCCAGGACAGATCCAGGGCCTGCTCCAGGGACATGGAAACCTCGATGGCCATGAAGCGTTCGCGGAACAGCCGACCGAAATGCAGCAGCTTGCGGTCCAGGTCCGACAGCTCGAAGGCCATGGCCTGCTTCTGCTCCGCATCCCTGGCACCGGAGTAGAGCCGAATCATGGTGTTCATGATCTGGGAGTGGTCTTCCCGGGTCGCGCTGCCGATGACATGCTGCTTGAGGCGCGACAGGGACCCGAATGGGTCGATGGCCCCGTCATGCAGATAGAACTGGCCCTCGGTGATATAGCCCGTGGTATCCGGGACCGGGTGGGTGACGTCGTCCCCCGGCATGGTCGTCACGGTCAGGATGGTCACCGACCCCCCCTCCCGGTAGTCCGCCGCCTTCTCGTAGCGACGCGCCAACTGGGAGTAGAGGTCGCCCATGTAGCCGCGGTTCGAGGGCACCCGCTCCATGGCGATGCCGACCTCCTTAAGGGCATCGGCGAAGGCGGTCATGTCCGTGAGCAGGACCAGGACCCGCCTACCCTCCTCCACCGCGAAGCGCTCTGCGACGGCCAGGGCCATGTCCGGGACGAGGAGGCGCTCGACGATGGGGTCAGACGCCAGATTGACGAACATGACAGTGCGCGAGAAGACCCCAGCGTCGTCGAAGGCGGTGCGGAAGAAGTGGTAATCGTCGAAGATCAGCCCCAACCCGCCGAAGACCACGATGTCGGCATCCGCCTGGATGCCGATGCGTGCCAGGAACGGATTATAGGGCTCCCCGGCGATGGAAAAGATCGGGATCTTCTGGCTCTCCACCAGGCAGTTGAAGAGATCCACCATCGGCACGCCAGTGCGGATCATCCTGGAGGCAAGCAGGCGCCGCATGGGATTCACCGAGGGCCCGCCGATGGGGACCTTGGGATCGTGGGAGAGGTCCGGCCCCCCGTCCATGGGCTGACCCGCGCCGCGGAAGACCCGCCCTAGGATGTTGGGCGAATAGGTCGCCCGCATGGGCAGCCCGAGGAAGCGGACCTTGGCCCTTGTCGATAGGCCCTTGGTCCCCGAGAAGACCTGCAGGGCGACCCGGTCCTGCTCCAGGTGGATGATCTGGGCCAGCGAAGAGCGGTCTCCGTCCTCGACCACCGCCAGGTCCCCGAAGCCCACGGCTGCATCCTGGGTCAGGGCCTGGGGGACCCACACCTTCACGATATCCCCAACGATCTCCGTGATCCTGGAGTACTGGACCATGGCCTGTGACATGCCGCTCAACCCCCGGGGGCGCTGTGGTGCCAGCAAGCTTAGCTTGTGCCGGTGTTAGGGATCGGCTTGATCGCTACTCGGTCCCCTTGGCCCAGGTATCCCGCAGTCCAACGGTGCGGTTGAAGACTGGCCTCCCCGGTGCAGAGTCTGGGTCAGCGACGAAGTAGCCCTCGCGCTCGAACTGGTACCGGTCCCCTGGGGTGACCTGCGCCAAGGCAGGATCCAGTAGGCAATCAGTCAGCGTGACCAAGGATTGAGGATTGATGTCGGCCAGGAAATCGCCGCCGGCGGCGCCGGGCTCCGGGGTGGAGAACAGGCGGTCGTAGAGGCGAACCTCGCCCCGCACGGCATGCGCTGCGGAGACCCAGTGGATGACCCCCTTGACCTTGCGCCCCTCGGGGTTCCTGCCCAGGGTATCGAGGTCGGCGGTGGCACGCAGCTCCACCAGGCGCCCCTCGGCGTCCCTGACGACCCGGTCGCAGCGGATGACGTAGGCGTTGCGCAGGCGCACCTCGCCCCCGGGGATCAGCCGCTTCCACCCCTTGGGCGGGGCCTCGCTGAAGTCCCCGGCGTCGATATAGATCTCGCGCCCGAGGCTTAAGCTGCGACTGCCCATGGTCTCGTCCTTGGGGTGGCTCGCAACGGTCAGGGTCTCGACCCGGTCCTCCGGCCAGTTCTCGATGACCACCTTGAGCGGGCGCAGGACGGCCATGGCCCTGGGAGCTGTGGCGTCCAGGTCGTCGCGGATGGCACTCTCCAAGGCCGCCATCTCGACCCGATTGTCGGAGCGCGTCACGCCGATACGGTCGCAGAAGTCGCGGATGGCCGAGGGGGTGTAGCCGCGCCGCCGCAGACCCGCGATGGTGGGCATGCGCGGGTCGTCCCAGCCGTGGACGATGCCGTCGCTGACCAGGCGGGTGAGCAGGCGCTTGCTCATCACCGTGTATTCCAGGTTCAGACGGGAGAACTCAATCTGTCGCGGCTTGCAGGGAACCGAGACGTTGTCCACGCACCAGTCGTAGAGCGGGCGATGGTCCTCGAACTCCAGGGTACAGATGGAATGGGTGATGCACTCCAGGGCGTCTGAGATGGGGTGCGTGTAGTCGTAGGTCGGGTACAGGCACCACAGGCTTCCGGTTTGGTGGTGAACCACCCCATGACGGATGCGGTACAGGACAGGGTCGCGGAGGTTGATGTTGGGGGAGGCCATGTCGATCTTGGCGCGCAGGGTGCGGGAGCCGTCCGGGAACTCCCCTGCCCGCATCCGGCGGAACAGATCCAGGTTCTCGCCGACGCGGCGCCCGCGCCAGGGGCTGTCGCGGCCAGGCTCGGTGAGCGTACCGCGGTAAGCGCGGGTCTCCTCCGCGCTCAGGTCGCAGACGTAAGCCAGACCCTTTTCGATCAGCTCGCAGGCGAAGCCGTAGAGGCGCTCGAAGTAGTCGGAGGCGAAGTAGAGTCGGTCCTCCCAATCGTAACCCAGCCAGCGGACATCGGCCTGGATCGCCTCGACGAACTCGACGTCCTCCTTGTGGGGGTTGGTGTCGTCGAAGCGCAGGTTGCAGATGCCCCCGTAGCTCTGTGCCAGACCAAAGTTGAGCACGATGGACTTGGCGTGTCCGATGTGCAAATAGCCGTTGGGCTCCGGCGGAAAGCGGGTCGCGATCCGGGTGTGCTTACCCGAGGCGAGGTCCTCGTCGATGATCTGGCGGATGAAGTTGGTGCGGGGGGCAGCTGATTCCGACATCTGGGCGTCTGGGCAGGTAGCGATAGGCGGCGCGGGCCGCGGGCTTCGGGGCCTCGCAGCATAACGGCAAGCGGGCGGGGGGAGAAGGGCTGCAGCCGGGCCAAAGGCCGATGGGCCACGTCTGGACACGTGCCCACACCGATCTAACCCAGTTGTGTGAAGCCGTGAAGAAGGCGCAGAGACGGCGGTAGGTCGCCGGAGGGGAGGTTGCGGACGAGGTCCGCCGAAAGGGGGGCGCGACACATCCCTGTGTCGGGGGCCCGAAGGCCCAGTTGCAGGCCTAACTTGCCGGTTAGCGCATGCCGCCCATGCCGCCCATGCCGGACATCCCAGACATGCCGCCCATGCCGGACATCCCAGACATGCCGCCCATGCCCGACATCCCGCGCTGGCCGCCCATGCCGGACATCCCAGACATACCACCCATGCCGCCCATGCCCGACATACCACCCCTGCCCGACATACCACCCATGCCGCCCATGCCGGACATGCCCCCCATGCCGGACATCCCCGACATACCGCCCATGCCGCTCATCCCGGACATGCCAGCGGGCTGGAGGAGGACGCCATGGGGCGTGACCTGGTAGGTGCCGGCCATGCCGGACATGCCCGACATGCCGCCCATGCCGGACATCCCAGACATGCCGCCCATGCCGGACATCCCAGACATACCACCCATGCCGGACATCCCAGACATACCACCCATGCCGCCCATGCCCGACATACCACCCATGCCGCCCATGCCCGACATGCCGTGCATACCAGACATACCGCCCATACCCGACATGCCGCCCATGCCCGACATACCGGACATACCGCCCATGCCGCCCATGCCCGACATACCGGACATGCCGCCCATCTGTGCCATGGCGGTAGAGGTAGCGAGAGCCAGGCCCAGGGCGACAGCGATCTTGTTCATATGCATTTGGAGAGTCCTCATTTTCAGTTAGGTGGTGATTTCGTTATTTGGCAACAGCCGATTGTGGACCAAGCAAACACCGGGCCAAGCTGTCGGCAGGTGACCGGATGGATCAACCCAGCCGTCGCAACCCATATCCCGACAGAGGAAAATCGCCGCCTCACCCGGCTCCGCCAGGCCTTTCGGCCTTCGGCAGGGAGGCCGGCCAACGCGCAATCTGCCAGATTGACAGGTGCGATTCGACCGCCAAGGGCCCTTATCCAGGCAACACAAGGGGTTCCCTGGCTGCCAATCTGTCAGTTCCCCCTGCCAAAGCAGCAGAGGGCGCGGACGAGGCGGACCGGCAACCGGTGGATACGGCCGACCCGATCATGGCCCAGGGCATACCGGGGCCACGCTCAATCGACGGGTTACGAACCTCAGCCAATTCGCTGCGCACCCGCCTGCCTGTCATCGCGGTAGGGATTGCCGGGCGACGGGATGGCATGACGCAACCCCATCGTTGAGCCTTGTCGACCATCGCCTGGGAGAAAAGTGACCGAGGCCGCGGCTCAGTCCAGCACCTGGAAGAGCCGCCGGTGGTGGCTAGTGACGGTACACACGGGGCATACGCTGGCGCCCGCCCCGTCCGGCTTCGGGGTGTGAAAGGACACTCCGCACACACGACACCGGCGGCGTTGCAGGCAGACCTCGGTCCGGGAAGGGACGGCCAGGGCCTCGATGGTCACCGCCCGCTGGGTACAGACATCTACGCAGACCCGACACCCGGTGCAGGCGTCGGCATCCAATCGGTAGGCATCCGGCTCCGCCCGGATGGCCCCATGCGGACAGAGGCGGGCGCAGGCATCGCAGCCGGTGCAACGGTCCTCGTCGATGCGAGGGGCAAACGGGACCACCTGCCCCACCGCCGTGGTGGGAAAGTAGCGCCCCGGAGGCGTTCCCCGCGGGACACCGCCCGGGGCGGTATCCCCGGCGGCGCGGCGCACCACCTGCTCCACCGCCGAGCCGATGGCCTTCCGGAAGAAGGCCCGCCGGTCGAGCCCGAGCTTGGGCTGGCGCGCGGCCGCCCCGTGGGCGCGTAACCAGGGCTCTGGACTGAGGAAAACCGTCACCATCGGGGCCAGACCGCGGACCTCCAGGATCTGCCGGGCGGCATCCAGATGGGTGTCGACGTGCGTAGCGCTACCCCGAGGGCAAGTCTGGCAGTCAGCCTGGCTGAACATCAGTCGGGTGACGCCGTCGCGGCGCAGGGCAAGCAGGTGGCGCAACCCCAAGGCGTGCAGGCAGGGCATGATCCCCGGCTCGCCGACGAGCGGCAGGGCCCGCTCGCAAGCGGCGAAGGCAACCGGCTCGCCGCCGACGCGGTAGGTCACTGGGGCAAAGGCATCGAGCACGGCCCCCTGGGGACAGGCGGGCGCACAGAGCCCACACGCATCGCAACGGGCGGTGTCGATGCCCAGTCGCTCGTCGTCCAGGACGAAGGCGCCGCGGGGGCAGGCGTCGACACAGGCCCGGCAGGTCGCTTGCTGCAGGAGGGAGTGGACGCAACGCTCGGCCACCACCTCGGGGGGCAGCACCTCCGCGGGGTCGGGGCTGAGCCCAAACCGACGCGACCCGGGCTCACCCACGGCCGTCGCCTACCAGACCGGGCCGGACCCCGGGACAAAGGCACTCGGCGGGGGCACGGCGACGGACACCGCCGGACGCGGACGCCGCCGCGCCTCGATCTCCTCTTGAGTGGGGCGTGGGACATGCGCGACACCCACCAACAGCTCTCGCAGCTCGTCCAGATACGCCGCGGTCAGCAGGGCAAGCCCCGCATAGAAACGTGTCTGGCAGCGGTTGGCGACCCGCTCCGCGAAACGGTCGATCCAGAGCAGGAGGTGCTCGTCGAGGAAGCGGGCGACCTCGGCCAGGTCAGCGCCCCGCTCCTCCTCGGCGTCTGGGGCCGACAGGTGCGCCAGGAACAGGAGTTGGTGGACCAGGTGGTCGTCGCTGCGCTTGCGCCAGTCCGACACCGCCAGGCCGTGACGCCGGTACCAGTCCCGCAGTTCGAACATGGGCCCCTGCATCACCAGCCCGTCCTCATCCAGCCAAACCGATTCGCAGGGGGAGGCCCGCAGCCCATGGGTCAGGTAGATATCGGCGAAGTCCGCCGCCAGCAGGTCCAGGGTTGCGGCGTCCATGGCGGCGGGGATGTCCGTCAGCCCCGCGCGGAGAAGGACCAGGGACCGCCGCCCCGCCTCCCCCACCAGGCGCAACCCCAGGAAGTCCTCGTAGCCGTCCTGCCAAAGAGCGAGGATGCATGCGCCGTCGAGCTCCCGGTCGTGCAGCAGGGCAAGCATCCGCAAGTCGGCAGCGACCGCGTCCCGCAAGAGCCCAAGGGCCCCGTCGTCGCCGCCGCCAAGCTCCCCGTCGCCACCCGCCACGAGGCGTACGCTCACTTGTCCACCTTGCCCTTGCTGTGGGCGACGAAGACGATGGACGGGTGGGTCAACTCTGGGTTGGCGAAGTTCTTCACCGCCCGCACCACGGTTTCGCTGGGTCCGATGGCCTTGGTCGCGTAGGTCCCGTCCCGCAGCTTGTCGATGGGGCCCACGTCCAGGGTCCGCATCATGCACGCCATGACGCAGTAAGGCTTGCGGCCGGCCTCGATCTCGTCCACACACAGGTTGCACTTGCCGACGATGTTGAGCTCGGGGATGAACTGGGGCGCGCCATAGGGGCAGGCCGCCTCGCACCGCCGGCATCCGATGCAGAGCGTCGAGTCAATGTCGACGATGCCGTTGTCCTTGCGCTTCCAGATAGCACCCGTCGGACAGGTGGGCAGACAGGCCGGCTCCGCGCAGTGGTTGCACGACACGTTGACCTTGTAGGCGAAGACGCTGGGGTAGGTCCCGCCCTCGATGTACTGCACGCGCCGGAAGCGCGGCCCCGCGGGTAGCCCGTTCTTGTCCTTACAGGCGATCTCGCAGGCCCGGCAGCCGATGCAATCCACGTTGTTGTGGATGAAGCCGAGCTGCATGTCCGGGACGACCGGCGTGTAGACGACCTTCTTCTTGCGCTCGACGGCCGCTTTGATCTTGTCTTTGTCTTGGGTGTCAGCCATGGTCTTATCCTCTGCGGCCATCACAGCTCACGGCGGAAGACGTGGGACCGGGCCGTGGCCAGGTCGTCCCACCCCGGGCGGTGCGCCAGGTCGGTCTTGCCGATGTTGCACAGCACGGTGTTGTAGCAGAAGGCCCCGGCGGGGCTCGGCTCGTCCAGGGTGAGCATGTCCGGGTTTCCGGAGCGATCTACCCCTTTCTCGTCGAGATCGATCCAGGCTCCCTCGTGGAGGACCAGGACACCCGGCATACACCGCTCGGTGACATAGACCGGGACGACCACCTTGCCCCGCTCGTTCCACAACTCGACCGTGTCGCCCGTCTTGATCCCCAGCCGCTTGGCGTCAGAGGCGTTGACCGTGACCTCCTGCTCGTAGGTCTCGCGCAGCCAGGAGCAGTTGTTGAAGATCGAGTGGGTGCGCCAGCGGGGGTGCGGCGAGATCAGGTGGAACGGATAGTCCTTGGTCTTGGGGCTGTTCAGCGACTCCCAGGGCTCGATCCACTTGGGGATCGACGGGATGTGGTAGCCGTATTTGGTCTTCTTCCAGTCCGCGATGTTGGCAAGCTCGGAGGACAGGATTTCGATCTTGCCCGAGGGGGTCTGGAAGGGCACACCGTCCTCGATCTGGGCACGGAATGCGACGTGAGGCTTGTCGAGGAGGAACTTGTATACCCCGTGGCGCTTGAAGTCCTCCCAGCCCATGGCGACGTGCTGGTGGGCCATGACCTTGCCCTCCCACCACTCCCGCAGATAGGCCTCGTCCACCGCGTCCGGGTTCAGGAAGTAGCTGCGGTCGGCCTTGGGGTTGTAGCTCTTGCCGAAGTAGTCCCCGATCCCGGTCTTGTGACCGATGCGGTAGGCCAGCTCGGTGAAGATCTGGAAATCCGTCTTGGACTCGCCCATTGGCTCGATGACCTTCGGGCGGTGGATGTAGTAGTGCCCCTTGTACCAGGGCAGGGCCGCGTCGTGACGCTCGAAGTGGGTGGCCACCGGGAGCAGGACATCGGCATAGAGCCCAGAGGGGGTAATGGTGGAATCCATGCACACCACCAGCTCCAGCTTCTCTATGGCCGCAATTTCCTTATTGATATTCGTGAGCTGGTTGAACCAGTCCGATCCCTGCCAGAAGATCCCCTTGATGTTGGGGATCACGCCGTCCAGGTTGTCCTGGCGCGGCCAGAGCCCCGCCTCCTCGCGGGTCACGTTCGGGTAGTTCAGGACGATGTGCGCCCAGCGGTCCGACTTAATGGAGGCAAACCAGATGTTCGCATACTGGTCGTAGGGGTAGGCCACGGCCTCTGAGTGCCAGGCCTTGCCCACGCCCTCGGCACAACCGCCGAGGATGCCGATGTTGCCGGTCATGGCCTGCAGGGCCGCCGCCATACGGTTGTATTGTTCACCGTAGGCGTTACGCCCCGGGGCCCAGGAGGCTTTGAGGGCCGCCGGCTTGGTGCGGGCGTACATGTCGGCGAGCTTCTTGATGTCCTCGGCGGAGACGCCGCAGATGGCCGCCGCCCATTCCGGGGTCTTGGGCGTGCCGTCGTACTTGCCGAGAATGTAGTCCTTGAAGTTCTCGGTGCCGTTGACGCTGCGCGGGGCCCACTCGGGCATGGTGGACGCGTCCATCCCGGAGCAGAAGCGGTTGATGAACCCCTGATCCTGGAGGTTGTTGGAGAAGATGTAGTGGGCCATGCCCGCCATCATGGCGGCATCGGTATTGGGCTTGATGGGAATCCACCAGGCGTCATAGACCGCCGCCGAGTCCGTGTATTGGGGGTCGATCAGCACAAACTTGCACCCGCGCTGCCTGGCCAAGCGCATGTAGTAGAAGGTATTACCGCCATGGAAGGTGTAGGCCGGGTTCCAGCCCCACATGATGATGAGTTTGGCATGGGCGAAGGTATCGTCCTCGTTGCCGTCCTCGATGGTCCCAAAGGTCCATCGCGAACTGGTGGTGGTCCCCTGGTAGGACGGCACCGACCAGGAGTTGGTCCGGCAACTGAACATGCCCAGGAAGCGCCCCAGCAGGCCCTCGATCTGGTCGGACTTGTGCAGCACCCCGTAGGAGGCTCCCGCATAGCTCTGATCGAGCAGCGCCGTGGGGCCGTACTGCTCCTTGAGCTGGATCATCTTGGTCGAGACATGGTCCAGGGCCTCGTCCCACGTGACGCGCTTGAACTTGCCCTCGCCGCGTTTGCCAACCCGCATCATCGGGTAGAGTAGGCGCTCGGGCGAGTACAGGCGCTGGCGATAGGAGCGCCCGCGCAGGCAGGCGCGCAGTTGCGGCTCCTCCTCGGTGTCCTTGCCGAAGGCCCCGTTGAGCTGATAACGCCCGTCGTCCGTAGACAAGCGGACAATGACGTCGCCCTTCTTGTGGGCGACCAACATGTGCCGGGAGCCACAGTTGTGGGCGCAGCTCGTCACCACGGTCTTGAGCTCATCGTCACGCGGATAGGGCTCGTAGGCGAAGGCCTCCGCATCCTTGGTCCGCACCAGGCCGCCGGCCCCCAGGGCAAGGGCCCCGGCGGCGCTAGTCTTGAGGAAACTGCGCCGCGTCAGGTTGAGGCGCGCCTCGAGGGAAATCGTGTCGTTGGAGTCGGTCATCGCTGATCCTCGGCCTAAGTTAGGCTGCGACTGGTTAGGGCTTGGCCTCTGAGACACCGATCAGGAACCGGGGCTCGGACTTGGTCGGGCGCGTCTTGGCCCAGTCGGGTACGGCGTCGCCGGAGCCGGGCCAGATGTGGCGGGCATAGGGGAATTCGATACGGTACCAGGCACGCCCCCCGTGGCAGCCGAAGCAGACGTCGGGATCCGCCACGGCGGCCGCCTCGATGGCCTTGGGCTTGAGGAAATTCACCTGATGCCGATTGGTGCGGATGGCCGCATGGCAGGTCAGGCAATTGAAACTAAACATGGATCCGACCTCGCGCCAGTCGCCAGGCGGGACGCCCATGATGACGCCGTTGTGCTTGCCGTGGCACATCAGGCAAATGTTCGGGTCCACATGCTTGCGCTGGGTCAGGGTCGGGTCGCCGGTGGCCGACGAGTTGGCCGTCTCCTCCCGCGGGTCGTTGCCCTGATGGCAGGTGTTGCACTTCAGGTCCATGACCTGCTTAGCGTAATCGGTGACCAGATGCCGCCGGTGGAAGGTGTCCTGCTCGCCCTTGTAGGTATCCAAGGTCTGATACCAGGCCATGGCCTCGCTCGCCGTTACCCCGGCGGGGGATTTGGCCGAAACGCTGGGCTTGAGGACCTCCTGGTGGCAGACGAGGCAATCGGCATCCTTGGCCTGCTCGATAGCGGGCTTGAAGTGGATGGGGTCCCACTTGGCCCTGGTGTAATCGGTAGGGGTCGCTGCCTGGTCTGCTGCCCGCACGGGCAACCAGACGCAACATGCGCAGAGGAGAAGGCCGATCACTCTTTTCATGCCACGGCTCCTAACACCGCTGGATCCTGAGAAAGGTGACGGCATCGGGTCCTTAGCTGGATACCAGTTGCCGAACGCCGCTGAGGGCGCCGGAGCCGGAAGTCCTCCCGACCCGTGTCGATCACCGGGGAAACGACACGTCCTTGTGTCGCAGTATCGAGGCTAAGCCTCAAACGGCCCTGGGGCGCTTACATCGAGGGGTAGTTCCAGCCACCCATGCCGGACATCCCGCCCATGCCGCCCATGCCGGACATCCCAGACATCCCGCCCATGCCACCCATGCCGGACATCCCGCCCATGCCACCCATGCCGGACATCCCGCCCATGCCACTCATACCCGACATCCCGCCCATGCCAGTCGCCGGGTAGAAGAAGATCTGCCCGTCAGGGGTGATCTGGAAGTACCCGGCCATGCCGGACATCCCGCCCCTGCCACTCAT
>JBFZCW010000338.1:0-12920 GCA_041307765.1 Chromatiaceae bacterium
TTGATGAGGCCGTCCCGCTGCTCGATGCGGTACGCCTGCCGGTGGCGTGCGGCCCCGGGCAGGTAGCTCAGGTGGCGCACATGGGTGAAGGCGATGAAGTCCTCGACGCTCGCGATGGTCATGGTGGCGCCGTCGATGTTCCCCCGCCCCGCGAGCTGACGCTCCAGGTACAGGGCGATGCGCTTGGGGTCGATCCGGCGGCGGTCCAGATAGGCCCGCAGGGCCTGCTGGCGGGCCTGCATCTCGGGGTCCACGGGAGGGTTGACCAGCGGGCGCGGCTCTGGAGGGCGGCGATGGCGGGGTGCCTCCCTCAGGCTCTGGGGTCCGACCGGAAGGACATCGATGAGGGGCAGCGACAGGGGCGTCGCGTCACCGTCCGCAAGACCGGCCAGCCGTGGGCCCAGGCCGCGCAGGAGCCCGGCGATGCGGGCCGCCATGCCGGGCTGGGTGCGATCCAGGTAGCGGACGGTATCGGCGACGCGGCGCTCCACTCGGGCGCGAAAGCGGTCCACCCGGTCGAGGTGACCGTCGAGCCGCTCGAAGCAATCGCGCAGTTGGCGGATGTCGTCGTTGATGGCTTGCCAGGCGGCCTCGCTGTCGGATTCCCCGGTCTGCTCCAGATACCCCGCCACCAGGGCCTGCTTGCGCTCCAGGTCGTATTCCAGCTCGCGCACCCGCTGGAGGATCTGCTGGCGGTAGCGGAAGGGGTTGTTGCGGGTCTTGAGGCGCTTGTAGTCCTGGACCAGGATGCGCTCCACGAAGTCGTCGAAGAACCGGCTCAGGATCTGGCGATGGTCGTCGCAGCAGGCGATGTCCCCCAGCAGCCCCTTGAGCCCGTAGATCATGGTGTTGAGGTGCTGGAGGAAGCGGCGGGCCTCCCGGGCTGCCTGGCGGAGGGCCAGCACCTGGGCTTGCGGCTCCTCCCAGGCCTTCTGCACGTTGTTGAAGATGGAGAGCACCATGCCGCCGTAGAAGACCCGGTCCGGGCGGGCTACCTCCATCAGGCTCGCCCACAGGGTACCCACCGCGGGAGGCACCGTGACCCGCACCCGGTAGCCTTCCATCTCCTCCTCGATCCAGCCGGCCGTGAGCAGCCGGCGGTAGGCCTGGGCCGCCGGGTTGCCCTCGGGCTCGGATGTCGGGGCCGGCACCGGTGCCGCGTCCGGCTCCTCCTGCCAGGCCGCTGCCATCACCGCCAGGCGCTCCTCAATCTCCTGGCGCACCGTGTCCCGGGAGGGGAAGACATCCGCATGGATCTGATCGAAAAACAGCGGGTAGAGGTCGAGCAGGAGCGCCCCATAGATCCGCCGGTTGGCGCTGGCCAGCGGCGAGAAGAGACGGTCGGGGAGGCGGTCGAAGAGCTGGGTCATACTCGATGACGCTGATCAGGCGCGGTTGCCAGGCCCGCGGGTATTGTAGCCTGGCCCGGGCGCTGGCCGCTGGCCCGCGGTCCGGGTGGCCCGACTCGGACCGGGCCAGTTCCGGTCAGCGTTAGGGTCTCCCGACGCCTATTCAGGACGAGCAGTGGATGCCTGGGAGACAGCGAGCACCCGTTCCGCGATCAAAGCGCCCGGTATCCAACAGATGCCTCGATTGGCCCCGGCGCGCGCGGTCCGGTAGAGTGCCAGGACCCGATAGCTCCAGACCTCCCAGGGGCTGGCCAGATCTGGCAGCGGGACCCCTTACTGTGACAATAGTCCGCGCCGCGGGCCTGCACAGGGGCAGGTTGCTCCGCGGGCTGGACCGGTCCGCTGCGGCCTACCCGCTGGAGCGGCAGCGCGCAGTAACCCGCCAGGCCCCGGAACGGTTTGTGGACAAGACCCCACATGATGAAGATTGCCAGTCAACCCCAGGCCGATCCCGAAGGCGCGGCCGCTTGCGGATGCGAAGGTGCCGCGGACCCGCAGGGGACCGGGGGGCAGACCGATAGTGTCCTCAGCGCGTCCGTCCCGCGCCGCAGGCAGCCCCTCGGCGTACGGAGCACTTTTCGGATCATTCGCTACTTCTCCGTCGCCAGCTTTGTCTGCATCGTCATTGCCGCCCTGGCCCTTGCGGTCTACTTTCGTCACGTCGCGATCCGCGAGATTGCCCAACTCGGCGAATCGGGCAACCTGACGCTGGCGGAAGCGGCGCTCAGTTCCGTGCGCCCGCAGCTCCTGGAGTTTCTCGACACGGCAGCGAATACCAAACCCTCCGAGCTGCGGGATCTGCCGCTGCCGCCGGCGCTGGCCCACGAGATCTCCGACCTGTTGCGTGTCGAGGCGGTGGCCAAGATCAAGATCTACGGGGAACAAGGGCTGGTCGTGTATGCCACGCTCAGCGACTTAATCGGGACGGATCAGAGCAATAATCCGCGTTTCGTCGCCGCCGTCTCGGGCCGGGTGGCAAGCAAGCTCGTCTATCGCGATGCCTTCAATGTTTTCGACCGCCCGTCCGAGGAGGACAACCTGATCCAGACCTACCTTCCGATTTTCGGCGACCCCGGTCGGACCCCGCGCGGCGTGTTCGAGCTTCACACCGACATCAGCCGCATGGTGGACGAGACAGAGCGCGCCCAACGACAGATCATCGGCGGCGGGCTGTTCATCATGTCGCTGCTCTACGTTGCGCTGTTGATGGTAGTGCGCCACGCCGCCCGAACCATCAGCCGGCAGCAGCGGGAGATCCGGGACTACGCCGGGGCGCTGGAGCGCATCTCCGCGCGCATGCTGAACACCCAGGAGGAGGAGAAGAAGCGAGTTGCATTCGATCTCCAGGAGAGCGTGGCGCAGACCCTCGCGGCGGTGAAGCTGCACGTGGAGCACGCTGCGCAGCAGGTCTCGCAGGGCAAGAAGGGGGATGAGGAGCAGCTTCAGCAGATGGCCCACGTCGTCAAGGATGCCATCGCCGAGGTCCGCTCCCTCGCCCTCAACCTGCGCCCGTCGACCCTGGACGAGCTGGGCCTGCTGGCCACCATCAGCTGGTTCTGCCGTGAGCTCTCAGGGCTACACCCTGGCTGCGCAACCTCGTACGACCTGGACGTGGTCGAGACGGATGTGCCCCAGCCCCTGAAGATCATCGTTTATCGCGTGTTGGAAGAGACCTGCCGAGCCTTAGGCCGGCATCCGGCCATCAAGCGCATCCACGTCTCACTGGCAGCGGATGAAGAGGCGATCACGCTGGCGATCGAGCACGACGCCCATTCCGTTGCGGACGCTGACGACCCCCTGCTTGCCGCCGCCCGGGAGCGAATCCTGCTGTCCGGCGGCCTATTCGATGGGCACCGCGATGCCGCGGGCAGGGAGATACTGCGCGCGACCTGGTTGCGCTAGGCAGCACCCCGGCGCCCGCTCGGGCCGGCACGAGGCGCGCCAGATCGAACCGCCATGCCAGAATTGGCGTCTGTGGTGGCAGCGGCTCCGGATGAGGTGCGGGATGGGCACCGGTTCCCGGGTGCGAGACCGACAGCGAGACCCTTTTCATGCGCTTCCTGCACGCCGCCGACTTGCACATTGACAGCCCCCTGCGCGGACTGGAACGTTACCCCGGGGCTCCCGTGGAGCGGCTGCGCACCGCGACCCGACAGGCCCTGGAACGGTTGGTGGATAAGGCCCTGGCAGAGGCCGTGGACTTCGTCCTGCTGGCCGGAGACATCTACGACCGGGACTGGCAGGACTTCCACACCGGGCTCTTCTTCCGGGAGCAAATGGTTCGCCTGGGCCGGGCGGAGATCCCGGTCTTCATCGTCCAGGGTAACCACGATGCCGCGAGCGTGATCTCGCGCCAGCTGACCCTGCCCCCAAACGTCAAGGTCTTCTCCAGCCGCACCGCGCAGACCCACCGGCTGGAGGGGCTGTCGGTGGCGATCCACGGGCGGAGCTTCCGCGACCGGGCGGAGGACGCAGACCTGGTCCCCTCTTACCCGGACCCGGTGCCGGGTTGGTTCAACATCGGCCTGCTGCATACCAGCCTGACCGGGCGTGCGGGTCATGATCCCTATGCCCCCACGGATATCGCTACCCTCGTCGGCAAAGGCTATGACTACTGGGCCTTGGGCCACGTCCATGCCCGCGAGGTGGTGGCCGTGTCCCCCCGCATCGTCTTCCCCGGCAACCTCCAGGGCCGCCACGCCAACGAGACGGGGCCGAAGGGGTGCGAGCTGGTGAGCGTGAGCGCGGGGCGCATCGACGCCGAGTTTGTCCCCCTGGACCTGGTGCGCTGGGGTCAGGTGACCGTTTCGCTGGACGGTATCGACCGGGTGGAGGCGCTAGGAGCGGCGTTCCGCTCGGCCCTTGGGCCCCTGCTGACGGGCTCCGGGGACCGGCTTCACGCCGTGCGGGTGAAGCTCACCGGCTGTAGCGGACTGCATACGCTGGAGGCACAGTGGCCTGGGACACTGGACGCGGAGGTCCGCGCGGCCGCGCAGGACCTTGGCGACGCTGAAGTTTGGATCGAGCAGGTACGCCCCGAGCTGACCAGCCCCATGAACCGGGCCCAGGCCGCCGAGCGCCAGGATGCGGTCGGGGAGCTGGTTCGGCTGGTGGATTCCATCGGTGCCGATTCCGCCGCCCTGGATGCCCTGGTCCGTGCCGAGCTGGGCGGTCTCCTGGGTAGCTTGCCAGCGGAAGTGGCCGCCGCTGCGGCAGGCGACCTCCCGCGGCTCGATGATGCCGAGGTCTGGCCGGCGCTGCTGCGGGACGCCGAGGCGACGGTCCTGGCGCGTCTGGCCGCGGCTGGGAGCCAAATTGGGAACCAGAATGGGAGCCAGCCGTGAGGCTCACCCGGCTCCTGCTCAAGGCCTTTGGCCCGTTCACCGAGGTCGAGCTCGATCTTGGCGTCAGAGACTCCGCCCGCCCGGATCTGCACCTCATTTACGGTCCGAACGAAGCGGGCAAATCGTCCGCACTGCGCGCTATGACCGACCTGCGCTTCGGTATTCCGCTGCGCAGTCTGGACGACTTCCTGCATCCCTTCGCGCAGATGCGCATCGGCGGGGTCTTCGAGGACGAGCAGGGCCGGGCCCTGGCCCTGATGCGGCGCAAGGGGAGGGGGGAGACCCTGAGCGCCTTCGATCCTGCTACCGACGAGCCCGGCGATCCGTCCACGGTCGGGCCCGAGATCGAGCAGGCGCTCACCGGGGGGCTGGACCGCGAGGGGTTCGAGGCCCTGTTCGGACTCAACCATCAGCGCCTGCGCGCGGGCGGGGACCTGCTCCTCAAGGGGGAGGGGGAGCTTGGGGCGACCCTGTTCGAGGCCAGCGCCGGGACCCGCGGTATCGCCGCGATCCTGGCCGGCCTGGAGGCGGACGCCAAGACCCTCTACAACCCCCACGGCCGGGCCCAGGCGGCCACGATCAACGAGGCGCGTCGCCGCATTGTGGAGGAGCGCCAGCGCTGGCGCCAGGCTCAGACCAGGCCCGCCGACTGGGAGGCGCTGCGCCGAGCCCACGAGGAGGCCCGCCAGGCCCTGGCCGAGATCGACCGGGCCCTGGAGGCCGAGCGCCGGCGGGACGTCGACCTCACGGAGCTGCGCACCGTGCAGCCGCTGCTGCGTGAGCACGACCGGGTACTAGAGGAGGTGGCGGGGCTTGCCCAGGTCCCGGACCTCCCGCAGGACGCCCGCGAGCAGCGTCTGAGGGCCGAGCAGGCCCTGCGCCGGGCCGAGCAGGACATGGCTGGGGCCGGGGAGGAGCTGAGCCGTTGCGCCGCGGCCCTGGCTGACCTGGTCGTCGAGGCGCCTCTGCTGATTCACGCTGAGGCCATCGAGCGGCTGGCCGGCGGGCTGGAGGCGGCGGCGCGCGGCCGGGTGGAGGCCCGCCAGCAGCAGGCCCTGGCCGAGCGGATCGAGGCGGAGCTGTCTGCCGATGCAGGGCGCATCGCGCCGGGGTCGGGCTGGGCCGACCTGGTCGCTGCCGTGCCATCCGCCGCCGACCGCGTGGCCCTGGATGCCCACCTGGCGGCCATCGCCCGGCTGGGGGAGCGGCTGGCGGGACACCGCACGCGAACCGAGGAGCTGGACCAGGCCGCGCATCAGGGCGGCGCCTCCGAGCCGTCCCCGCCCGACCCCACGGCCCGCCAGACCCTGTCTGCGGCCCTGCGCCGGGCCCGCGGCTTGGGGGATGTGGCTCGGCAGCTCGTCGATCTGGGGCGCGAGTCCAACGGACTCAAGGCGCAGCTCGAACAGGCGCTGACCGACCTGGGGGTACAGTCGGCCGCAGACCTGCGCGTCGCCCGGCCCCTTTTGGAGGCCCAGATCATCGAGGGGCGCAAGGCCCTGGCGGACCTCGATCAGGAGTCCCTGCGGCTCGCCGACGAAGACACTCGTCTGGTGCATGATCTGGCCCAACAGCACCTGCGCCAGCGGCGGCTCGCGGCGGCTGGGGAGGTGGTCACGGCCGAGACCCTGCGCTTGGCGCGGGGCCGGCGGGACCTGGGCTGGGGTCTGATCCGTCAGGCCTATGTGGAGGGAGACGGCGATCCGGACGCACTGGGGCTGGCCTTCGACTCGGACCGGCCCCTGCCGGAGGCCTTCGAAGCGGCCCAGAGCGATGCCGACAGACAGGCGGACTTGCTGCGGTCGGATGCCGAACGGGCGGTGGGCTACGAGGAGTGCGCGGCCCGTATCCATGACATGCAGCGGCGCAGGCAGGACATCGCTGACCTGTCGGCCAGGCTTGCCACCCGGCGCGCTGAGCTGCAGGCGGGTTGGGCGGCGCGGCTCGCTGAAGCCCAACTGCCCGTGTTGGACCCGGAGGCACTGCGGGAGTGGCAGGGGCGCCGCCAGGTGGTCCTGGAGCTGGACGACCGGTTGGCCAGGTGCGGATCGGATCTGGACCAGAGGCGGGCGGAGGCAGAGTCGGCGGGAGCTGCCCTAGCGGCCGCCCTTGGCGCGGTCGGCAAGGCGGCCGGTACGGCATTCGGGAGCCATGCCCTAGCGGCCGTCATCGACCAGGCGGAGCAGTGGGAGCGGTGTGCCGCCGAGGCGGAGGTGAAGCAGGCCGAGCGCGCCAGGGCGGAGTCGCAGCGGCTGGCTGAGCGGGCGCGGGTGGGCGGCCTGATCGCCAGGGCCGAGGCGGAGCTGGTCGATCGCCAGTCCGCCCTGGATGGCTGGCACGCGCGGCTGCGGCTGCCTGCGGGGAGCCTCGCTGAGGCGGTCAAGGCCCGTCTCGACGAGCTGGACACGCTGGCCCGGCGGGCCGCAGCCCTGAACGAGGCACGGCTCAGGCAGGCCCAGTACCAAGCCTTGGTGGACGACTTTGCGGCTCGGGCGGGGGAGCTGGCCCGCCTGCTCGGTGAGCCGGCACCGAGCTGCGCGGAGGACCTGGCGGACCGCCTGAGACTGCGCCTGGCTGCCTCCCGCGAGCAGGACCGGCAACGTCTCGCCCTCACCCGTGACCAGGCAAGGGCCGAGGTTGTCCGCCGGCAGGCGGCGGCGGAGCGGGCCGCCCAGGCCCAGGTTCTGGCCCGGCTCTGTGGGGCCGCCGGGGTGGCGGGCCCGATGCAGCTCCCCGAGGTGGAGGAAAGGGCCGGTTGGAAACGAGCACTGCAGGCCCGGCTCGCCGCCCAGCGCGAGCAACTGGCCCAGGCCGCGACCCGCCCCGAGGCGGCCCTGCGTGATGCCTTGGCGGGGCTCGACGCAGTGGCCATCGACGCCGCGCGGGAGCGCTGCCGCGGCGAGGTCGCGCGCCTTGAGCAGGAGCAGGGCGGGGCGCGGCAGCGGGAGGAGCAGACGCGGCGTGCCCTGGAAGCCATCGATGCCTCCGACACCGCGGCCCAGGCCCGTGAGGCCATGGAGTCTGCTGCGGCCCGCTTCAGCTCCGCCATCCGGCCCTGGGCCCGCCTTCGGCTGGCCCATGCCCTGCTGAGGGAGGCGCTGAACCGCTTCAGAGAGCGCGCACAGGCCCCCATGGTGGCCGCCGCCTCGACCTATTTCGACCTCATGACCGGCGGGCGTTACCCCAGGCTGATGGCGGACGAGGCCGGAGAGCGCCCGGTGCTGCGTGCGCAGCGCGCCGACGGGGCGGTCATCGGGGTCGAGGCCATGAGCGAGGGGACCGCCGATCAGCTCTACCTGGCACTGCGCCTGGCGGCCCTGGAGCTGCGGCGCGGATCCCACCCGAGGATGCCGCTGATCCTGGACGATGTCCTGGTCACCTCCGATGATGAGCGCGCGGCCAACATCCTGCGGGCGCTGGCGCACTTCGCCGAGGGCGGGCAGGTGCTGGTCTTCACCCACCACCGTCACCTGCTGGATCTGGGCAGAGCGGCCCTCGGGGCAGGGCATCTGGCCGTGCACCGGCTGTGACCGAGGGGCGATAATTGGTTGGCTCATGTGCCACGTGGTGCAGGGGCGGTATTCAGCGGGTTGCCCCGGAAAGTCCCAACCAGCCACCCAGGACATCCAGATGAATCAGCGCAGCGCCCTGTACGAGCTCGCGGCCAGATACCGCCTGGATGCGGCATCCGCGCGCCAACTGCAGCGGCTGGCCGGCCTGGATGCCGAGCCGGCCGGTCTGGCGGCCTGGCTGCCCCGCGGCATCGGGGTGCTGGCCGCGGGCCTGGCGGGCCTGGGGGTGGTCCTGTGGGTGGCTGCCAATTGGGACACCCTGGGACGCCTGGGACAATTCGCCGTGCTCCAGGCGGCAGTTGTCGTCCTCTGCCTCGGGTCACTGACCCTCCCGGGGGCGCGGTCACCCTTTGGGCTGCTCGCCCTCC
The DNA here is from genome assembly GCA_041307765.1 of Chromatiaceae bacterium. GTDB lineage: Bacteria > Pseudomonadota > Gammaproteobacteria > Chromatiales > Chromatiaceae > DYRB01. The sequence continues at coordinate 8,694 of JBFZCW010000338.1, forward strand.
TGTCCATTGGCGGCCTGCTTGCCTACTTCGGGCAGACCTACCAGACCGGGGCGGACCCCTGGCAGCTCTTCGCCCTCTGGGCAGGGCTGTGCCTTCCGCTCTGCCTGGCGGCACGCAGCGATGCCCTCTGGGCACCTTGGGCCCTGGTGGCCATGACCGCCATTGCCCTCTGGGCCCAGGCCCGATCCGGGTCCGCCTGGCGTCTGCACCCGGACGACCTGGCCGTTCATGCTCAGGCCTGGGCGGCGGCGGCCGTGTTGGCGGCATGGCTTAGCAAGCCGCTGCGGCCCGTCACCGGGGCCGGCGTCTGGGCCCTGCGGACGGCGATTACGCTCGCCGTGGCGTTGGTCACCTTGTCGGCCCTGGCCGGGCTTTTTGCCCAGGGCCTAGCGCCGCATTATTGGCTCGGTGTCCTGGCCCTCGGCGGCGTCGCGGCGGCGCTGGCCCTGCCCGCGACCTTCGAGGTCTCGGCCCTGAGCGCCGTCGCCCTGGGCCTCAACACCCTGCTGGTCGCCGGTCTGGGGTACTGGCTGCTAAATGACCACGGCAGCGGCGATGCCATCGGCCAACTGTTCGTCCTCGGCGTCGCAGCGGCGGGGCTCCTGGCCGCCTCCGTCAGCATGATCCTGGGCCTGGCGCGGCGTTACGGTCGAGGGGGTGCGGTATGAGCGACCTACTTGACGGCACGCTGCAGCGCGCCATCGCTGCCGGCCTCCTGCCTGTGGATGCCCAGCGGCCGGCGGGGGAAGGCCGCCCCTGGCCCGTGGTCCTGCTCATCAGCCTGGGGGCCTGGCTCGCCGCCGCACCCCTGCTTGGGGTGGTGGCCACCTTGTTGGGCGACCTGATTACCACCTGGCCCGGCCCCTACCTGGTGGGGGGGCTGGTGCTGGGTGCCGCTGTGGTCGTCCTGCGTTCCCGGGGGCTTCCCCTGTTCATCGAGCAGCTCGCCGTACCGGCCTTACTGGTGGGTATCGGCACCCTGGGCTTTGGGCTCTTCGACGACCTTTCCTCCCAGAACGCCGCCGCCTGCCTCGCGCTGACCTCGCTGAGCCTAGCGGCCGCCATTCCGCGTCCCTGGCTGCGGGTCCTCCTTGGGGCCGCTGGGGCCGGCCTGTGCATCTTCGCCCTGGTGCCTGAACGCTCGTGGATCCGCGGTGCCTGGAGCGACAGGGCCTGGGTTGGTTTGCACGGCGCCCTGGCGGTCTGGGTGGCCGGCCTGTTCGTGCAGCAGGCCGCGCTCGGCCGCTGGCCGCGCACGGCCGCCGCCCTGGAGCCCATCGGGGCGGGCTGGCTGCTGGCGACCCTTGCAGGCCTCGCCCTGGTCGCCGGGATGACCTTTCTGTTGGGCGCCGGCATGGACCCCCTGGCCCGAGAGCTGGCGCAGGAGCTGACTGCAGGGCGTGCGACGGCCTTGAGGGCCTCCTGGATGCAGGCCGGCTCGGCTGTGCTGGTGCTGGTTGCAACCCTGTGGGGGGCATGGGTCTGGCCGGGGCTTCGGCGCCCCTGGGTGTTGGGCGTAGGTCTGGCCGCGGCGGGGCTGGCCTGGTTCCTGCCGAATCTGGGCGGGGTCTGGCTGGCCCTGGTCCTGGCCGCGACCACCTGGCGCTGGCGCCTGGCGGCGGCGGCGGTGCTGGCGGCGGCCTGGATCATCGGCGGCTTCTACTACCAGTTGCAATGGGCCTTGGCGACCAAGGCACTGGTCCTGGTCGGCACCGGCGCCTCGCTGGGCGCTCTGGCCTGGCTGGGGTCTGTCTCCGGCCCGCAGCAGGACGCAGGACGGCCCGAGCGCGGGGGCGGCGGGATTGCCGCCCGCTGGGCCATCGGCCTGACCCTGCTGACCACACTGGCGGCCGTCAACTTCGGGATCTGGGACAAGGAGACCCTGATCGCCCGGGGCCGGCCCGTGTTCGTGGAGCTGGCGCCGGTGGACCCGCGTTCCCTCATGCAGGGGGACTACATGCGGCTCGCCTTCCGGTTGCCGAGCGAGGTCAGCAGCGCGCTGGGGGTGCCGGGTAAGGACCGCCGTCTGGTGGTCGGGTGGCTGGATGGGCGCGGGGTGGCGACCCTGCTGCGACCGGCAAGCCCAGGGGAGGCCCTGGCGGAGGGGGAGCTGCTGATCGAGCTGACGCCCAAAGGCGGGCGTTGGGGTTTGGCCAGCGACGCCTGGTACTTCGAGGAAGGCGACGGCAAGCGGTGGGAGGCCGCGCGATACGGCGAGTTCCGCGTGGCCGCAAACGGGCAGACCCTGCTGGTCGGGATGGCGGATGCCGAGATGCGGCCCATCGCACGCTGACCCGCGGGTTCGAACCCATGCTTGGCGCGGCTGTCCCACCGGACATGTCCGAAGCAATCTCGAACCCGCACGGGTCTGGCCGCGCTTCGTTCCTGCTGACCTTCGGGCCGATCCTGTCGGCGGTCCTCGCTGTGGTGTCCCTGGGTGCAGCCGCTGGCTGCCGTCGGACCGTTTCCCGGACCTGGCGGATGCTTACCGGCGCCTGGGCATCGAGGTCGTCGGCGAGACTGGGCTGCGGCTGAGGGACGACCCGGAGGCCGGCGCGCTGCGGGCCGCGCTGCTCGGACACCGGTCCTCGGTCGATCGGGCTACCGGGCGGCGGGGGCCTGAGGTAGGCTGTGCCCCAGGTGAGACCCCGGTATGCCCCGGACAAACCCTGGCCCGCGAGGACCCCCATCCATGACCGCATTTCGCTTCGGGCACGCGGCGGCGAACGACTGGGAGGCTGCGGCGGATGCCTGCCTGGTGCAGATCGGCGCCGTGCCTGCCGCAGCGAACCTCGGCTTTGTCTATGTGGCCGATGCGCTGTCCGAGGACCTGGCGCTGATCCTCGATCGACTGCAGACCGCAACCGGCGTACCGCACTGGGTCGGGACCGTCGGTGTCGGCATCTGTGCCACGGGCGTCGAGTACTACGGGGAGCCGGCAGTGGCGGTCATGCTCGGGGAGTTCCCCTCTGGGTCCTTCCGCGTCTTCTCCGGCCTGGCCGGGGACTCGGAGGGGTTCGAGGTGGAGCACGGGGCCTGGATGGCCGAGCATCGGCCTTACCTGGCGCTGGTTCATGCGGATCCCGCCCAGGCCGACATCGAGGACATCTTGGAGGAACTGGCGGCGCGCACCAGCTCCGGGTTTCTCGTCGGTGGCCTTGCCAGCGCCCGCGAGGCTGTGGGTTTTCTTGCCGACGGGGTCATCCGCAGCGGGGTTTCCGGAGTCTTTTTCTCAGCGCAGGTTCCGATCCTCACACGGCTGACCCAGGGCTGCAGTCCCATCGGTCCCCACCACCGGGTTACGGAGGCTCAGCGCAACATCCTCATCGAGATCGACCATAAGCCGGCCCTGGACGTCCTCAAGGAGGAGGTCGGTCCGGAACTGGCGGGGGACCTCGCGCGGATCGGGGGGCTCATCTTCGCCGGGCTGCCTATTCCCGGGTCCGACACAGGCGACTACCTGGTCCGCAGTCTGGTGGGGCTCGACCCGAACCGAGGCCTTCTCGCCATCGGTCACATGGCGGGGGAGGGCGACCCGATCCTGTTTTGCCGCCGTGACCGGAACACCGCCCGCGAGGACCTCGTCCGCATGCTGGGGACGATCCGGCGCGGCCTGCGCGGGGCGCCGCGGGGCGGCATCTATGTCTCCTGCCTGGGGCGCGGGGTCAACCTGTTCGGCGAGGGCTCCGCGGAGCTCGGGCTGATCCGGGCAGAATTGGGGGACTTTCCGCTGGTGGGGTTTTATGCCAACGGAGAGATCTCCCAAGACCGGCTCTACGGCTATACGGGGGTCCTGACCCTCTTTCTCTGACCCCGCCCCAATATCGGACGCGGTCCCCGCCGGTTATACGCCCTGCTCCCGCTGCACTTTCCGAATGATTCCGCTGGTGCTGCGGTCGGCCACCAGGGGGACCAACACCACTCGGCCGCCCCAGGACTTGACCTCCGCGGCGCCCACCACGTCCGCCTCGCGGTAGTCCGCCCCCTTGGCGAGGACGTCCGGGCGCAGGGCTTCGATGAGCTTGAGCGGTGTCGCCTCGTCGAAGAGGACCACGGCATCGACGGAGGCCAGGGCGGCCAGGACCCGGGCGCGGTCGTCCTCGCGGATCAGGGGCCGCTCGGGGCCCTTGAGGGCGCGCACCGAGGCGTCGGTGTTGAGGCCGACCACCAGGCGATGGCCGTACCGGCGGGCGCGCTCCAGGTAGCTGACGTGGCCGACGTGGAGCA
>JBFZCW010000339.1:0-3872 GCA_041307765.1 Chromatiaceae bacterium
GTCGATGGCCGCCTACAACGTGCTCCTCTTCCTTGCAGGTGTTGTGGGAGACGTCGAACAACAGGTCCAGGCGGGCCTCGGGCAGGATATCGGCGAACGCCCGGCGCGTGAGGTGGGTGAGGATCTCCCGGTTGGCCAGGGCGCAATTGATCCCGGCGCGCATCGCGCCCAGGTAGGCACGTCCCAGGTCCGAGTCGAGCGGGGCGCAGGCGAGCTCCCGATCGGGCAAGGTGATCCCGTGGCGCGATGCGGCAACCACCATCCGCTTCAGATAGTCGGTTCCGATCTGGTGGCCCAGGCCGCGCGAGCCGCAGTGGATGCTGACCACCACATCGCCCTCGGCAAGACCATAGCTCGCGGCGATGGCCTGGTCGTGGATCGCGACCACGTGTTGCACTTCCAGATAGTGATTGCCTGATCCCAGGGTGCCCATCTCGTCCTTCTGGCGTTCCTTGGCGTGCTCGGAGACCTGGTCCGGCTCGGCCCCGGCCATGCAACCCTGCTCCTCGATGCGGTCCAGGTCCGATTCCGTGCCATAGCCCCGCTGCACCGCCCACCGAGCACCGCCTTTCAGCATGGCGTGCATCTCTCGGCCGGTCAGCCGGATCGTGCCGGTGCTGCCCACACCCGCGGGGATGTGCCGGTAGAGGTGCTCGGCGAGGCGTTGCTTGCACCCCTCGATGTCGGCACGCTTGAGTCCGGTGTGCAGGGTGCGCACTCCACAGGAGATGTCGAAACCGACACCTCCGGCGGAGATGACCCCGCCCTCGCCCGGGTCGAAGGCCGCCACCCCGCCGATGGGAAATCCGTAGCCCCAGTGCGCGTCAGGCATGGCGTAGGCCGCCTCGACGATGCCCGGCAGGCTGGCGACGTTGCAGAGTTGCTCGCAGACCTTGTCGTCCATGTCGCGCAGCAGACCCTCGTCGCCAAACAGCAGGCCGGGCACACGCATGGGCCCGCGCGGCGGGATGCGCCAGAGGGTATTGGACAGTCTCTCCAGTCGTGACAGATTCATGGCAGCCTCCCGTTCAGACGTCAACCACACACTGAGCGTGCCAGATACCATCCGCCTCCTGCCAGACGCGCAGCTCTGTGTAGGTGGCACCCTTGATCTCCACTGCCGGTTGATGGCGGGCCCGGTCCAGAGGCTCCCCCCAGCCACGCCCGTGCAGACCCTCATCGCGCAGCGCCACCTGGAAGCGCGAGAACAGCATGTGGCGGACCGCCATCTCGTAGACCCAGGCGTTGAGCCAGTCCACCAGCAGCAGCTCCCGATCCGGCGCCGCGCAGGCGACCTCCACGACGTCGTGCTGACGCACGTGCGCCGGATCTGCCATCACCGCCGTCATGGCGAGGGCCGCCTGCTCGAAGGCCTCCGCCAGGCTGGCGCCGAAGCCGTGAACACCGATGTCGGCCATGTGGTGGAAGTGTTGCCAGCCAGGCATGGGGATGACCTCCGTCCCGTGGGTGCAAAACTAAGGGCCGGCGAATAATCCCAGGCGGTGGACCTCGTGCAGCCCCATCCGCAACCAACCTGCCCGTCCCTGCCTAAAGGATAGCGGAGCAAGATCAGGTCCATCCGCCGACCGCACGGCCTGGCTCAGACCGGAAGTTGTGGTGCACGGCAACCCCGCAGGTTACAGTCAACCCCCAGGGGTACTCGAGTGTTTGCCCGAGGAAGGGGGGCGGTTCGGATGCGGGACATGAGGAGCAGCAAACGAGACGGCGGCAATCCGTTGGCGATGTCATCGCGAGCCTTCGCCTCTGGCCGGAGTGCCGCGAGAAGGCCTGCGTCCGCCCTGGAACGTTGGCTGCTCGGTGAAATGCTCAGGTCACTGGGAAACCCGTCGGTCGCCCTGGTGGCCTGGGATGGTCAGTCGGTCACATGCCAGGGCGGTGGCCAACCGCAGATCCGTTTGCATCTGCGCGATCCCGGTGCCCTGTTTCGCCTGGCGCTAGATCCCGAGTTTCAGTTCGGCGAGCTGTATAGTTGCGGCCGCGTCGAGGTGGAAGGCGATCTTGTGGCGCTGATCGCATCCATCCAGGCCGCGCAGCGGATACAGCGAGGTACCCGCAGCCGTCTCATGAGTCGCATCCATCCCCCACGCTCCAACCTGCTCACCAAGTCGCCCGGAAACATCCACCACCATTACGACATCGGCAACGATTTCTATCGCCTCTGGCTCGACCAGCAATTGCTCTACACCTGCGCTTACTTCCCGACGCCGTCCATCGGGCTGGAGCAGGCTCAGGTGGACAAAATGGATCATGTCTGCCGCAAGCTCCGCTTGCAGCCGGGTGAGAGTGTCGTCGAGGCCGGTTGCGGTTGGGGCGCCCTCGCGCTGCATATGGCGCGGGCGTATGGGGTCCGGGTGCGCGCCTACAACCTCTCCAGGGAGCAGATCGCCTATGCGAGGCAGCGGGCCCGGTCGGAGGGGCTGGACAGCCGCGTGGAATTTGTCGAGGCTGATTACCGGGCGATCGAGGGTCAGTACGATGTGTTCGTATCCGTCGGCATGCTTGAGCACGTAGGGCGCCGCCATTACCGGGATCTCGGAGCCGTGATTGATCGCTGCATCGGAAAGCAGGGGCGCGGCCTCCTCCATTCGATCGGGGCAGACTATTCGGCACCGCTGAATCCCTGGATCGAGCATCGGATCTTCCCCGGCGCCTACCCCCCCACCCTGGGCGAGATGATGGAGGTTCTCGAACCGGCCGGCCTGTCGGTCCTCGACGTGGAGAACCTGAGACTCCACTACGCGAAGACGTTGGAGCACTGGCTGGCACGTTACGAGGCAGCAACGGATCGCGTCGAGGCGATGTTCGGTCGCGTCTTCGTGCGCGCCTGGCGGCTCTACCTCGCCGGCTCCCTGGCGGCCTTCCGCTGCGGAAAGCTCCAACTTTTTCAGGTGCTGTTCCAGCGCCACGGCGACTCGCACATTCCCTGGACCCGCGCCTATCTTTACGCCGCCGGGGACGAGCCTTGGAAAACTGCGACGTCCTGATCGTGGGCGGCGGCCCGGCCGGGGCGTCCTGTGCCTGGGCCTTGCGGCGGGCGGGCCTGGATGTGGTCGTGCTCGACCAGGCGCAGTTCCCCAGGGACAAGGTCTGTGCCGGCTGGATCACGCCACCCGTGCTGACGGCCCTGGAGATAGACCCCCAAGACTATGGCCGCGACCGGGTCCTGCAGCCCATCACGGGTTTCCGTATCGGACTGATGGGGCGCCCGCCGGCCGATATCCAATACCGCGACACCGTCAGTTACGGCATCCGCCGCTGCGAATTCGACGACTACCTGCTGCAGCGCTCTGGGGCCCGGCTGTTCACCGGAGAGCCGGTGCATTCCCTGCGGCGCGAGGCTGGATCATGGATTGTCGACGACCGCTTCCGCACTCCGATGCTGGTCGGGGCGGGCGGTCATACCTGCCCGGTTGCCCGCGTGCTGGGCGCCCATCCCGGCGGCGAGCCCGCGGTGACGGCGCAGGAGATTGAATTCCTGCTTCCCGAAGGCGCACGCGCCGCCTGCGCCGTGCAGGGCAAACAGCCAGAGCTCTATTTCTGCAGGGACCTCGCAGGTTACGGCTGGTGCTTCCGCAAGGGCGACTACCTCAACATCGGCCTAGGACGCGACGACCGCCAGGGGCTGGCCCCACAGGTCGAGGCCTTTCTCGCCTTCCTCGGCCGCGAACGTGGCGTCTCCCGGCCGCCCGGGCGTTTGCGCGGCCATGCCTATCTGCTGCATGGCCGGGGCAAACGCAATCTGGTCGCCGATGGCGCCCTGCTGGTGGGCGACGCGGCGAGCCTGGCCTATCCGCAAAGCGGGGAGGGCATTCGCCCGGCGGTGGAATCAGGGCTGCTTGCGGCATGGACCA
>JBFZCW010000340.1:0-6001 GCA_041307765.1 Chromatiaceae bacterium
AACTCGATCTCTCCCTACCTCCTCGCCGCCCTCGCGCCGCTCTTCTGGTCGTGCAATTTCATCATCGGGCGGGCGCTGAATCAGACCAAACCGCCCATCGCCCTATCCTTCTGGCGGTGGACCGTAGCGCTGCTGATCGTCCTACCGTTCGCCCTGCCGCGGCTGGGGGGCCAGTGGGGCCTGGTACGCCGGCATTGGGTGGTGCTGTCGTTTCTGCTTCTTCGGCAGCGGATCAGCCCGCGCCAAGCCGCGGGCATTATGCTGTCCCTGGCGGGGGTGGCGGTGATTATCGCCCGCGGTGACCTCGCGGCACTCGCCGCCTTGCGGCTCAACGGCGGCGACTTGTGGGTGTTGGGGGCGGTGGCGAGCTGGGCGCTTTACTCGGTTTGCCTGCGCTGGCGCCCGGCGGGACTCGATCCGCTCGCCTTTCTGGCGATGACCATCGCCATCGGCCTGGTCCCCCTCCTGCCGCTTTACGGGTGGGAGCTGGGGCAGGGGCTGAACTTCGAGGTCGACGCCACCAGCCTGGGGGCCATCGGCTACGTCGCGCTGTTTCCATCGGTGTCGGCCTACGTGCTCTGGAACCGCGCCGTCGCGGAGCTGGGAGCCAGCCGCACCGGGCAGCTCCTGCACCTGATGCCAGCATTCGGGGCGGTGCTGGCGATGCCGATGCTCGGGGAGCGGATGCACGGCTTCCACCTCGCAGGGATCGGCCTCATCGCTGCCGGGATCGCTCTGGCAACCCGCACGCAGGGGCAAGGGCGTGACTAGGCGGGCATGCCACCGCGCCTTGCGCCTCACCCTCAACCTGCTTAGGATCTTCGCGACGGTGCTGTAAGGACCCCTGCGGCGTTTGGATGTCCTATCCGCCGGCGCAGCGCAAGGCCCGGTTCGTCCCGACAAAGGAGACTGCGATACTCATGCATGCAATCTGGCGTGGTGTGGTTCTGACGATGGCCCTGATCCTCCTGGCGCCTGCCGCTGCAAGCCCGGACCCCGCCGCGGACGTCGAGCGAGTCCTTCGGGACATCCCCCAGGATAGACCCGTGCCGAAGCTTGACTATTTGCAGCGGGCCGACCCCATCAATGCGGATTGCGCCTACTATCGGGGCGGCTACAACGGAATCGACGTGACGGTGGAAACGCATCCGAATAGCGATCGCGTCGCATCCGTGCTGTTGAAGCTCCCCGGACCGGATCAGACGCGCCTGATTTTGCCCGCCGTCACGCGCGTGATCGGTCCGCCGCATGCGAGCGACCGCAAGCAGTCCAGCTATGGTTGGGACTGGCCCGATTACCGGACCGGCTCCGTTCACTACGCCGGGGGCGGCGCGACCAAAGAGGGCTTCACGATTGTGTCCCTCTTCTATCGATAATCGATAGTCGGCCTCCCGGCGACCGGCCCCGATTCATCCCCCGATTCATGCGGGCAGGTCGAAGACCAGCACCTCCGCCGACCCCAGGCCGGCGATCTCCACTCGGCCCTCGTCCTGGATGCGAGCCCCGTCTCCCGCTGTCAGATCCTGCCCGTTGACCCGAACCCCTCCGCGGGCAACCTGGACATAGGCCCGGCGACCGCGCTCCAGGTCCAGCCCCACCGCCTCGCCGGCCTCCAGCAGGGTCGAGTAGACCAAGGCGTCCTGGTGCGAGTCGATGGAGCCGTCACGCCCGTCCGGGGACATAAGCAGGCACAGGCGACCCCGCCTGGTCTCCTCCGGAAAGTGGCGCTGAGCATAGCCGGGGGCGACCCCCTGCCGATTGGGCAGGAGCCAGATCTGCAGCAGATGGACAGGCTGGTCCGGTGAGGGGTTGTACTCGCTGTGGCGCACCCCGGTTCCGGCGCTCATGCGCTGCACATCCCCTGGGCGGATGACTGAGCCGTTACCCATGCTGTCCTTGTGCTCCAGGGCACCGGACAGGATGTACGTCATGATCTCCATGTCCTTGTGGCCATGGGTGGCAAAGCCGCCCCCCGGGGCCACCCGGTCCTCGTTGATGACGCGCAGGGCCGAGTAACCCATGTGGGCCGGGTCGTAGTAGTCGGAGAAGGAGAAGCTGTGCCAGGTGTCGAGCCAACCGTGATCGAAGTGGCCGCGCTCGGTTGCCGGTCTGACGCTGATCATGGTCTGAGCCTCCGGGGATTGGGTTAGAAGAGTTAAGGTGGCAGCGCCGCCCACGGAATCAAACCACCCGGCCCGAGACAAATTGTTTCGCTCAGTGCAACAATGTTCAGCCAAAGCCCGACCCGGTGCGTACCGTTGCGCCGATGGGACTCACCCCTGGGCTTTTGTTAGCATGACCGTCGGCAGAGCCATCGGCTCTTAACGATATAGACGGCAGCGGGCAGCGGTCAGCTTTACTGCTGTTGGAGTTTCCAGGGAAGACCGACCCACCTGCCGGCTGACCGCGCCGCAACGCGGATCGACCGGGTCTTGAGTCGACTGAGCCGGTGCCTGATTGCGGGAAGCTGAGCGCTACCAGCCCCTTTCGCGACGACGAACCCTGAGTTCTGTACCCCCATCCCCACCCGAGATTCCAGGCAGGCGGCACATGTTCGGTTTCGGCAAGAAGCGACCGGAGACACCCGAGACAGTCCCGGCAACCCAAGCGCCTTCGGCTGCCCCACGCGGGCTCTTCTCGCGGCTGAAGGACGGCCTCGCCCGCACCCGCGGCCAGTTGGGAGCCGGCCTGAGTGGGCTGCTCAGCGGCGGCAGGAAGGTCGACGAGGCTTTGTTCGAGGAACTGGAGACGCTGCTCCTGACTGCGGACGTGGGCGTCGAGGCGACCTCCAGGGTCATCGAGAGGCTGAAGGCCGCCGCTCGCCGCTCTGGGCTCACGACCCAGGAAGATCTCATTGCAACCCTGAAGGCGGAGCTGCGTGAGATCCTGCGGCCCTGTAAGGCCGAGGTCCGGGGCCCCGCGCCGGGCCGGCCTCAAGTGATCCTGATGGTTGGGGTCAATGGGGCGGGCAAGACGACCACCATCGGCAAGCTGGCGCGACGCCTGCAGGACGAAGGAAACAGCGTGATGCTGGCGGCTGGGGACACCTTTAGGGCCGCGGCGGTGGAGCAGCTGCAGACCTGGGGGGAACGCAACGGCGTGATGGTGATCGCCCAGCGATCCGGGGCGGATTCGGCCTCGGTGATCTTCGATGCCCTCCAGGCGGCGACGTCCCGCGGGATCGTCGTGCTGATCGCCGATACCCCGGGACGCCTGCACACCAAGACGAATCTGATGGACGAGCTGGCCAAGATCGCACGGGTTCTGAAGAAGCTCGACCCCCAGGCTCCTCACGAGGTCATGCTGGTGGTGGACGCGACCACCGGCCAGAACGCCCTGAACCAGGCCGTCCAGTTCGACCAAGCGGTGGGGCTGACAGGCATCACCTTGACCAAGCTCGACGGGACGGCCAAGGGCGGCATCCTGTTCGCCATCGCCGAGCGCCTCAAGCTGCCGATCCGGTTCATTGGGGTCGGGGAGACCATCGATGACCTGCGCCCCTTCGATGCCGAGGAGTTCGTCGATGCCCTGTTCGCATCCTGACCGGACCCGCCGCTGACCTGCCATGATCCGCTTCGACCACGTCACCAAGCGTTACCCGGAGCGCGGCGAGGCACTGCATGATCTGAGCTTCGAGCTGGACAGCGGGGAGATGGCGTTCCTCACCGGGCGCTCGGGCGCCGGCAAGAGCACCCTACTGAAGCTGGTCGGGCTCCTGGAGCGGCCAACCCGGGGCAGCGTGATCGTCAACGGGCGCGACCTCGGAACCCTCTCGCGACGCAAGATCCCATACTACCGCCGAGAGGTGGGCATCATCTTCCAGGACCATCACCTGTTGCCGGACCGCAGCGTGTTCGACAACGTCGCCCTGCCCCTAATCGTCTCCCGCATGGGCCGCCCAGAGATCGCGCGCCGTGTGCGCGCGGCACTGGATCAGGTCGGCCTGCTGGACAAGGAGCGGGTACTTCCGGGGGCGCTGTCCGGCGGCGAGCAGCAGCGGGTGGGGATCGCCCGGGCGGTGGTGGGACGCCCCTCGGTCATTTTGGCGGACGAGCCCACGGGCAATTTGGATCCAGACCTTGCCCGGGAGATCATGCAGCTTTTTCGCCGCTTCCACCAGGTCGGTGTGACCCTGTTGATCGCAACCCACGACGTCGCGCTCATCACCGCGATGCCCTACCGCACCCTGACCCTGGACCAGGGGCGCTTGGTCATCGACTCAGGTATCTGGTAGATCATGGCCGGTCGCCACCGCCGCAATGCGCTGCGCCGCCCAGGGGCGGCCATCCGTGTCTGGCTCAGTCATCACGGGCGGAGCGCCCTGGCGAGCCTCGGGGATCTTGCCCGCGCCCCACTCGCAACCGTGATGACCGTGGGGGTGGTGGGCATCGCCCTGGCCCTGCCCGCCGGGTTGCACCTGGCCACACACAACCTGTCCGTCGTCGCCCAAGGCTGGCAGGAGAACACGGCGTTATCCTTGTTCCTGACCCCCAGCCTGGACAGCGCCAAGGCCAAGGCGTTGGCCGAGCAACTTCGACGCCGGCCGGACCTGGCAGGGATACGGCTCATCACCCCGGCCGAGGGGCTCGCGGAGCTCGGCGAGGCCAGCGGACTGGCTGGGGCGGTGCGTCTGCTCGCCGAGAACCCCTTGCCGACGGTCCTGGCCTTGGAGCCGACCCCGGTGTTGGCGGCAGACCCGGCAGCCCTCGAAGCCCTGCGGGACACACTGGCTACCTTCCCGGATGTGGCGGACGCGCGCCTGGACACCGCCTGGGTACAGCGAGTGCACGCCATCCTCGATCTGGGCGCCACTGCCGCCCTGATGCTGGCCGCCTTGCTCGCCGTGACGGTGCTGCTGGTGGTCGGCAACACGTTACGCCTAGAGGTGGCCAACCGCCGCCGCGAGGTCGAGCTCATGGCCCTGGTCGGGGCGACTCACGCCTTCGTGCGCCGCCCCTTCCTCTACGCCGGGGCCTGGTACGGGCTCATGGGCGGTCTCGTCGCCGTTATCGTCGTCACGCTGGGGGTGGCACTGGTCCAATCTCCTGTCTCCCGCCTGGCCACCCTCTACGGCACCGAGTTCCGCCTGGCATGGCTCGACGCCACGGCCCTGCTCACCGTGCTGGTCGGCGGCCCCCTGCTGGGCCTGATCGGGGCCTGGCTCGCCGTCGGGCGCCACCTCGCGGCCTGTGAACCACGCTGATCCAACCGGGTCTCCCCTGCGTAATCAGGACAGCGGGGGGAACTAATCCAGCGCCGCCCCGCTCGAACCCCCCGATCAAGGCTTGGCAAACCCTACCGACGGTGCTAGTATTTACCCGACAAGTTTACTGAGAAATAGGTGACCGACCATGACGACTAGAGAACTCTCCGTCTTGCCCACGGGCAGCATCGACGCCTACATCACCGCCGCCTACCAGATCCCGGTCCTCACGCCTGAGGAAGAAAAAGAGTTGTCGCTTCGCCTGCGCGACCACGGCGACATGGACGCGGCACGCCGCATGGTCCTGTCCCACCTGCGCTTCGTCATCCGAATCGCCCGCGGCTACCTGGGGTACGGACTGCCCTTGCCGGACCTGATCCAGGAGGGCACGGTCGGCCTGATGAAGGCCGTGCGTCGCTTCGAGCCGGACGTCGGTGTGCGCCTGGTGTCCTTCGCGGTGCACTGGATCCGCGCCGAGATTCACGAGTACATCCTGCGCAACTGGCGCATCGTCAAGGTCGCCACCACCAAAGCCCAACGGAAGCTCTTCTTCAACCTGCGCAGCGCCAAGAAGCGCCTGGGCTGGTTCACGTACGATGAGGTGCAGGCAGTGGCCTCGGAGCTCGGGGTCAAGCCCGAGACCGTGCTGCAGATGGAGTCACGCCTGGCGAATCAGGACATGGCCTTCGACGGCAGCGAGGTTGACTATGAAGACGGTCCTGCCGCCCCGTCCTCTTACATGCCGGATATGCGGATGGAGCCAGCCAGATGCTTGGAAAGGGAGAACACCGAGAAGGA
>JBFZCW010000341.1:0-2705 GCA_041307765.1 Chromatiaceae bacterium
TCCACAGCGACATGATCTACCGCGCCATCCTCAACCTGACGACACTCTGCGGCTGCCAGGGCGTCAACGGCGGGGGCTGGGCCCACTACGTCGGCCAGGAGAAGGTGCGGCCCCAGGCGGCCTGGTCGCAGGTGGCCTTCGGGCTGGACTGGCGGCGGCCGCCCCGGCAGCAGAACGGGACCTCCCTCTGGTATTTCGCCACCGACCAGTACCGCTACGACTCCCTGGACGTCGGCCGGCTGCTCTCACCGCTTGCCGCCAAAGAGGGCCTGCCCCGCCACCCGGCCGACTACAACGTCATCGCCGCACGTTTGGGCTGGCTGCCCTCCTACCCCCAGTTCAACCGCAACCCGGTCGAGCTCGTGGCCGAGGCCACCGCAGCCGGGGCGCAAACCGATGCGGAGATCGTCGACCACGTGGTGGCACGCCTCAAGACGGGCGAAATCCGCCTGGCGGTCGAGGACCCGGACGACCCGGCCAACTTTCCGCGAGTGCTCTTCCTGTGGCGCGCGAACCTGCTGGGGGCGAGCTCCAAGGGCCACGAGTATTTCCTGAAGCACCTCCTGGGCGTCGAGAACGCGGTCATGAACACCGAGAGCCCGGTGCGGCCCGCCGAGGTCACCTGGCGCGAGACCGCCCCCGAGGGGAAGCTCGACCTGCTGGTGACGCTCGAGATCCGCATGTCGACCAGCGCCATGTACGCCGACGTGGCCCTGCCGGCCGCCGGCTGGTACGAGATGCACGACATCAACACGACCGACATGCACCCTTACATCCACCCCTTCAACCCGGCCATCGACCCGCCCTGGGAGGCGCGCACCAACTGGGACCAGTTCAAGACCATCGCCGAAAAATTCTCCGAGCTGGCGGCTGTCCATCTCGAGGAGGCGCGCGACCTGGTGGCGACGCCGCTCCTGCACGACAGCCCGGGCGAGATCGCCCAGGCCGGGGTGCGGGACTGGCGCAAGGGCGAGTGCGAGCCGTTGCCGGGAAAGACCATGGCGAACCTCTCGCTGGTCCACCGGGACTACGCCAACGTCTTTCGCATGATGACGGCCCTGGGCCCGCTGGCGGCTCATCCGGGCATCGGCTCCAAGGGAATCATGTGGCCGGCGGCCGAGGAGGTGGCCGAGCTTGCGGAGCGCAACGGGCGCGTCGCCGCGCCGGGGATCAGCCAGGGGATGCCTTCGCTCGAAACCGGCCGGCAGGTGGCCGAGGCCATCCTGACCCTTGCGCCCGAGACGAACGGGGCGGTGGCCATGAAATCATGGGTTCCGCTCGAGAAGCGCGCCGGACTCTCCCTCTCCCACCTGAGCGCCGCCCGCCGCGGCGAGAAGTTCAGCTTCGACGATCTCGGCGCCCAGCCGCGCAAGATCATCACGAGCCCCGTGTGGAGCGGGATCGAATCCGAGGAGCGCCGCTATTCGCCGTTTGTGATCAACATCGAGGAGAAGGTGCCCTTCCGGACCCTGACCGGCCGGGCCCACTTCTACCTGGACCACCCCTGGATGCTCGCCTTCGGCGAGGGGCTGCCGCTCTTCCGGCCCCCGGTGGACACGGCCGCCCTCGGCTCGGCGGACCTGCCCCGCGACAGCCGCCGAGAGCTCGTGCTGAACTACCTGACGCCTCACTCCAAGTGGTCGATCCACAGCACCTACTCGGACACCCTCACCATGCTGACGCTGTTCCGCGGGGGCGAGGCCATCTGGATCAACAACGAGGACGCGGCGGCGCTGGAGGTCAAGGATTCGGACTGGCTGGAGTGCTTCAACGTCAACGGGGTGGTCATGGCCAAGGCCGTGGTCAGCCACCGCATCCCGCGGGGCAAGGCCTTCATGTACCACGCCCAGGAGCGGCTCATCAACACGCCGGGCTCACCGCTTTCGGGCAAGCGGGGCGGCACTCACAACAGCGTCACGCGCATCATGGTGAAGCCGACCCACATGATCGGCGGATATGCCCAGCTGAGTTACGGCTTCAACTACTACGGCCCGGTCGGCTCGCAGCGCGACGAGCTCATCGTGGTGCGCAAAGCCGGAGAGGTGGACTGGCATGAAGATTAAGGCCCAGCTCGCGATGGTGCTCAACCTCGACAAGTGCATCGGCTGCCACACCTGCAGCATCCCGTGCAAGAACGTGTGGACCAACCGCAAGGGCGCGGAATACATGTGGTTCAACAACGTCGAGACCAAGCCCGGGATCGGCTACCCCAGGAAGTGGGAGAACCAGGAGCTCCACAAGGGCGGCTGGGTCTTGAGGAATGGAGGGCTCGCGCTCCGGGCCGGCAACAAGCTCCGCCGCCTGGCGGGGATTTTCCACAACCCCGACCTGCCCACGATCGACGACTATTACGAACCCTGGACCTACGACTACGAGAAGCTCATCGACAGCCCGTTGAAGAGCCACCAGCCATCGCTGCGGCCCCGCTCCCAGCTGAACGACGCCAGCATGGAGATCACCTGGGGCCCGAACTGGGAGGACGACCTGGCCGGAGTCAGCGAGACCGGGGGCGGGGACGTCAACTTCAAAGGGCTCGACACTGCCGCCTACCTGCAGTTCAAGCGGGTCTTCATGCTTTACCTCCCGCGGCTGTGCGAGCACTGCCTGAACCCGGCCTGCGTCGCCTCCTGTCCCTCCGGCGCCCTCTACAAGCGCGAGGAGGACGGGATCGTGCTGGTGGACCAGGAGCGCTGCCGCGGGTGGCG
>JBFZCW010000342.1:0-12940 GCA_041307765.1 Chromatiaceae bacterium
CCGGTAACCAGGCCTTTTCAGTATAAGCCCAGGGGTGTCGAAGCCCAGTCTGTGCTCGGCTGCCCTAACTCCGAGGACCCACGATGCCCGGTCGAGAATCCGGACCCGCGCAGCCTGTGCCAGCGCGCCCGTGAACGGTCTGCCGAGGGCGGCTGACCATACAAGATTGAAATCAGCCGCCCGAATCGCGGTAAACCGGGACTCTGTCTTCTGGTTGACAGCTCAGGGGTCTCGGCTAAACTCCTGAACTTTTGGCCCCAGCCCAGGACCCGCCCATGTCTTCGCCCACCCCTGCCTGGCCGGCGCCGCGCCGGACCTGGTCCGTCGCCGAGGTCGAGGCCCTGCTCTCCCTGCCCTTCAACGACCTGATGTACCAGGCCCAGCAGGTCCACCGGGCCCATTTCGATGCCAATCGGGTCCAGGTCAGCACCCTGCTCAGCATCAAGACCGGCGCCTGCCCCGAGGACTGCGGCTACTGCTCTCAGAGCGCACAGCACGAAACGGGTCTGGCCAGGGAGCGCCTGCTGCCATTGCAGGAGGTCATCGCCGCCGCCAGCGCGGCCCGCGACCAGGGGGCGACCCGCTTCTGCATGGGGGCGGCCTGGCGCAACCCCACGGACCGCAACCTGGATCAGGTGGTCGGCATGATCGAGGCGGTCCACGACCTGGGCCTGGAGACCTGCGTCACCCTGGGCATGCTCACCGGGCCCCAGGCGGAGCGCCTCAAGGCGGCGGGGCTGGACTACTACAACCACAACCTGGACACCTCCCCGGAGTTCTATGGGCAGGTCATCACCACCCGCACCTACCAGGACCGTCTCGACACCCTGGCCGAGGTCCAGCGGGTCGGCCTCAAGGTGTGCAGCGGCGGCATCCTGGGCATGGGCGAGTCGCGGCGCGACCGCGCCGGCCTGCTTTGCCAGCTCGCTAACCTGCCGCAGCCGCCGGAGTCCGTCCCCATCAACATGCTGGTCCAGGTGGAGGGGACCCCCCTCTACGGCACGGCCACTCTCGACCCCTTCGAGCTGGTCCGCACCATCGCCGCAGCGCGCATCCTGATGCCCGGGTCCCACGTGCGCCTCTCCGCCGGGCGCAGCCAGATGAGCGATGAGCTCCAGGCCCTGTGCTACCTGGCCGGAGCCAACTCCATCTTCTACGGCGACCGCCTGTTGACCACGCCCAACGTCGAGACCGACCGGGACCTGGCCTTGTTCGAGCGCTTGGGGCTTTCCCCGGAGGCGGCGGACCACCCGAGGGACGTCCCGGGACCTTGCCATCGAGAAGGGCTGGAGTCCTCTGGCCATCCCGCCCCCTTGGAAGGGCGAGGCCCAGGAGTGGGGTGGACGCTCGCGGTCCCACCCGCCGTCGATGCATGACGCCGGCCGTCGCCCCCCTCCCCGCCCCTCGCCCTGCCAGGGGAAGGGCGAGGAATGGCTCAGGCCCAGGCGGCTGTCGGGGCGGCGCCAAGGCCTTCCCAACACCTAGAGCAGACAGAGCGTTTTTGGATGTCCGAACTCGCCGCCGAGCTAGAGCGCCTGCGCCGGGGGCACCTTTACCGGCGTCGACGGGTCCTGTCCGGCCCCCAGGGGCCGCGTCCGACCGTGGACGGACGCAGCCTGCTCGCCTTCTGCAGCAACGATTACCTAGGGCTTGCCAACCACCCGATGGTGGTCGCGGCGATGCAGGCGGGTGCGGCCCGCTACGGTGCAGGCAGCGCAGCGGCGCACCTCGTCAGCGGTCACAGCGCAGCCCATCAGGCCCTGGAGGAGGAGCTGGCCGACTTCACCGGGCGGGCCAGGGCCCTGTTGTTCTCGACGGGTTACATGGCCAACTTGGGTGTGATCTCGGCCCTTGCCGGGCGGGGCCAGCAGGTCTTCGAAGACCGCCGCAACCACGCCTCCCTGATCGACGGTGCCCACCTCAGCGGGGCACGGCTGCGCCGTTACCCCCATGCCGATGCTACCGCCTTGTCGCGCATGCTTGTGCCGCAGACACACAGCGACCAAAGGACGGGCCCGGCGCCTTGCTCGCTGGTCGCCACCGATGGGGTCTTCAGCATGGACGGCGACATCGCCCCCCTGCGTGAGCTGGCGGCGCTGGCTCAGGCCGGCGGTGCCCTCCTGATGGTCGACGATGCCCACGGTCTCGGGGTGTTGGGCGAGGGCGGGCGCGGGACCCTGGAGCTGGTCGACTTGATCCCACGCCAGGCCCCAGCTCCGACCCCGGGCCAGACCCAGCCGCAGGTCCCGATCCTGGTCGGTACCCTGGGCAAGGCCTTTGGGACCTTCGGCGCCTTCGTCGCCGGGGCCGAAGACCTCATCGAGACCCTGATCCAGCGCGCCCGCAGCTACATCTACACCACGGCCTTGCCGCCTGCGGTGGCGGAGGCGACTCGGGCCAGCCTGCGGCTGGTTCAGGCGGAGTCCTGGCGCCGGGAGCACCTGCGAGCCCTGATTGCACGCTTCCGCCGGGGCGCGGACGAGCTGGGCCTGCCCCTGTCTCCCTCCGAGACGCCCATCCAGCCCCTGGTGGTTGGCGACAACCGCCGCGCCCTGGCGTGGAGCCAGGCGTTGGAGGCGGCCGGCATCCTGGTCACGGCCATCCGTCCGCCGACGGTCCCGCAAGGCTCGGCCAGGCTGCGGGTGACACTGTCGGCGGCCCACACAGAGGCCGACGTGGACACGCTGCTCGAGGCCCTGTCGATCCTGCCCGCCCTGGACCAGCCGGCCGGTAGTTTGCCCCTGTGATGGGAACGGCCGGCCGAAGCTTGGTCCTGCTCCACGGCTGGGGGATGAATGCCGCAGTCTGGGCCGGTCTGCCCGCGGCGCTCGCCCCGGTCCTGGCCAGCGATTGGTCCACCGTCACGATCGAGCTCCCAGGCCACGGGGCCAGCGCGTTGGCGCCTGCCGCGGTGGACCTCGACGCCTGGGCCGACGCCTGCCTGGCCCAGGCCCCGGCCCGCGCGGTCTGGCTCGGCTGGTCCCTGGGTGGGCTGGTGGCGCTCGCGGCTGCACTACGCGCACCCGATCGGGTGGCCGGGCTGATCCTGGTGACTGCGACACCGCGCTTCGTGCGCGCCACTGACTGGCCAGCGGCCATGGCCGGCGAAACCCTGGACCAGTTCCACTCGGGGCTCCTGGCCGACCCCGGCGGGACCCTGGACCGGTTCCTGGCCCTACAGGTGCGGGGCAGCGAGGCCGCCCGAGAGACGCTTCGCACCCTGCGCGGGGAGCTGGCTAGCCGCCCCACGCCGGATCCGCTGGCCCTGGCGCTGGGGCTCGATCTGCTGCGTGATGCGGATCTGCGCCCCCGTCTGGCTGAGCTGTCCTGTCCCAGTCTGTGGCTTTTCGGCAGCCACGACACCCTGGTCCCGTCCGGCGCCGCACCGGCCGTCGCCGCCCTGCTCCCGGCGGCCCGGGTGCAGGTGCTCCGCGGTGCCGCCCATGCCCCCTTCCTCTCCCACCCCGGGGCGACCGCCGCCCTGCTCTGCGATTTCCTTACCGGACTGGACGGATCAGACATCCGCTAACCCTGCCATGACCGAAGGCCACATCGACAAGGCGAGCGCACGGCGGTCCTTCGACCGCGCTGCCCCCGGCTACGACGCCGCTGCCGTACTCCAGCGTGAGATCGGCAACCGGCTTCTGGAGCGCCTGGACTATGTCCGTCTAACGCCCAGGACCATCCTGGACCTCGGCTGCGGGACCGGGCGGGCCGTTGCACCCCTGATGCGGCGCTACCCCAAGGCGCGCCTCATCGCCCTGGACTTCGCCCCGGCCATGCTGCGTCTCGCCCGGCGCCGCGGTACCTGGCTCAAGCGCCCCTGGTGCGTCTGCGCCGATGCCGAGATCCTGCCCCTGGCCAGCCAATCGGTCGACCTGATCGTCTCCAACGCCACCCTCCAGTGGTGCAACGACCTCGATGGCACCTTCCGGGAGTGGTCGCGCATCCTGACGCCAGGCGGGCTTCTGATGTTCACGAGCTTCGGCCCAGATACCCTGATGGAGCTGCGCGCCGCGTGGGCCGCGGTGGACGGGCACGTCCATGTCAGCCCCTTTGCGGACATGCACGAGGTTGGCGACGGCCTGGTTCGGGCCCGCTTCGCCGACCCCGTGATGGACGCCGAGCGCCTCACCCTCACCTATCCCCAGGTCCGGGATCTGATGCGCGATCTCAAGGTGCTAGGTGCCAACAACGCGGCAGTTGGGCGTCCCCGGGGGCTGACCGGACCGCGGCGCCTGGCAGCGGTAGAGACCGCCTACGAGGTTTACCGGCGCGATGGGCGCCTTCCGGCGACCTATGAAGTGGTCTATGGCCACGCGTGGGCCCCGGTCCAGAGGCCGGTCGAGGGCGGGGTTGGCATCCCCGTCAGCGCCATCGCGCGGCGCCCCCTGGTCCATCGGGGCTTGTCTGGCTCCGCTCCCGGCTCGCCCGACACACCGCCATCCCTGGGCGGCAAACCATGAGCGGGATTTTCGTCACCGGGACGGATACGGACTGCGGCAAGACCCAGGTCGCACTGGGCCTGATGGCCGCCCTCCAGGGCCAGGGCCTGACGGTGCTGGGCATGAAGCCGGTCGCCTCCGGCTGCCAGGAGGGGCAGGACGGTCCCCGCAACGCGGACGCCCTGGCCTTGCTGGCCCAGGGCAGCCGGCCGGTCCCCTATGCCCAGGTCAACCCCTATGCCCTGGTCCCCCCCATCGCGCCCCACATCGCGGCCGGACAGGCGGGCCTGAGCATCGAGCTGGATCCCATCGTCAAGGCCTACCGGGCCCTGGCCGCCCAGGCGGATTGGGTGATTATCGAGGGCGTGGGGGGCTGGCGGGTTCCGTTGGGTCCGACCCTGTCGGTTAGCGATCTGCCCGAGGCATTGGAGCTCCCGGTGATCATGGTCACGGGGCTGCGTCTTGGCTGCATCAACCACAGTCTGCTCACAGCAGAGTCCATCGGTGCCCGAGGGGCGCGTCTCGTTGGCTGGGTCGCGAGCCACATCGACTCGGCCATGCTGGCGCCGGAGCAAAACCTCGCCACGCTGGCTGCCCTCATCGATGCCCCCTGTCTGGGGGTTGTCCCGCACCTGGCCGACCCGACTCCGGCAGGGGTTGCCGCCCACCTAAAGGTCGAGCGGCTCCTTGCCGGGCCGGGCTAAGGGCCGTCTGTAGGAGGGGCGCCCTCGCCGCGACGGGTCCAGGGAGCCTAGTCGTGGGTTTTCTCGGGTTCTGGCGTCGGAAAGGCATAGCGCCGGCAAACCGGGACACACGGTGGTAGGATTCGGCCGCGCTAACCCTGCGCGGTAATGCCGCCAAAACCAAGCAGAGGAGACTGGCAGATGCAACGTCGTTCCTTCATGAAAGGGGTTGGCACCCTTGGGGCCGGGCTCGCCGCCGCCGTCGGGGCTGGCCCCGCTATTGCGCAGTCGGGCCCGCAAGTCCGCTGGCGCCTGGCCTCCAGCTTTCCGAAATCCCTGGACACCATTTTCGGCGCTGCCGACACCATCGGCAAGATCGTCTCCGAGGCCACTGGCGGCAAGTTCCAAATCCAGGTCTTTGCCGGTGGCGAGCTGGTCCCGCCTTTTGGGGTGGTGGACGCCGTGCAGAACGCCACCGTGGAGTGTGCTCATACCGCTGGTTACTACTTCTTCGGCAAGGATCCGACCTTTGCCTTTTGCTGCGCCGTCCCCTTCGGCCTCAATGCACGCCAGCAGAACGCCTGGATGCTGCAGGGCGGCGGTCTCGATCTGATGCGCGACTTTCTGAAGGATTACAACATCATCAATTTCCCGGCAGGCAACACAGGGGCCCAGATGGGCGGTTTTTTCCGCAAGGAGATCAACACGGTCGATGACCTCAAGGGGCTCAAACTGCGCGTCGGCGGCTTCGCTGGGACCGTACTGGCTCGCCTCGGGGCTGTACCGCAGCAAATCGCTGGCGGGGACATCTACCCCTCCCTCGAGAAGGGAACCATCGACGCGGCCGAATGGGTCGGCCCCTATGACGACGAGAAGCTGGGCTTGGCCAAAGTCGCCAAGTTCTACTACTACCCAGGTTGGTGGGAGGGCGGCCCGGAGATGGACCTGTTCGTCAACCGCGACGCCTACGCCGCCCTACCGAAGGAGTACCAAACCATTCTGGCAGCGGCCTGCGCAACGGCCAACGCCGACATGCTGGCGAGATACGACATGGGCAATCCTAAGGCGCTGCGCCGTCTGGTGGGTGCCGGGGTGCAGTTGCGGCCCTTCTCCCGCGACATCATGAACGCCGCCTGGAAGGCCGCTAACGAGGTCTATGCCGAGACTGCCGAGAAGAACCCCCGCTTCAAGAAGGTCTACGAGCCCTGGAAGGCCTTCCGTGACGAGCAGGTCCTCTGGTTCCGCGTCGCCGAGCAGAACTTCGACGGCTTCATGGCCTCGGCGGGAAAGTAGCCGCGGGGGCATTGGGTCGGAGCGGCGCCGTCGCTGGGACTGGGCGTCTTGCGGAAGCGTCTCTTGGCGTCGCCGCATCTCGGCTAACATCTTGCCTCTCGCAGGGACTTCCGCATCCCAGTGGGTCGTCGGGCCGAGGGCTGGCCTCCCCCGCGACCTCAATCCGGCAGGATGCGCATCGACAGGTCCAGGGCGCGGACATTCTTGGTCAGGCCGCCAACCGAGATGTCGTCAACTCCGGTCTCTGCGACGGCCCGGATGCCATCGAGGCCGATGCCGCCGGAGGCCTCCAGCCGGGCGTAGCCGGCGTTGATCCTAACCGCCTCGCGCAAGCGGCCCAGGGGGAAATTGTCGAGCAGGATGCGTTGCGCCCCTGCTGCCAGGGCCTCGGCCAGCTCGTCGATTGACTCGACCTCGATCTCCACCGGCACCCCCGGTGCGATGCCGCGGGCGGCGGCCAGGGCGGCAGCGACGGAACCGGCCGCGAGGATATGGTTCTCCTTGATCAGGACGGCGTCGTAGAGACCCATGCGGTGGTTATGACAGCCGCCGCAGGCGACGGCGTACTTCTGCTGCAGTCGCAGCCCTGGAATGGTTTTGCGGGTGTCGAGGACGCGCACCGGCAGTCCGGCCACGGCATCGGCATAGCGCCGCGCCCGCGAGGCCGTGCCTGAGAGGGTTTGCAGATAATTCAGCGCGGTGCGCTCCCCAGTGAGGAGCCCCCGGATCCCGCCGGTCAGGGTGCAGAGGCGCTGACCGGCGGCGATGCGTTGGCCGTCGACCGCTTCCCAGTCGACGCGAATGCCTAAGTCCAGGAGCCCGAAGACCCTGTCGAACCAGGCACGACCGCACAGGACGCCGGACTCCCGGGTGATGACCTGGCCACGGGCGCGCTGGCCCTCCGGCAGCAGGGCCGCGGTGAGGTCGCCGCTGCCGACATCCTCCGCCAAGGCGTCCCGCGCCTCGCGCTCGATGAGCTCCAGCGGTGGCAGGCGCGGGGTCGGGTAGTCGGTCGGCGCGGGACTCGTCTCTTGGGTCATGGTGGATCACTCCAGTCCAGGGTGCTGGCGGCGCCGCCTCTTGGGCGGGTCTGGCGAGGGACACGCCGTGGGCCGCGATTCTACGTGCCCAGGGGCAAAGGCTATCGACCTGGGCGCAGGCCGCAGCGGCAATGCTCAGACCTCAGTGACTGAGGCTGTTCGTGAGGGTTGCGACGGCGCGGTCCATCAGGGGCGGATCGTCCTCGCTGCGCACAATGCTTGCGAGACCATACTCGATCAGGGTTCCCAGGTTATCCCGCGCCAGCTCGGGTCCTTCGAACCCCTGGCGGTCGACGAACTGCAGGCGCTGTCCGTCCACGCTGACCCAGGCGAGCTTCACGCGCACTCGGCGGGCATCGTCACGCACCAGCTCGACCCAGCATCCGGGCACCAGTCGCCGTAATGGGTCCGAGGCCGCGGTGTCTGAGGCCCTGTGGTCCGGGGTACCCGCCGGCGCGCGCGTCTCCGCAGGGGCCTGTGGAGCAATGGGTCCACGCAGGGCCGACAAGTGCAGTGCTTGGAGCTCCCTGAACCACCGGGCCACGGCCCGCTGCTCGAAGTCGATGGCGGCCAGGCCTGCGCGCAGGGTACGGAGCAGCTCCGGGATGCCCCGCAGCAGGTCGCGGCGGTCCTGAGGGTCAGCCTTGGGCTGCACGCTCCATAGCAGCCGGTCGACGATATTCACCGCCTTGAGCCACTTCCTGCTGTGCTCGCCTCCGGAGAGGTAGGCTCTGTATAGCACCTCGCGCCACCCCTCGTTGAGCATGGACTCGATGATTGGAGGGACCCAGCGGGCCGACTGCAGGCGTTGGTCAATGACGGCCTGAGCCCTGAGACGCGCGGCGGCGATACGGTCGCGCTCCGCCGCGACAGAGCAGACTTGTTCCTCTGTGGCGCGCGCGCGGGCCGCTTCCGGGGCAAGATGAGCCGCCAGCACCGCGTCCAGGTCAGAGAAAATGGCCAAATCCCGATCGAACTGGCCGATGATGCGCTCGACAATCTGCTCGATACGCCCGTAGAGGCTGTGCGGAGTGCGTTCTTCATCTTCCGCCCACCCGACCGTAGCGTCGGCGATGCGGTTGAGCAGGCGCCGGGCTGGGTGATCCGGATTGTCGAATAAGGTCTTGTCCAGAAGGGCGACCTTGACCAAGGGAATCTGCAACCGCCCCACCAGGACCTTGATGGGATCTGGGAGGTCGGCGGCTTGAATGATGGAGTCGAATAAGAGGGAGACCAGTTCCAGCGTGTCCTCGTCGATCTCCCCCAGGGAGCGGCTCGTTTTGTCATGCTCCAGTGGGTCGACTTGGAGGGCGCCATCCAGCCGTGCACGCAACTCCTGTGCTGCAAACGGCCCTGGCCTGCTCCTCCAGGATGCCTCCTGCAACTGCGACAGGATCTCCATCAAGTCCGATGTCGGGATCAAGACCGAGTCATCCGGCCGGGCGTCGCCGACCACGGGCTGAGGATCTCGCCAGGCGTTGAGCAGCGAGCGCAGACGGTCGAAGGGCACCCGGCCGTCAGTCGATGGCGTGGCTTGCGCCGCCGCCTGGGTCGCCGTTGGCGGCCGAAGGGCAAACACCTCGCGAGGCGTGGGGGATGGCCCGCGCGGAGAGCTTGAGCCAGTCTGTCCGGGTGCGGCGGCTGCAGGGGTCAGTCCATGGGCCACTGCCAGGCGAAGGCACTCGTCGTAGATTCCGCCCAAGTGGTCCATCACCTGCTTGTCGAAGAGCTTGTACACCACGAGCTTGATGGGCAGATCGATGTCCTGCAACGGCTGCAGGGCCGCGCTGAAGGCGTCGCAGATGGCAAGCGGGCCGAGCGGGTTGAATGCGGGGGGCAGTTCGCGGCGGCCTAACAGGTATCCTAGGGAGCGGCCCAACTCATGCAGTTCGCGTTGGTAGCGGTTCTCTGCCTTCGAGACCAGGTTGCTGACGGCGATGGATTTTTCGAGCTCCTCGTCCTCCACCAGAGCGAAATTCTCCAGGCTGTAGCTGTCGAAGGACGTGGAGTCTGTTTGGATCAGACCGCTGGCCGTGAGCTCTCTGGTGCGTTGCAGTTGCCGCAGGAAGATCGCCTTGATGTTCCGGCTTTGTTTGCGGAACAATCGCATGGCGTCGAAATAGCGCGAGTAGAGGCGGTCGCTCCCCGCCTTATCCGCGAGGTCGTAGAGGGCGTCGTCAAGCCTTTCGAACAAGGCATCGAGCAGGGCGGGGGCTTCGCGCTGGAAGGGCTCCTGGCAGGCCAACAGATAAGCTTCCAGGCTTGGCAGCCGCCCTTCCCCGGCCAATTGGCTTGACTTGTCCCAGGCGTCGGTCACTGCCTGAGGCCCCCTGAAAATAGAGGGTTCGAGCATGAGCCATCGGTCTGCCACGTCGGAAACGGTCTAACTGTCGCGATCACAATGAACAAAGAGACCATCGCTGAGTGGCTGCTCGCGTGCGGGATACGCCCCCATCCGCGTCGATGCGGGCGCCGCCCGATCATCACCTTAGAATAGTAACCCAGGCGCAGCGCTGGCGGGCGCGAGCGCCTGGTCACCGCGGATGATCGTTGCCCGCGTTCCGTCCCGCACGACCGCGGCAGTATCGATCAGGCCTCGCAAAGAGGGCCCTGCCACTGGCGCCGGTGCGATTGACGACCATGGGGTGCAGGCCGGTATGGTGACCCTAGTTGCTGTGTTATTCAATGGGTTGTTGCGACGCTTGTGAGCAAAGACTCAACATTCTTGGCGGGGCAGCCCGCCCCTGCCGTCGATGCCGAGGGCTGGCTCCGCGGGGTGGAGCGCCGCCCGTCGCCAAACTGCGACGCCCGCCCGGCGGGCACCGTCGTCGACCTGCTGGTGATCCACAATATCAGCCTTCCACCCGGGGAGTTCGGCGGGCACTGGATCGACGATCTTTTCCTCGCCCGTCTCGACCCAGCGGCCCACCCGTACTTCCGCGCCGTCGCCGGCGCGCTGGTCTCCGCCCACCTGCTGATCCGCCGCGATGGGCGCGCCACCCAGTATGTCCCTTTCGGCCAGCGCGCCTGGCATGCAGGGGTATCCTGCTTTGCCGGGCGGGAGCGCTGCAACGATTTTTCCATCGGCATCGAGCTGGAGGGGGCCGACGACCGGCCGTTCGCGCCGTCCCAATACGAGGCACTGGCCGAGGTGACGCGGGCCCTCATGACTCATTATCCGGGTATTCGGCCGGACCGCATTGCCGGGCACAGCGACATCGCCCCGGGGCGCAAGACCGACCCCGGGCCGCATTTCGACTGGGACCGATTTCGGACCTTGCTCGGCTGATCGCTAACACCGAACGGTGCCGTTCAGCCTTGGGACCAGCCGGCCGGCACCCAGGCGTCGTAGTCCAGCACGAATCCGGCCGCCAGCAGGGCCTCGCGCAACGGGGATTGGGGGGCCGGTACCCCATCCAGCTCCCGGATCGCCAGCCGCGGCCGGTGGCGGAGGCGGTGTGGCAGCCGGTGCAAGGCGGCCAGCGCCAAGGCCAGCTCGCCCCCCAAATCCGTACAGGAGCTTGGGAAGGTCAGGATCTGCTGCCCGCCGGGGCCGACGAAGACCACCGGCGCCCCCGCAACCAAGACCGCCCAGGCCCCAAGGATGCGCCTCGGACTGGTCCCGCCCGCGGCGGCAGGCCAGGGAACCAGGGCCCCGTAGGGATTTGCCGGGTCGATGGCAGCGAGGATGCGAACCTGATCAGGCCCGTAACCGTCCACGGGCACCTCCTCCACGCGGGCGGCGCGCAGACGCTCCAGGGCCCCGGGCAGGGCGAATTGGGCCCCCGAGAGTCCATCGCAGAACCAGCCGCGCCGCACCCGGCCAGCCTCCTCCAAGTCCTTTAGGACCCGGTAAATGGGACCGAAGCCGCCGGGTAGGACCTCCGCCTGGACGGCCTCGCGGCTGACGACGCCGTAGCGTTCCAGGAGCATGCGCGCCTTGGCCAGGAGGCGGCGGGTGGCGTCCGCCGACGCCGGTCGATCATGCATCGGCTCGGCCACCAGGGACCAGCGTCCCCCCGCGATGCCGCCAGCGCGCCGCGACCGCCCGGAGCGACCCGGACCGGCAGCCAGGGCCCGCAGGGGGGCGAAGGTATCGTTGGTGATGCGACCGGCCCAGACCAGGTCCCACAGGGCGGCCTCGAAGTCCTCGCGCCGGACTCCGGGATTTGCCGCCTCCGCCGCCTGGGTCAGCTCCATCAGGAAGCAGGCCCCGCGCCGCGCCAGATGTCCGAGGAGGGCGTGATGTAACAGACCGCTCGGGTCGGCGCCCTCCGTCGCGTCGAGCAGATCGGCGACGGCCTCCCGCCGATAGAGGGCGATCCGCCCGTCCCGCGGCCCCGCAGCCCCGCTCCCCACCCAGATCACCTGGCCGCTGGCGGCCAGCAGGTCCAGGTCCTCGGGGCGATAGCCCGGGACTCGAGCGGGGAGCAGGACCTGGTCGAGCAGGGACCAGGGCACCCGCAGCCCCTCGAGCTGCCCGATGGCCTCGAAAAGCCGCTCGGGGCTTCGGTTGAGGCCATGACCCACGCTGGGCAGGCCCTCGTCGATCCCGTGCCACGCGGGCAGGAAACGGCCCAGGGTCGCTGCGTCCACAGGGGCTACGGCGTGGCGCAGGGTTGCAAGCGTGCGCCGGCGCAGGTGCCGCAGGACCTCGGCATCGCACCACTCGGGCTCCGTGCCCAGTGGCCGGATCTCCCCGCGTACCAGGACGCCCTCCACCTCCAGCAGGTGCAGGGCCGGTTCGATCTGGGCCGGGCGCAACCCGAGCCGGACGGCGGGGTCCCGAGTCGGGAAGGGGCCGTGGGTCCGGGCATAGCGGCGCAGCAGGTGCTCGAGGGGTGCTCGGGTCTGAGCCAGGTAAGCTTCTGGCAGGCCGCCCGGCGGGACGATCCCGAGGGCATCGCGGTAGAACCCGGCATCCTCCGCGGCGATCCAACGGGTCTCCCCGGCGAGGGGAATGGGCAGGGCCCGGCACTGTTCGCGAAGCAGATCGAGCCAGGCCTGCGTCCCCGACGGCTGGGCGCAGCGCAAGGCTGCATCGTCGGCGGTCAGGTCCCCCAGGCGGCGCAGAAGGTCGTGCAGTTCGTCTGGGTCGCGGGCCAGGTGCGCCTGGTCCCCATCGGGGTCTAGGTGCTGCAGCTCGGCCTCCAGGGCCGCCAGCGCCCCGGGGTCGATCAGCTCCCGCAGCTCTTCCTGACCGATCAGCTCAGCCAGCAGGCTGCGGTCCAGGGTCAGGGCCTGGGCGCGACGCTCAGCCAGCGGGGCGTCCTGTTCGTAGAGATAGGCCGCGACATAGGCGAAGACCAGCGAACGGGCGAAAGGAGAGGCCTGGGCGGTCTCGACTTCATGGACGCGGATGGTCCGGTTGCGGATCGCGGTGAGAATCTCCTGCAAACCGGGCAGGTCGAAGACATCGCCCAGCGCCTGCCGGTAGGTCTCGATCACGATGGGGAAAGCCGGGTAACGGCGCACCGCG
>JBFZCW010000343.1:0-2670 GCA_041307765.1 Chromatiaceae bacterium
ATAGCCTCGCTGCTTCAGTTCCGCATCGATCTGTCCGATGGTCACGCCCGGTTCGACGACCGCGTACCCGACATCTTCATTGATTTCAACGATCCTGTTCATCAGGTGGAGGTCCAGAACGATCCCGCCCTTTATCGGGATGGTCAGCCCGCCCGTATTCGACATCCCCACAACGGGAACCACCGGGATCATCTCCGCGTTGGCGAGTCGCAGGATCGCCTGAATCTGCTCGACGGTTGTCGCGATGACTGCGTAGCTGGGCCTGGCGGGAGGATTGACGGTGGCATCGCAGGAGTAGCACTCCAGGGTGTGGGGATCGGCGGAAACCCTTTCAGCGCCGACGATCTCTTCCAGGCAGCCAAGAATTCTGTCCTGCATCGCCGGTCTCCTTGTGACGTGCCCCGGAACCTCGCCCGTCCGCCGGAGAGAGCGTGGAGGAGCCCAACGCGAAGCCTCTCGTCAAGCGCCTGCCGTTCCGCTCTGCATCCCCACCCCGGCCACCGTCGCGCCGCAGACAGGGAAGGGTTTGTCCCACCGCCGGGGTAACGAGAGCGTCGCTCTCTGCTAGCCGATGGGATCGTACACCATGAGGATGGTAACACCGCCTTTCGTGGCGATAGGCCCAACGTTGGCGTCCGCCGGCAAAAACCGGTAGGTTCCCGCACTACACGTCTCCCCGCCGGTCTCGTATTCCCCTTCGAGCACGTAGTGCTGGACAGGTGCCATGTGATTATGCGGCACGATCTGCCCTGCCGGTGGCACCCGGATGAGCATGGTGCGGGCGCCGCCGGATGGCTCGTCGCGCAGCATTTTCACCTGCGCGGTTCCGGGAAAGGCGCGGAGTTCTTGCCAGCTCACGTCGCGCGTGTCGATGGTCGCTTTTTTCATGGCTCCCTCCGGGGTTCGAGAGGCGGCCGCGGTCCCCCCGCGACTTCAGTAGGCGGACAGCCCCGCCAGCGCCGCGGGGACGGGATCGCGCTCAGGAAGAAGACACCAGTGGCGGTCAGCAGCATTTGCTCATGGCGCTTCCTTCGCCCCTGCCCGGTTTCTACGCTCCGTCAGCAGCCAGACCCGTGGCGAGCCCCTGAGGACGCAACTCCCGGCCAGAGAACAAGCGGCACATGCATCCGCACCGTCGGCCCCCATGGAACGGAGGTACCCCAGCCGCACCAACTCCTGGATCATCCGGCTCACCATCTCCCCCGACACATCCAGCTCCTGCGCCAGGGCGGAGATGCTGTAGGCCGGCCCTTCCGCCATCGTACGCAGGAGACGCTCCAGCAGCGCGGTTCCTTGCGGCGGGGCCATTTCCTCGCCTCCTCGTCAGCCACCCAGACCCAGGAGGGCCGCTCCCTGAAAGATCGCGATCCCGGCGGCAAAGGAGATCGCCGCCAGGAGGGCCACGCTGAAGGCTGTCCAGCTCCAACTCCCGGTTTCCTGGCGGATGGCGGCCACCGTGGCGGCGCACGGGATGAACAGCATCTGCACCGCCAGGAAGGCCAGAGCGGCAACCGGCGTCAAGGCCCCGGCGAGCGCCCCGGCCAGACTGCTCCCGTCGCCGCCAGCCCGGTACAGAATCGCCAGAGTCGCGATGGTGTTTTCCTTGGCCACGAAGCTACTCAGCAGGGCTGCCAGCATCCGCCACTCCAACCCCATCCACGCGCCCAGCGGCGCCAGAACGTGCCCGATGGTCGCCAGGTAGCTGGTCTCGATCTTCCCTGCCGGCAACGCCGACAGCGCCCAGACCGCAACGGAAACAGCCAGGATGGTGCCCCCCGCCTTCTTCAGGAAAGCCAGGGTCCGCTGCCAAACGGCGAGCCCGATTGTCCGGGCGTTCGGCAGGTGGTACAGGGGGATCTCCATGATGAAGACCAGGGACTCGCCGCCAAGGACCAGCCTCTGGAGCACGACGCCCAGAACGGCCAGCACGACGAGGCTGAGCCCCACCAGCCCCCAGGTGACCCACAGGGCCGCAGCACCGAAGAAGATGGGCGCCAAGACAGCCACCACCGCCATGCGGGCGGTGCAGGGCACCAGCGGCGCCAGCAGGATGGTCAACAGCCGCGCCCTGGGCGCATCGATGATCCGGGTACCAAGGACCGCCGGGACGTTGCAGCCGAAACCCAAGAAGAGCGGCAAGAAGCTCTTGCCGTGCAGGCCGATGAGGTGCATGAAGCGGTCCATGACGAAGGCGGCCCGGGCCATGTAGCCCACATCCTCCAGTAGCCCCAGGACGGCGAAGAAAACGATCAGGATGGGCAGGAAGGTGATCACCATTCCGGCCCCGGCAATTACCCCGTCCGCCAGGACCCCCACCAGCCACCACGGGGCGCCGGTGAGCGCGTCTCGCAGCCAGTCCGCCCCGGCCCGCACCAGGTATTCGTCCAGAAACTTCTGTAGCGGGGCGCCCACGCTGTAGGTCAGCCAGAAGACGACGCCCAGCATGCCTAGCAACAGCAGGAGCCCCCAGAAGGGATGGGTGGCGACCCGATCCAGCCGATCCGTGAGCGTGATCTGGCCCGCCCGGGGCCGGGTCACCGCAGCCCGCACGATCCGCCCGATCCATTCGTAGCGCCCGCTGGCCACGGCCAGCATGGCGTCCTCGTGCCGTGTCAGGACGGCGCGCACCGGCTCCCAGCCCTCCCGCATCCGCTCCCGCATCATGCGGGC
>JBFZCW010000344.1:0-4623 GCA_041307765.1 Chromatiaceae bacterium
GACGACCACCTTGACCCCGCCCACCTCCTTGACCGTATAGGGCTTGAAGGCCAGGCCGGCGTCCTCGCTGAAGCCGGCGAAGTCCGCGAACTTGTAGTCGAAGAGGGCCTCTTCGCGCACCTTGATGTTCTGGGCCACGAAGTCGCCCTTGAAGGCTTGGATGTTCTTGATGACCTCCTCGTCGAGGTAGGTGAACTCCCAATGCCCGGTCATGACGTCCACGCCGAGCAGGTTGCAGGCGCCGACCATGTCCTGGCCGCGGGTCCAGTAGGCGGTGCCCGAGCCCTGCCAGGTGTCGCCGCCGTCGAGCAGCAGGCTGTTGCCGTCCCCGCGCTCGGCGCGCATGCGTTTGACGAGGGACTTGAGATGCGCGAAACCACCGACCATGCCGAACTTGTGGGCCGCCTCGTCAAAGTTGAGGAAGGTGAAGGCGTGGGCATCGATGGTCCCGGGGGCGACGCCGAAGTGCTTGAGGAAGGCGTCTCCGACGATGTGCGGGGCCTGGCCCAGGGCGGCACCCAGACCAATGTTGACGTTGGGCTCCCGGAAGTAGATGGGGTTGAGCTGGGCGTGGGTGTCGGTGATGTGCAGCAGGGTCAGGTTGCCGAACTTGGGCACCTCGTAGAGATCCGACGGCTGCTTGGCGGCGGCAAAGACGGAAGGAGGCAACATGCCAGCGGCACCGGCGAGGCCCAGGAGCTTGACGAATTCGCGGCGGGAGATGGTCATGACGGTCGTTATCCTCTCTGCTTATCAGGGTGGTGTCGCTGATGTCCGGCCCGATCGTGCGGGTGCCAGGGTCCGGGGAGTATGCCGGGGCCTGGCGCGCTTGACTATCCCGGGAAACGGCCTGGGGTATTGGGGTTTTCCCGGGTAGATCGGTCGGACCCGCACCCAGGACCTTTCTTGTCCGCTCGCTCGATCCGGGCTAGCCTTCGGCCATGTCGCGCGAGCCGCCCAGACCCTCATTGCTCCCTGCTCCTGTCGTTCGGGGCGCCGCCCCCGCCCTGGATCTCGGCCCCCGCAACCAGCGTCCCGCTCGCGCTGACGCGTCGCTGCGCGCCGGACCGGCATACGTGCTGGCCCTGTCGATGGCCCTGGCGGCGACGACCGCCCTGGCCCAGGGTGAGAATGGTGCCGAGAATCTGCCTCCGGAGATTCGCATCGGGGTCCTGAGCCACCGTGGCGACCCGGCTACCGAGCGAACCTGGGCCCCCACTGCCGATTATCTCGGCGCGGCGTTGCCGGATTATCGCTTTCGCATCGAGCCCCTGGACTTCGCCGACATCGATGGCGCGGTGGCCGGCGGGCGGGTCGACTTTGTCCTAGCCAACCCGGGTATCTACGTCAACCTGGAAGTCCGCCATCGGATTTCGCGTATTGCTACGCTGCGCAACCGCATCGGGGAGCACGAGGCCAACGTCTTTGGCGGCGTCATCTTCACCCGTGCCGACCGCCCCGACATCCAGTCGCTGGAGAACCTGTCCGGGCGCTCCCTGATGGCGGTGGACCCAACCTCCCTCGGCGGCTTTGAGATGGCCTGGGGTGAATTGGAGATGCACGGCATCGATCCCTGGACCGACCTGAGCCTGACCTTCGGCGGCATCCACGACAGGGTCGTCCAGGCCGTGGCGCGCGGTGAGGTGGACGCTGGCACGGTGCGCACTGACATCTTGGAGCGCATGGCCGCCGAAGGCGCGGTGCGGCTGGCAGACCTGCGTGTCCTCAACCCCCAGGACGACCCGGACTTCTCCTTCCTGCGGAGCACACCCCTCTACCCGGAGTGGCCGTTCAGCCGGTTGCGCCACACGGATGAGGATCTTGCGCAACGCGTCGCCATCGCCTTGCTGCAGATGCCAGGCGACCATCCGGCTGCCGTGGCGGGTGGCTATGCAGGATGGACGGTGCCGCTGGACTATCAGCCCGTGCACCGCCTCCTGGAACGTCTGAAGCTGCCCCCCTTCGATCGGCCTTCCCGATTCACGCTGCACGATGCCGTGGCCCGCTATTGGCCGACCCTGCTCCTGGGGGCTGGAGTGGTGCTCATCATGGCGGTGCTGACCCTATGGGTATTGCGGCTCAATCGGCGGCTCAAGCGGGCCAAGGCGCGCCTGGAGCAGCGCCAGGAGCTGATCCTCAACTCGGTGGCCGAGGGGATCTGCGGGGTGGACGTGAATGGCTGTACCACCTTCGTGAATGCGCCCATGGAACGTCTCACCGGTTGGCGGGCCGACGAGCTCATCGGCAAGAATCAGCATGAGCTGCTGCATCACACGCGGGCGGATGGGAGCCCTCATCCGGCCCGGGAGTGCCCGGTCTACGCCACCTTCCGCGACGACGTCCCGCGCTACGTCGACGACGACGTGTTTTGGAGAAAGGACGGCCGGAGCTTCCCGGTGGAGTACAGCTCGACACCGATCCGCGACGAGGGCGGCGCGACCATCGGTAGCGTCGTGGTCTTCCGCGATATGACCGAGCGCAAGGAGGCGGCGGAGAGGATCACCCGCCACCGGGCGGAGCTGGCTCATGTGGCCCGTCTGAGTACCCTGGGCGAGATGGCCTCGGGGATCGCCCACGAGCTCAACCAGCCCCTCACGGCCATCAGCGCCAGTGCCAGGGCTTGTGTCCGCATGGTCGAGGGAGGGCGGGCGACCATCGAGTATTGCGGCGACGTGATGGATCGCATTGCGGCCCAGGCCGAACGCGCTGGGGAGGTCATCCGCCACATTCGCCATTTCGTGCGCAAGGAGCCTCCGGCCAAGCGCCCCGCGCAGGTCGCGGCGATGTTCGAGACTGTCGCCGCCCTGCTGCGCCCGGACGCCCAGAGGGCCTGGGCAGTGCTGGAGACGCGGGTGGGGGAGGGCGCCGAGTGGGTCCTGGCGCAGGAGATCCAGATCGAGCAGGTGATCCTCAATCTGGCTCGCAATGCCATCGAGGCCATGGCAGACGCGCCAGCGATCCAGGCTGAACCAGGTTCCGGCCGGCGACTGAGCCTATCCGCCGAGGCCCGTCCCGGCGGCGTGGAGATCGCCGTTGCCGACACCGGCCCCGGCTTGGCCCCGGAGGTCGCGGAGACGGTATTCCAGCCCTTCGTGACCACCAAGCCGCAGGGATTGGGGCTTGGGCTGTCCATCAGCAGCGGTATCTGCGAGGCGCATGGCGCCCGGATCGAGGTCGATTCGGCCCCGGGCAAGGGGGCCGTGTTCCGCTTCACCCTCGCCAGGGCCCTGCCGGCCGGGAGGCCGCCATCGCCCCGAGGGACGGCCCACGGACCTGCGCCGGCGGTCGGCCCAGGGCCCACCATCGATTCCGAACATCATGGATACTGAACCCACCGTCTTCATCGTCGACGATGACCAGGGCGTCCGAGAGGCCGTCTCCCTGCTCATGGAATCCATTGGCCTGGCGGCGGAGGTTTACCCCAGCGCCCAGGCCTACCTGGATGCCTTCGACCCGGCCAGGCCGGGCTGTGTCGTGCTGGACGTGCGCATGCGCGGCATGAGCGGGCTCGAACTCCAGCAGCGGCTGGCCACGGAGTCCCTGCACCCGCCCATCATCATCATCACGGGTCACGGCGATGTGCCGATGGCGGTGCGCGCGGTCCAGGCCGGGGCGGTGGACTTTATTGAAAAGCCGTTCAACGACCAGGTCCTGCTCGATGCCGTGCACCGCGCCCTGCACCGGGATGCGCAGGTCCGCGGTCAGGCGATGCGCCTGGCCGACATCAAGGAGCGCCTGCAACGGCTGACTCCGAGGGAGAGAGAGATCCTCGACTTGATCGTTGCCGGCCAGCGCAACAAGGTGATCGCGGCAGAGCTGGGGATCAGCCAGTCGACCGTCGAGGCCCATCGCGCGCGGGTCATGGAGAAGCTTGAGGCAAGGTCGCTGTCTGACCTCATGCGTATGGTCCTGTTGACCTCGGCAGGCTGACGGTCATGGCCACCTATGGAAAACCCCAATGTCCACGGCCAAAACTCGCTATTTACCACCGCGCTCGGCAGTCGCAGAATGCGGCCCACGCAGCCTGGATGGAGAAGTGCCCTGGCCTGGGCGCGGTATGGGATACCGGCCGGCCGGTCGGGCCAACCGCTCGGCGGGACGGGACTACCCGAAGATCCCCGCGGTAGGGGAGGCGAACAGGGCCGGTTCCGTTGGGTCAAATGGGCGGTTTGGGGCGGGTCTCATGGGCCATGGATCGCGATGCTCTGTTCGGCTGGGTCCTGAATGCTGACGCTAAAGCGCACAGCGTGCCGGGTGAGCCCGTGCTAGGATTTCGCCCGCGCGCGCCGCGACTTGGCACCCGCCTCGCGGTGGAATCCGAACAGGAGTTGGTCGATGGATCCGTCCTTGCCCTGTGTTTCGTGCAAGGCGGGCGCCTAATCGAGAGCAGAGTTCTAAGACAACCTTTGCCAAAAGGAGGCAATTCAATGATATCTCTAGGCAAATCCGCGACGGGTGCCGCCGTGGCTGCCCTCGGATGCATGCTTCTGGTGTCGGCTGCGCGGGCTGCCGACGCTCCTGCCGGCGACGTCGAGGCAGGCAAGGCGATTGCGATGGACCGCACCAAGGGCAATTGTATTGCCTGTCATATGATCCCCGGCGGCCAGTCCCCTGGGACCATAG
>JBFZCW010000345.1:0-2857 GCA_041307765.1 Chromatiaceae bacterium
CCCTGGGCAAGCTTGACGCCCCCCAGGCGCTCGCTCCGGCGATCGCGGAGGAGGGTTTTCATGGCCTCGCGATCAGTCTTGCCCACGCCGAATGCGCGGCGCGGCTGCCACCGCATCATCGAGATCCCTTCGACCGGATGCTGGTTGCCCAAGCGCAGATCGAGGGCCTGACCATCATGACGGTGAAAAAGAGGCTCCGGCCCTACGACGTCGCGCTGTTTCCCTTCGATTGACTCTCGCACCAAGCCCCGGGCGGTCGCCCGGGATCAGGTATCCCCACGCCGTTCGAGTACCAAATCCGTGGCCGACTATAAAAACACCCTCAATCTCCCCAATACCGGCTTTCCCATGAAGGCCAACCTTGCCCAGCGCGAGCCAGAGATGCTCAGGCGCTGGACCGAAATGGACCTCTACGGGCGCATCCGCGCCGCCATGGCGGGGCGGCGGAAGTTCATCCTCCACGACGGACCGCCCTACGCCAATGGGGAGATCCACATCGGGCACGCGGTGAACAAGGTCCTCAAGGACATCATCGTCAAGTCGCGCACCCTGGACGGGTTCGACGCCCCCTATGTCCCCGGCTGGGACTGTCACGGCCTGCCCATCGAGCTTCAGGTGGAGAAGAAGGTCGGCAAGCCCGGGGCCAAGGTCACCGCCGCTCAGTTCCGCAAGGCCTGCCGGGAGTTCGCCGCGAAACAGGTCGATGGGCAGAGGGCCGACTTCCAGCGGCTGGGGGTGATCGGCGATTGGGCCAATCCGTATCTCACCATGGATTTCCGCTTCGAGGCGGACATCATCCGAGCCCTCGGGCGCATCGTCGCCAACGGGCATGTCCAGCAGGGCAGCAAGCCGGTCCACTGGTGCATCGACTGCGGCTCGGCCCTGGCGGAGGCCGAGGTGGAGTACGCCGACAAGCAGTCCATCGCCATCGACGTGCGCTTCCCGGTCCTGGACGAAGAGGCCCTGATGGCCCGCTGCCATGCCATCCCCAACGGCCACGGGGACGGGCGCCTGTCGCTCACCATCTGGACCACCACCCCCTGGACCCTGCCCGCCAACCGGGCAGTGGCCCTGAACCCGGACCTGGATTATGTGGTGGTCCAGGCCGAGGGGGAGCACGGCCAGGGGCGCGAGCGCCTGGTGGTCGCCGAGGGCCTGCTGCGCGATGCCATGGACCGCTTCGGGATCCAGCAGTACCGCGTCTTGGCCTATGCCCGGGGCTCCGCCTTCGAGGGGCTCAAGCTCGGCCACCCCTTCTACGACCGGGAGGTCCCCATCATCCTGGGCGAGCACGTCACCCTGGACGCCGGCACCGGGGCGGTCCACACCGCCCCCGGACACGGCCTGGACGACTTCGTCGTCGGGCAGCGCTACGGCCTGGAGGTGGACAACCCGGTGGGGGGCGATGGGCGCTTCATCCCCGGGACACCGCTTTTCGCCGGCCAGCACGTCTTCGAGGCCAACGAGCGGGTGGTGGAGGCGCTCAAGGCCCATGGGGCCCTGCTGCGCGAGGCGCGCTTTACCCACAGCTACCCCCACTGTTGGCGCCACAAGACACCCATCATCTTCCGCGCCACGCCCCAGTGGTTCATCGGCATGGACAAACCAGGGTCTGGTGGGGGGTCGCTGCGCGAGGCGGCCCTGCGCGAAATCGGCCAGGTGAGCTGGCTTCCGGAGTGGGGGCAGTCCCGCATCGAGGGCATGGTCGCCAAAAGGCCGGACTGGTGCATCTCCCGCCAGCGGACCTGGGGGGTGCCGATCCCGCTCCTGATCCACAAGGAGACTGGGGCCCTGCACCCGGAGACCCGCGCCCTGATGGAGGAGGTCGCCAACCGGGTTGAGAGCCGGGGGGTCGACGCCTGGTTCGACCTGCTGCCACAGGACCTGGTCGGCGAGGAGGAGGGGGCCCAATATGCCAAGGTCGGCGACACACTGGACGTCTGGTTCGATTCCGGGGTGACGCACGCCTGCGTCCTGGAACGGCGACCCGAGCTCGATGCCCCCGCGGACCTGTACATCGAGGGCTCCGATCAGCACCGGGGCTGGTTCCAGTCCTCGCTGCTGACCTCCGTGGCCATGACCGGGCGGGCCCCCTACGGCGAGGTCCTGACCCACGGTTTCACCGTGGACGCCAAAGGCGAGAAGATGTCGAAGTCCCTGGGCAACGTGGTACGGCCCCAGGATGTGCAGAAGACCCTGGGGGCCGACATCATCCGGCTGTGGGTCGCGGCGACGGATTATCGCGGCGAGATGCGCGTCTCTGACGAGATCCTGAACCGCACCGCCGATGCCTACCGGCGCATCCGCAACACCGCCCGCTTCCTGCTGGCCAACCTCAACGGCTTCGACCCGGAGGTCAATCTGGTCCCGCCGGGAGAGATGCTGGAGTTGGACCGCTGGGCCGTGGACCGGGCCCTGCGGCTGCAGGAGGAGGTCGTCGCCGCCTACCGCGACTACCAGTTCCACCTCATCTATCAGAAGGTCCACAACTTCTGCGTGGTGGACCTAGGCGGCTTCTATCTCGACGTTATCAAAGACCGCCAGTACACCACCCAGGCCGACGGACTCCCGCGCCGCTCGTGCCAGACGGCCATGTACCACATCGTGGAGGCCATGACCCGCTGGCTGGCGCCGAGCCTGAGCTTCACCGCCGACGAGATCTGGCCCTTCATCCCCGGGGAGCGGGCCGAGTCCGTCTTTCTGGTGGGCTGGTACGAGGGGCTCTTCGCCCTGGCACCGGAAGACCGCTTTGATAGGGCCTTTTGGGACCGGGTCCTGGCAGCGCGGGTGGCGGTGTCGCCCCACCTGGAGGCGGCGCGCAAGGCCGGGGCCATCGGCTCGTCGCTGGACGCGGAAC
>JBFZCW010000346.1:0-7144 GCA_041307765.1 Chromatiaceae bacterium
CGCCCCCTCCATGGCATCCGCCAGGGTGCGCCGATGGGTGTCCGCGGCCACGCCGAACTTGAAGGGATTGAGATTCCTGCGCCCGATATGGATGACCCCCTCGCGGTCCACCGCATAGATGTTGCGGCGGTGGGCGCCCATGGTCATCAGGAGCCGAATAGCGGCGATCCCTGCCGCCCCTGCGCCGAGGACCACGATCCTTGCGTCCTCCAGTCGCTTGTCCAGGAGGTCCAGGGCGTTGAGGAGCCCGGCTGCGATGATTATGGCGGTGCCGTGCTGGTCGTCGTGGAAGACCCGGATGTCCAGTTCCTCGATGAGCAATTGTTCGATCTCGAAGCAGTGGGGGGCGGCGATGTCCTCCAGGTTGATCCCCCCAAAGGTCGGGGCGATGCGCCGGACCGTCTCGACGAATTCCTGGGGGTGGTGGGCATGGACCTCGATATCGAAACAGTCGATGCCGGCGAAGTGCTTGAAGAGCACCGCCTTGCCCTCCATGACCGGCTTGCCCGCCAGGGGCCCGACGTTGCCGAGCCCCAGCACCGCGGTACCGTCGGTGATGACCGCGACCAGGTTGCCCTTGTTGGTGTAGCGGTAGGCATCGTCCGGGTCGGCGTGAATGCGGCGCACCGGCTCGGCGACCCCGGGGGTATAGGCGAGGGAAAGGTCGCCTTGGGTCTCTGCCGGCTTGGTGATGCTGGTGGCGATCTTTCCGGGGGTCGGGTAGGCGTGGTAGTCAAGGGCGCGGGCGTTGATGTCCGCATCCGGGTGGGCAATAGGCTCAGGGTCGGTCATGACGGGGCGTGCTCCTGGTAACTGCAATCTGGCCGGTGGGCGTCAGGGCAGCATGTTGCCAGATGCCGGGCCCCGCGGGCCAGTTATACGCGGCATTGAAAGGGCAAATCGGATTCAGGCCAGCCGGCCGCGACATGCCCCGCAGAGGTGCATGTCAGGCGTTCAGGGCGGAGGCGGCTCCGCCCCCAGGTGCGAGTGGCGACGCAGGCGTGCGCCAGGATCAAACAGACAGGAGAGGCGGGTCGTCGCGGACTTGCCCGGCGGGCGGCGCCGAGGGCCAGGGGGCGAACCCCGCCCACAGCTCGCAGCGGTTCCGCGAGCCGCAAGGCGCGGAGCATCAGACAGGGCGGTCCTTTGGCGGGCGCAACAGCCGCCAGCGGCAATCGCTCAACGGGCGTATCGGCGGCGGAAACGGTCGACGCGCCCGCCCGTATCCAGGGCCTTCTGCTTGCCGGTGTAAAAGGGATGGCACGCGGAACAGACCTCCACATGCAGTTCCTTTTTGCTGAGGGTCGAGCGGGTCTCGAAGGTGTTGCCGCAACTGCACACGACCTTGACCGGGGCATATTGGGGATGGATGGATTCTTTCATGATGGCCCTGCCGCGCCCTGAGCTTGGGCATTCAGTTTGTAGAAAACGTGGAAGCATAGCGTCCCGCGGACGGGGAAGCAAGAATAGGGATCTACGCGACCGACGCGAATCTGCGGCGGGCCAGGCGGCCGTCAGTTTGCCCCTTGTGGGCCGAAGTGCTGTACGAGGTCATTGAGGAAGCGCCGGCCAAGCGCGCTTGGCCGCACGCGTCCGCGGTCTGCTACCAGAAGTCCGCGGCGGCGGGCGGCGTCCATCGGCCCAGCGAGACGGGCGAAGGGCAGCCCGGTTCGCCCCTCGAACAGCGCCTGATCGAACCCCTCGTTGAGGCGCAGGGCAAAGAGGGCGAACTCAAGGATCAGGTCGTCGGCGCCCAGGGTCCGGCGGCTGCTGAGAAAGTGTCGGTCCCGCGCCGCCGCCAGATAGGCCTCGGGGTGGCGGAGCTTCGTCGTCCGCTCGACCTCGCCCGTGACTGGGTCGGTGAGCTTGGCGTGCGCCCCCGCGCCGATCCCGAGGTAGTCGCCGAAGCTCCAGTAGGTCAGGTTGTGGCGGCAGCGCCGCCCGGGGCGGGCATAAGCGGAGACCTCGTATTGGCTAAAGCCCGCTGCTGCCAGCCGATCGAGGCCCTGATCGTGCATGTCCGCCGCCAGGTCGTCGTCGGGCAGGGGCGGCGGCGAGCGGTGGAAGGGCGTGTTGGGCTCCAGGGTAAGCTGGTAGTAGGACAAGTGCTCCGGCTCCATGGCGATTGCCGCCTCCAGATCGGAGACGGCCTCCGCCAGCGTCTGCCCCGGCAGGGCGTACATGAGGTCCAGATTGAGATTGTCGAAACCCACCGCGCGGGCCAGGCACAGCGCGGCACGGGCCTGGTCTGGGTCGTGGATGCGTCCCAAATTCACCAGCTTCTCCCCATCGAGGCTTTGCACCCCGATGGAGAGGCGGTTGACTCCGGCCGCCCGGTAGGCCGCGAAGTTGGCGGCGTCGGCTGTCCCCGGATTGGCCTCCAGGGTGATCTCGACGTCTGGGGCAAGCTCGGTCAGGGTGCGCACGCCGTCGAGGAGGCGGGCGATGGCCCCTCCGGAGAAGAGGCTGGGGGTCCCGCCGCCGAGGAAGATCGACTCCAGCGGCCGGCCAGCGGCGGGGCCAGTCAGGTCCTGGTCCAGGTCGCGCAGCAGGGCATCGACGTAAGCGACCTCGGGCGGCT
This sequence comes from Chromatiaceae bacterium, assembly GCA_041307765.1. GTDB lineage: Bacteria > Pseudomonadota > Gammaproteobacteria > Chromatiales > Chromatiaceae > DYRB01. Next base: position 2,582 of record JBFZCW010000346.1, read on the forward strand.
CACTGGGGCTCGCGTGGGAGTTGAAGTCACAGTAGGGGCACTTGCGCACGCACCAGGGGAGGTGGACGTAGAGGGCGAGGGGCGGTGCCAGGCAGGTGCCGGGTCCCTCGTCTGGGGCACCGAGGGACACCTAGGCCGCCGGCTCCAGCCGGGCATAGGCCAGGACCAGCCACTTGGCGCCAACCCCGGCGAAATTGACCTGGATGCGGGCTGCGGCCCCCTGGCCCTCGCTGTTGAGAATCACCCCCTCGCCGAACTTTGGGTGGGACACCCGCTGACCGAGGTGGAACCCGCTGCCCACGCTGCCCTGGGACCACGGCGCCGCCCCCCCCAAAAGGGCTCCGCCGCCGCGCAGGCTCGGGGCCGGACGCGAGACCCCGCGCCCGCGCACCTCCTCGATCAGCTCCGGCGGGATCTCGCGCAGGAATCGCGAGGGCATGGGATAGCTCTCTGAGCCATGCAGGCGGCGGCTCTCGGCATGCGTCAGGTAGAGCTGCTGCATGGCCCGGGTGATGCCGACGTAGCAGAGACGCCGCTCCTCCTCCAGGCGGTCCGGGTCCTCCGCGGACATGCTGTGGGGAAAGAGCCCCTCCTCCACCCCGGCCAGGAAGACCAGGGGAAACTCTAACCCCTTGGCGCTGTGCAATGTCATGAGCTGAACCGCGTCCTGGAACTGATCGGCCTGGGCCTCCCCCGCCTCCAGGGCGGCGTGGGCCAGGAAGGCGGCGAGGAGATCGGTCGTCCCGGCGTTGGCCCCAGAGCGGGACTCAGCGGCGCGCGTGTCCGCGACGGATTCGGCCCCGGCCTCGCCGGGGATCTCAGCGGCCGTGGCGAACGGCGGCTCTGCCCGATCCCCCGACAGCGGCTCGTCACCCTCCAACTCTGCCCGCTCCTGGCGGAACCGGCGTGTGGTGTCGACCAACTGCTCCAGGTTTTCGACCCGGTCCACGCCCTTGCCGTCCTTGGACTTTTTGTAGTGCTCCACCAGGCCGCTGGCCTCGATGACCATGGCAGTCAGATCCGGAAGATCGAATCCGTCGGCGGGCGTCGGCTGGTGGCGGATGAGATCCAGGAAACCGCGCAAGGCCCCGGCCGCCCGAGCAGAGAGCCCGCCTGGGCCGACAAGGGCCTCCGCGGCCTGCCAAAGGGACGTCCGCGCCCCGCGGGCCTGCTCGCGCAGCAACTCCAGGGTGCGGTCGCCGATGCCCCGGGGGGGGGTGTTGACCACGCGCTCGAAGGCGGCGTCGTCGTCGCGGCTGGCCAGCAGACGCAGATAGGCCAGAGCGTCGCGGACCTCAGCGCGCTCGAAAAAGCGCAGGCCGCCGTAGACCCGGTAGGGGATCTCCGCCTGGATCAGCGCCTCCTCGAAGAGCCTCGACTGGGCCGTGGTGCGGTAGAGGATGGCGCAGTCGCTGCGACGGTAGCCCAGGTCCTGGACCTGGTGGCGGATGCGCTCCACCACGAAGCGGGCCTCGTCCACCTCGTTGAAGGCGGCGTAGCGCCGGATCGGCTCCCCGGCCCCGTCCTCGGTCCACAGGTTCTTGCCGAGCCGGGTCGGGTTGTGGGCAATCAGGGCGTTGGCCGCACTGAGGATGGTACTGGTGGATCGATAGTTCTGCTCCAGGCGCAAGAGCCGGGTACTGGGGTAGTCGCGCTGGAAGGACTGGATGTTCTCGACTCGGGCCCCGCGCCACCCGTAGATAGACTGATCGTCATCGCCCACCAGAAAGAGGTTATCGTTGGCGCCCGCCAGGAGCCGCAGCCAGGCATACTGGATGGCATTGGTGTCCTGAAACTCGTCCACCAGGATGTGGCGGAAACGCGCCCGGTAGTGGTGCAGGATGTCCGGGCGGTCGCGCAGGACCTCGTGCATTCGCAGCAGGAGGTCCGCGAAGTCCAGCATGCCGCCTCGCGCACAGGCCGCCTCATAGTCGCGGTAGACCTCGACGAGCTTGCGCTCGTAGTAGTCGGCCCCCTCCTCCAGGTGTTGCGGGCGGCGCCCCTCGTCCTTGTGCCGGTTGATCCAGCCCTGGACCTGGCGCGGCGGCCACTTGGCCTCATCGAGCCCCAAGGCCTTAAGGCTGCGCTTGACGAGGCGCAGTTGGTCGTCGGAGTCCAGGATCTGGAACTGCTGGGGCAGCCCCGCGTCTTGCCAGTGGGCGCGCAGGAAGCGGTGGGCCAGGCCATGGAAGGTCCCAACCCACATGCCCCCGATCGGGGCCTCCAACATCTCCTCGATACGCCCCTTCATCTCGCGAGCCGCCTTGTTGGTGAAGGTCACCGCCAGCAGCGCCCAGGGGGAGACGCCCTCCACTTGGATCAGCCAGGCGATGCGGTGTACCAGGACGCGGGTCTTGCCGCTCCCTGCCCCGGCGAGGACCAGGAGGTTACCCGGCGGTGCGGCCACGGCCTCGCGTTGGGCATCGTTGAGGGGATCAAGGATCTTGGAGACGTCTTCCAGCATTGCGCCATTCTAACGGTTCCTTGGCGACCAGCGGCCAGCGATCGGCAGCGAGTCTGCCCACTGCCGACTGACCACCGCCGCGCCGAGCAATGTAGAATCCGAGCAGACGCCAGTATCGGCCCTCCTGCAGACCCCACCCCGGGAGCCCCAACCCAGTGACCGACCTTCAGAACGACCGCCTCCTGCGCGCCCTGCTGCGCCAGCCCGTGGACACAACCCCCGTGTGGATGATGCGCCAAGCGGGGCGTTACCTGCCGGAGTACCGAGCTACCCGGGCCCGCGCCGGCAGTTTCATGGACCTGTGCCGCAACCCGGATCTGGCCTGTGAGGTCACCCTCCAGCCCCTGGACCGCTTCCCCCTGGACGCCGCCATCCTGTTCTCCGACATCCTCACGGTCCCCGATGCTATGGGCCTGGGGCTCTATTTCTCCGAGGGTGAGGGGCCCCACTTTGAGCGCCCGGTGCGCACGCCGGCCGATGTGGAGCGCCTCCCCGTCCCGGACCCCGAGGACGAACTGCGCTATGTGATGGATGCCGTATCGACCATTCGCGGGGCGCTCGGCGGGCGCGTTCCGCTCATCGGCTTTGCCGGCAGCCCCTGGACGCTCGCAACCTATATGATCGAGGGGTCCGGCACCAAGAACTTTGCCCACGCCAAGGCCATGCTCTTCGACCGCCCGGATCTGCTGCATGCCCTGCTGGGCAAGGTCGCCGACGCAGTCACCGCCTACCTCAATGCCCAGGTCGCCCGCGGGGCCCAAGCCCTCATGATCTTCGACACCTGGGGCGGGGCGTTGGACCCGCGCGCCTTCGCCGAGTTTTCCCTAGCCTACATGGCGCGCATCGTCGCTGGCCTGACCCGCGAGGCCGAGGGTCGCCGCGTCCCGGTGATCCTCTTCACCAAGGGCGGCAACCACTGGCTGGGGGCCATGGCCGAGAGCGGCTGCGACGCCCTCGGTGTGGACTGGACCCTGGACCTGGCCGACGCCCGCCGCCAGGTCGCCGACCGCGTGGCCCTCCAGGGCAACCTGGACCCCTGCGTTCTCTACGCCTCCCCGGAGCGCATCCGCACCGAGGTCGCCCGGGTCTTGGCGAGCTACGGCCGCGGCCCAGGCCATGTCTTCAATCTCGGCCACGGGATCCACCCCGACGTGGATCCCGAGCACGCCGCGGCCCTGGTGGCGGCCGTTCACGAGTTGAGCCCCGCCTACCATCGATAATTCGCCGCCTCCGGGCAATGCACTGGAGAGGAACATGGTGATCGATCAAGCAGGCTGGTTCTCCGAGGTTCTCGCGGAAAAAGGCTGTGCCTTCTCCCTGCGCACCAGCACCAAGCTGCACGAGGAGCAGAGCCCCTACCAGCGCATCGAGATCTACGCGACTGAGACCTTCGGCAACCTCATGGTGATCGACGGGTCCATCATGCTGACCGCCAGGGAAAACTTCCTCTACCACGAGATGATGTCGCACCCGGCCCTGTTCACCCACCCGGCCCCGCGGCGGGTCTGCATCATCGGCGGCGGTGACTGCGGGACGCTGCAAGAGGTGCTCAAGCACCCCGAGGTGGAGCAGGTGTCCCAGGTGGACATCGACGAGCGGGTCACGCGCCTGGCGGAGCGCTACTTTCCGGAGCTGACCGCACGCAATGGAGACCCGCGGGCCCGACTCCTGTTCGACGACGGGATCGGCTGGGTGGCCCATACCGACCCCGGCACCCTCGACCTGATCATCGTGGACAGCACGGACCCGGTGGGTCCGGCGGTGGGCCTTTTCACCCAAGGCTTCTTCGAGAGCTGTCTGCGTGCCCTGGCCCCCGGCGGCATCGTGATCCAGCAGAGCGAGTCGCCGCTGCTCCACATGGACATCCTGCGGCAGATGTATGCCGACATGCGCGGGGCGGGCTTTGCCGACGTGAAGACGCTGTTCTTTCCCCAGGCGGTGTATCCGTCGGGCTGGTGGAGCGCCACCATGGCCCGCAAGGCCGAGGTCATCGGCGGCTTTCGCGAGGAGGCGGTGGAGCGGCGCCCCTTCGCCACCCGCTACTACAACGCCGATATCCATCGCGCCGCCCTGGCGCAGCCGGAATTCTTCCGAGATCG
>JBFZCW010000347.1:0-5575 GCA_041307765.1 Chromatiaceae bacterium
GCCTCGTCGAGGCGCTCCAGTTGGGCTCGATTCATGGCAGGCTTTCGGGGTCTAGCGGAATGGGTTGAACTGGTTGATGACCCGGGCGGGAGACGACAGGTGGTTCACATCCCGGCCCATACGCCCTACGTTGACCTCCATGACCTCGAAGGACTGGCGCAGGTCACCGATGTTTGCCGCCATGGCCCCCAGGTCCAGGTCGATGCCGGCCATGGTCGCGCCCATGGCCCCCACATCGTCGCTCAGACCTGCGACCCCGAAGTGGATGCGGTCCAGGTTGGCTACGATCTCCGGGAAGCGGTCTACGTTCCCCTTCATCTGGCCCACGGACCTGTCCATGTGTGCCATGTTGGCAGCCACGTTGGCGAAGCGGTCGTTCATCTGCCGGATGGCGGCGGTCATCCCTGGGAGCTGTTGGGACAGGATGATGACCAGGAAGGACAGGGAGGCCACGACCACCGTGAAGGCGATGGCGACACCCTGGTAGAGGGTCGCAATGCGGTGCTCCAGCCTCTCCTGGCGGGCGTGGAGCCGCTCGACAATGTTGGCGATGCGCTCGATGGCCTGGTCCAGTCGCTCGTCGTCGTCCAGGTTCAACATGGCCGCCCCCGCACCCTGCCTTGATCCGATGCGCGGATCATGCAGCCCCAGCCAGGTCCGCGATCTGGTCCATGTCGGCCCCAGCCAGACAGGGCGGGATGCTGCGTGCGGCGCAACGGCGGCGCATCAGGTGAAGGGAGCGGTCGTCCGGGCGCTCTGCGAGCAAGGCGGCGAAGGCCTGCTCGGCGCCGCCCCAGTCCCCGGCCAGGAGGGCCTCCAGGCCCTCCTCATAGGAGCGGGCGAAGAGCTCGTCTTCCACCGGCAGGGCGCGGCTGCGTTCCCCCTGAAGCTCGAACAGTTCCAGATGCTCGGTTCCGTCGTGGATCGGGAGCAGGTCCAGCCGGCGGAACCAGAAGGTGTCAGCCACCTCGCGCTGAACGGGACCGGTCACGATGGCTCGGGTGCCGTAGAGGCGGTTGAGCTGCTTGAGGCGCCAGGTCAGGTCCACGTTGTCGCCGATGGCGGAATAGCTCAGGTGCCGCTGGGACCCGATGTTGCCCACGATGCAGGACCCGGCATGGACGGCGAACAGGTTGCGGGCGAGCCCGGCCGGACCCTTCGCGTCCTCCCGGGCCAGGTCCGCCTCGGCCTGAAGGCATTGCAGCACCGCCAGACAGGCCCGCTCAGGCCCGTCGTCCACGGGCGCCGGAGCGCCCCAGAAGGCCATGATGCTCTCCCCCAGGTAGTCGTCCACGGTCCCCCGTTGGCGCATCAGGATGCGCGTGAACTGGTCCAACTGCCCAGTCAGGATGGCCGCGATGCGCTCCGGCGGCACGGCGCGGCAGAGCCGGCCAAACTCCGCCATGCCGCCGCAGAACAGGGTGAGTCCCACCACCTCGGCCCCGAGGCTGGGCCCGGCGCCGGATGCCATCAGACCGCGGGCCACCACCGCCGGGACATACCTCTCCAGGGTTTCCAGGCTCTGCCTCATACCGGAGATGGCTGCGTCCATGGCCTGGATCTCGACAAAGCGCGAGCGCACCGGCTCCACCTCGGCGAAGCGCATCTGTTTCACCCGCTCGGTGTTCCGCACCAGCTTGCGCAGGGGCTCGAAGAGCCGCAGGGCGAGCAGAGAGACCAGCGACACGGCAACGACCAGAATGATGAGCGAGATCACGGCCGACTCAGAGAGGAGGCGCCTGGCCTTGGCCAGCAGGGATGCCTCCGGGACTACCACAAAGAGTTTCCAGCCCTGCGTCCATTGGGACGGGAAGGGATGCATGCGGGCGATGTAGCGCACACCGCCGGTGTGGGTGATCTCGAACCCGTGCGGAGCCGCACCCGTCGCCGTATCCAGGTTCTTCCCGGCCGCGGCCAGCGTCTGGTAGGCATGGACCAGGGCCGGGTCGGCCAGGTCGGAGACCGACGGCATGTGCTCGTCGGGGGCATCGCGGGTCCGGTCCTTGAGCTTGAGCTGGTAAGGGTAGGCCACCAGGCGGTCGCGCTCGTCCACGATCATAGCCACAGCACCCTTGGCCACCGGGTGATCCGAGAGGAACTCCGACAGCCCGTCCAGGGCGATGTCCACCCCAAGGACCAGCACGGGCCTGGCATCCGCCCCATAGACCGTCTTGGCCGCGGTAATGCCGGGCCGCTCCACGCTGGCGATGCGGTAGACCGGCGACCAGGTCACCGCGCCGCGGGCGGCCAGGGCGCCCTGGTACCACCCATCATCCCGGGGATCGAACAGGCCCCCGCCCTCGATATGGGCAATGGGGGCATAGTCGCGATCCCGGTAGATGACCTGCTCTCGGGGCCGCTCGCCGCTGCGGTCGATCAAGCGCGTGACCAGTTGTGGCCGGTCGCGCACCAGCAGGAAGCCCCCTGCCGGATCCGCGGCGAAGATGGACAACAGGTGGGGTTCAAGCTCCAACTGCTTCCAGAACAGCCGGAAGACCGGTTCCGGTTCCCCCGCCAGGCCTCGGGCGGCGACGACCAGGGCATTGATCTCCAGATCGACGTAGGCCGCCTCGAAGATGGCCACCGCGCGCCCCGCCACCTTCTCCGACATCTGATCGATGATGTCCGCCGACAGCCCAAGGGAGACCTCCGCGGCCCGCCGATAGGCGTTGAAGGCCACCGCCACCGTGGTCAGCACCAGCAGGGCCGTGAACAGCAGAACAAAGGCGGCCCTGTAGCTTCGAACCAGCACGGAGGGGTCCGGTGGTCAGGGCAGCCGATGGTCCGGGGTGGTTGGGCGGTCCCTGTGCTCAGGGTATGCCGGCGGCCTGCTTGAAGTGGCGCTCCAGCTCGACGCCATAGTCGATGGCACGGTTGAGCTCGACGGTGAACTTCTCCACAGCCCCGGCCGAGGTCGCCAGTGCCGCCTGGTGGGCAGTGGCGTCCACCGAGCCTGCGGCGCGTTGGGTGTAGGACTGGACCTGGGGGGTCTGCAATTGGAAGGGGCCGGTCAGTTGGCGCGGGTCAACCTGCCGCAACACGGCGTAATGGCGGTTGAGCTCGGCGATCTGGGTGATGAGCTGCTGCTTGACGCCCAGGTACCGGGACAGGTACTCGGTGAAGGTGGCGTAGGCATTGAGATTGCCGATGTGGGCCGGGTCGGTGAGGTAGTCCGGCGTCCAGCGGATGTCCAGCACGTTGTAATAGTTTTGGAAGTTGAACAAGTTGACCTCCTTGTCGGAGCGCTCCAGGGTCTTGTAGGCCCCGTCCAGGGCCTCCTTGACCCAGCGCTCGCGGTCCCCCCAGGACTTCTGGTTGCCCTGCATGTCGGCTGGGTTGAACTCGGTCCCGCCGAAGTCAAGGGCGCCGAATTGCTTGAGGAAGTCCCCGAAGCTGCCGGCCTGGGCCATGGAGGCGGTCAGGGGTGCGGCGAGCAGGGCCGCCAGCATCAGGGGGGGTGCCAGTCGTGTCATCTTCATCTGTCGTCTCCTGGGGTGTCGGGTCGAGCCGGGCAGGTGGCCCGTCAGCGGAGGGGCCTCAGAGATTGGTCCCCACCGGGTCACCCAAAGCCTTGTAGGTCTCGATCAGCGCACGGATCACCTCCCCGCTCTGGGCCGGGATCAGGATCTGGGAGGCCTTGATCAGGTCCGGCACCAGTCCGTTCTCGGCCACGAAGTCCCCCAGTACCTCGTTCATCTCCTGGTTGGAGATCTGCGTGCTCACCGGGCGGAAACCCTCCTTCTGCAGGGCCAGGAGCTGCATGTCCCGGGTCAGCAGGAAGTCCTTGAAGCGCATGGCCGCCTCTACCTGTTCCCTGGAGTTGCCGTGGCGCAGGGTGTAGTAGGGGTGGTCGGAGACCAGATTGTACTTGGGGTAGCGGATCACCGGCTTGGCCCCTGCCGGATCGTTGACCTTGCGGATGAAGGCGAGCTTGACGGCCAGGTTCTCGTAGACATAGATCGACGACAGGGGCTGACCGCCGTAGCCCGCCTGCATCAGGGGTTCGGCCAGCTTGCCGGTGCTGGTCTTGGTCTGGTCGGACATGTATTTCATGAAGGCCAGATAGGCCTGGAAGTCCGGGTTCTTGAGGTCCTCCAGGCGGATCTTGTAACGGCCCTTGTCCTTGGCGAAGAACTCGTAGGCCATGGCGACCAGGGCCACGGCCCCGCTGTTGGAGGCGTCCGGCTTGGTGAAGCCGAATTGGAAGGAGCGCCCGTTGGGGTCGATCTTCTCCCCGCGCAGCTCGCGGGAGAAGACCTCGGTGACGGTATCGAAGCTCATGGACTTCTGGATGCCCTGGTCGATGGCCTGCTGCACCGGCTCCCAGGTGACGAAGATCATGGGGCTGCGCGCGACGGATTCGTCGGATTCGAACAGCTTGCCGCCGCTGAAGGCATCCTCGACCACGGAGCGGAAGATGCCCGAGGCCGGTGCCCACACCTGGTACTCGTTGCGCCCGCCGTGCATGGACTTGCCCGACAGGATCAGCTCCGCGGACTCGATGGAGCCGATCTTGTCGATGACCAGGCGGATAGGCTTGCCGTTGATGCTGTTGAGGTTGGGGTCGGCCATGAAGCGGCGCGCCGCCTCCTCGAACCAGTCCTTCTTCTCCGAGCCGGCGGCGATCTTCACCTCGATGACCTGGCGGTCCTCGGGGACCGGATAGACCACCGCCTGCTGGCCGCCTTGCCCGGTCTTGACCTCCACGGGCTGGACCTTGATCGCCTGGGTGCGAACCGTCTCGCCGATGGCCTCCTGGCCGTCCCGGGGCAGCACGACGGGCGCCGGGCTTGCCTCGGTGCTTGGCAACTGCTGCGCCGGGGCCTCCTTGGCCGCGGGGGCAGGTTGCGTGCCCGGCGCGGCCCCGTCGGGCTTGGTCTGGACCTTTGAGAGGTCCACGTTGAGGCTGCCGAAGTCGAACAACTTCTCGGCGGCTGCCCCGGTGGCGGGGGCCAGGGCGCCGGCGGTGACAAGGGCGGCGACCAGCGCCGAGGACAGCAGGCGGGCAAGGGTCTTGGGTCTTTGGGCAATCATGGGTGGGTCCTCCGTTCGGGTCCGATTACAGCAGTTCGCTCAAGCGCCTGAAGATCTCGCGGATGTCGGCGGAATCGCCGCGGCGGGTCTCGCCCCCGGCGGCGGCGCTGATGGCCTTGAGGGCCGCGTCGTCCGCCTCGCCGCCGAAGGCAACGCCGAAGACCGGGATCTTGCACGCCGGGTCTCCGAAATAGCCACCACGCCCGTTGGGTCGAGCGTAACCGATGGCCTGGATCAGGGCGTCCTGGGTCACCTTGGACGTGTTGTCGAGCCCGTCGGTGAGCACCACCAGGACCCGGATAGAGCGGTCGGCCGGGTCCGCCTTCATCGCCTGGCACAGGTCGGTCCAGGTGGTGGAGACGGCGTCGCGCATGGCCGTGCCGCCCCTGGGTCTGACCTTCCCCAGTTCCTCCTCCAGGCGCGCCTTGCCGGCGGCATCCATCGCCAGGGGCTGGCCCCTGGGGGTCAGGTCGGCGTACTTCACCGCGTTGTCGTAGTACAGGAGCGACAGCCGGTCCTTGGCCTGGAGGCTGTCCGCCAG
>JBFZCW010000348.1:0-15290 GCA_041307765.1 Chromatiaceae bacterium
GGCTGGCGCGGGCGGCTAGGAGCCGGGATGCCCGCATATCGGACCGCTCCCTACAGGGGGTCTGATCGAGCCGATCACCATCGCCAGGCAAGGGTCGCGGACGAGCGACCGTTTGCGCCCCACAGGGAGGCGGAAGTCCCGGCAAGAGGCAGGAGCCGGGCCGGGACGCTTGGAAGGCGACGCGCCCATCCCCCGCAATCTTCTGTAAGGACTTGTTGGCTGGGCCGACCAAGGTCGGAGCAACACAGTTGCTCGGTGGTCCCGCCCGCTGGCCATCTGGCGAAGGCCGTGGGACCTCGCGAACCCTTACGTTATCCGCTGCCCCGTGAGGGGCGCAATCCTAGAGACCTGTGACACCGGAAACCTGATATGAACTCTTGTTATTAAGGTGGCAGGGTTTCTCTCCAGTGACTTTCCAGTGCTGCGGTGCATCACCCTGGACGTGCGTTGGGAGGCATCGGCCCGCGACTTCTTCGCGCGGCACCATTGCAGCGGCCCTGGCGCACCCGCAGCCGGCGGCGGTGGTGGGATTCGGCCTGGAGCTGTTCAGCTGATCTGCGGGGCCGGCGCCTGGTCCTCGGTACGCGCCTAAGCCCCTGAGCGGCGAGCCTGGGGCTGCGCGCGCAGACGGAAAAAGGATAGTGGTACCGCCCGCGGTTTTGGCAGGATGGCCTTTTGGGGGCTCAGTCCCGCGGCTGTGCGCATCCCTCGACCAAGGCCCTGCGGATGCGCTCCTGCGCCTCGGGGGTGAGTCCCGCGTCCGGCGCCTCGGCCGCGGCGCGCCCGCGCAGCGAACGCATCGCTTGCCGGATCATGGCGAGCTGTCGCTCGAAGCGCCGGCAGCTCACGCACATCCACAGATGCAGGCGCAAACCCCAACGTTCCTGGAGACCGAGCGGGCGTTCCTGGCCTTCGGAAAGCAGATGGCTGGCATCCTTACAGGTCAACATCGTCACTTACCCCGCGTGCCCGGTGCCCTTGAGCCAGGTGCTATCGAGACATCGGCGCAAGCCCAGACGCGCCCGATACAACATGGTCCATAGATTATTCGGGGTGATCGCCAGATGCTTACAGATCGTTGCGGTGTCCTCATCCATGACCTCGCGTAGCCAGAACAGCTGCCCCAGCCGCTGTGGCAAGGCATCCAAGCAACGCTGCAGGAAGGCGATGAACTCACCGCGCTCCAGCGTGTCCTCCGGGTTGCCCCAATCGGCGAGCTTGTTCCGCCACTGGCCGGACGGTGCGAAGTCGGTCTCGTCCGCGGGATCGTCTGCCTCCGCCACATCGTCTGGATCTTCTAGCTGGACCTCCCGCACCTGGCGGCGGAACTGATCCATGACCTTGTGTTTGAGGATGCCGACGAGCCAGGTACGCACCGAGGCACCGCCGGAGAAGCGGTCGCGCGCCCCAAGGGCGGCCAAAAGGGTCTCCTGAACCGCGTCCTCGGCCTTGTGCGGGTCGCGCAGATGGAGCAAGGCATAACGGTACAAGGCGCTGCCGTGCTGGTCCAGCCAGGTCTCGGGGGAACCCGCCGCTTGATCACCAATGCTCTTGTTCAAGGTGGTCTCCTCCATCGGGCCCGTGGCCGTTGAGAGAGTGGGTCGGGACAGGGGTGCGGCGCGATTGTGAACCGATCGGTACCGAAATAGTAGCCTCGTTGTCAGGCATCCTGAGGGTAGCATCAGCTCCACAAGACAGCGCATCCGGATCGGGCAGCAACGGACCAGCGGGCTTGACTTATAGAACCACCCGGTCCATAAACGGCCCATGGTCACGAACGTTGGACGCCCCCTGGAATTCGACCCCAACACGGCGCTGGAGGCGGCGATGCATCAGTTCTGGTCGAAGGGCTACGAACGCACCTCTATGCAGGAACTGCTCGCGGCCATGAATCTTTCAAAAAGCAGCCTCTACCAGGCGTTCGGTAGCAAGCGGCAGCTGTTCCGGCAATGCGTGGGGCGCTATGCGGACCAGTTCGCGGCGCAGTTGCGCCAGGGTCTGAGCGGTGCCCCGTCGGGCTGGCGGTTCATCGAAGACTTCCTCCATTCGGTGCTCCAGGACCTGACGGGGGCGCCCCGCGGCTGCCTGGTGATGAACACCGCCAGCGAGCTTGGCCAGAGCGAGCCCGAGATCGCCCAGGATGTGGCGCAGAGCATCGGGCGCTTCCGCGGGATTTTGCAGGCCGCGGTGGAACGGGCCCAGCGCGAGGGCGACATCGCCCCAGATCGCGACGCGCGCATCCTGGCCAGCTACCTGGTCAGCAGCATGAGCGGCTTGAAGACCCAGGCCAAGGCGGGGGCCGACGCGGAGACCCTGAAGGGCATCATCGGGGTGACGCTAAAGGCCTTGGCCTCCTGAAATTGCACCACGGTCGTCAAGCGCGGCCTGCGCAGCCGCGGAGAGGAACTACGTGGGTGGCTTCAACGGCGGAGAGATCCGGGGCCTGCCGGTCGAGCAACCGGCACTGACTGAGTCAGCCGGGTGCGCTCAAGGCGCCAAGTCAGGATCAGTCCCGCCAGACGCTGAAAACGAGTTCGGTCTTGCCGGCCTGCTCCGCGTGGCAGGCGTAGCAGGCGGCCTTCGCCTGGTCAGCGACGGCGCGCTGGTTGGGGTCGCCCTGCGGGAAGCCCTCGAACCCCCAGCCTCCCGTCTGTGCGAACTTGCCGCTATCGCGCTGCATGACGGCGAGGATCTTTCGCGGTCCCTCGACGATGGCGTTGCCTCCGGTCTTGGCCTCCAGGAGGTCGAACACGATCACCGATCCGTCCGGGAAGCGGCCAGTGCGGTAGCCCTCCATGGCCTTGTCGTTGGCGTAGATGTGATGCAGCCCGCCGAACGCATCGTACAGGGGGTGGCCTGACTCCAGGATCAGGCTCTTGACGTGGGTCCAGTCGCGGTAGCCGACCGGGTAGTCCACGCCGGCGCCCCCCGCCAGGACGGTGGAGGCAGCAGTCAGGCTCAAGGCAAACAGAAGGGGTCGCATGCGGAATCTCCTCTGGCACAAGTGGTATCGATACGATATCGTATCGATACGCTATTTATAGCCGTTCCGCAGACTTTGTAAAGATCGTATCGACACGCTACAGTGAGCCCATGACCCCCGATCTCCTGCGCGCTCTGGATCTGGCCGAGCGGCTGGGCAACCTCGCCCAGGCCCGTCTCAAGGCCGTGGGTGCTCGGTGCGGCCTTCAGCCCGCACACCTGCGCATCTTGCTCTACCTGGCCGCCGCTAATCGCTACTCCAACACCCCTCAGGCGGTGGCGGACTACCTGGGGCTGACCAAAGGGACCGTGTCCCAGAGCCTGATCCTGCTCGAGACCAAGGGGATGATCGAACGTGGAGCGGATGCCCGGGACCGGCGAGTGGTGCGCCTCGCCCTGACCCCGCTGGGACAGGCGCTGGTCGAGCCTGCGCGGCGCGAGGGGGCCGAGCGATGGGGCGCTGCCGCCGGCGCGCTGCCCGAGGGCCTGCTCTACGGCCTGACCGAGATGCTGCGCCAACTGCAACTGCTGGAGGGGCGGCGCAGCTTCGGGGTGTGCCGCAGCTGCCGGCACCACCTCACCGAGGGGCCCGGGCGCTGGCGCTGCGGCCTCACCGGCGAGCCGCTCTCCGGCGAGGATCGGGAGCGCATTTGCCGCGAGCACGAGGCAGCCGCCGCCTAGGGAGGAAACGCCAACCCCGCGCCGCCTGTCTGTGTGCTCGACCGGCGGATCATGGACGCCTAGGCGGCCTCTGACGGACCGAGGGCGAGCGGTGGAGCGGCCATGTGTGACGGTTGTGACGGTGGTTTCGACTGAAGGTTTGCGAGTTCGCTGTGTGACCCTGTTGGCGGGAGTCTCCCGACTGCAAGGAGGCTCGCTGAAAACCACCCCCAATCACTCCTATCGCCGTCGGAGTCGGGGACCGATTGGGGATCGCCCCAGGGGATATGTTCGTACCATTCTAAATATAATGGTGTTTTATTCTTCTATTGACGGACATGGACCCGCCGACACCGTGTGTTGTGGGGTCAAGCCGGGCAGGGGCTCCCGACTGCTGACGGTGGGGGCGCCCGGGCATAGCCGGCGAAACGGTTACCAAAACGGTGACCAGTTCCAGGGATTGATCCGGCTCAGCTGGGGCGCCGAAGCTAACAGGCTAATTTATATGGAGCCGATGCGCGGATTCGAACCGCGGACCTACTAATTACGAATCAGTTGCTCTACCGACTGAGCTACATCGGCCGTTGGGGGAGCGTGGCAGTATAGGGAGTCCCCTTTTGGCTGGCAAGAACTGGACCGGCCGGAGGGCTGGCTGGCATCCCCACCATAGCGAATCACCGCTTGGCTTCTAGGTCATAGGGGACGGGTGGCAACACGGGCTCGCGCCCCAGGACCAGGTCGGCAGCCAGGCGCGCGGACGCGGGGCCGGTCACTACGCCGTTGCGGAAATGTCCGGCGTTGAAGTAGAGCCCTTCGACCCCTGGGTAGGCGCCGATATAGGGAATGCCGCTGGGTGAGCCAGGTCGCAGTCCCGACCAGTGGTCCTCGATGGGGGTGCGCTTGAGCAGTGGAAACAGCTCGACAGCCGCGCGGTAGAGCTCCTCCTTGACCTCGGCGCTGGTGGCCTTGTCGAAACCGACCATCTCGGTGGTGCTGCCGAACAGGACGCGTCCGTCGCGCCGAGGAATGACGTAACGGTCGCGGTGCAGGACGATGCGCCCGATCTGCCCGGGCTTGCCATAGAACAGGATCATCTGGCCGCGGATGGGCTGGATGTCGGGCTTGGCGCCGAGTTGCTCCAAGAGCCTGGCAGTCCAGGCCCCCGCGCAGACGATGACCCGGTCCGCGGACAGGACGCCTTTGCGGGTGCGTGCCCCGAGGGCTCGCCCGTTCTCCACCAACAGATCGATGACCTCCTCCTGTTCACGGACTTGGGCGCTACGCTCGATGGATCGCTTCAGGGCCTGGGTCAGGCGCGGGTTGCGCACCTGGGCCACGTCAGGCAGCCAGATGGCGTGGCTCGGGTGGGGGCCAAGGTCGGGCTCGATCTCACGCACGGCCTCCCCGTCCAGCACCTCCAGGTGCACCCCGTGGGCCTCGGCCCAACGGCTGGCCAGATCGCGCTCCTCGGTGTCGAGGATCAGCATCCCGTTGTGGGTCAGTTCCGGGTCGATGCCGGTTTCGTCGTGCAACTGCAGGCAGAGCTTGGGGTAGTCCTGCTGGCTCCAGGCGACCAGGGCGGTGACGGACTCCGCATAGCGCCAGGGGTAAAGCGGGGAGAGGATGCCGCCGCCGGCCCAGGATGCCTCGCGGCCGGTCTCCCCCATCTCGACCAGGGTAACCTGAGCCCCGGCATCCACCAATTGGCGCGCCGTAAGCAGGCCGATGATGCCGCCGCCGATGACGAGGATGTCGCTCATGGGTGCTCCTGCCGGTATTAGGGTGTGGGGACGCACGGCCTGGCCACGGGCGATCAGGCCTGGCGGGCGCCCTTGACGCCGAGTGGCAGCAGTCTAGCACAAGGATTTTGACCGCCGCCGCCCAGGGCGATCCGGCGCTCAACCCCCTGGTACCGCCTCCGGCTCCAGTTCCCTCGGCAGGGCGAATACGACCTGCTCGCGAACCCCGGCTTGCTCCTCTACATCCCTTGCCCCCCAGGCCCTAAGACGCTCGACGACCCGCTCGACCAGGACCTCGGGGGCCGAGGCCCCGGCGGTGAGCCCGATCCGCGGCGCGTCGGCAAGCCACTCGCGCCGGATGTCGTCGGGGCCGTCGATGAGATAGGCCCGGCAACCCTGGCGCTCGGCAAGCTCGCGCAGGCGGTTGGAGTTGGAGCTGTTGGCCGAGCCGACCACTAAGACCAAATCGCAGCGCTCGGCCAAGGCCTTGACGGCGTCCTGGCGGTTCTGCGTGGCGTAGCAGATGTCGCTCTTCTTGGGCCCGCGGATGGCGGGGAAGCGCTCGCGCAGAGCTGAGACGATGGCCTGGGTATCATCCATCGAGAGGGTGGTCTGGGTGACATAGGCCAGGCGCTCGGGGTCGCGCACATCCAGCGCGGCGACGTCCGGGATGGTTTCGACCAAACGCACCTGGCCCGCCCCCGCCGCTGCGCCGCCCCGACACTGGCCCATGGTGCCCGCCACCTCCGGGTGCCCGCGGTGGCCGATCAGGATCACCTCGTGGCCGGCCTTGCAGTGTCGGGCGACCTCCAAGTGGACCTTGGTCACCAGAGGGCAGGTGGCGTCGAAGACGCGAAGGTTACGCCCCGCGGCCTCTTCACGAACCTGTCGGGCGACGCCGTGGGCGCTGAAGATGACTGTGGCGCCGTCCGGAACCTGATCCAACTCGTCGACGAAGACCGCGCCGCGCTGGCGCAGGTCCTCGACCACAAAGCGGTTGTGCACCACTTCGTGGCGAACGTAGATGGGAGCCCCGAAGAGGTCGATGGCGCGCTCGACGATATCGATGGCGCGGTCTACCCCGGCGCAGAAGCCGCGCGGGTTGGCGATGAGGATGTTCATGACCGGGCGGATAGGCCAGGCACCCGGACCTGGCCAATGGGCGTATCTGCAGCGGCCGCTTCGGGCCCTCCCTCGACACTCAGGACCTGGACCCGAATGTCCAGCGGTTTGCCGGACAGGGGGTGGTTGAGGTCCACACGCACCCGATCCGCGTTCACCTCCAGGACCACACCGGCCAGTTCGTGCCCACCGGGGGTATCGAACGCGACGACCTGCCCTGGCGCGGTGGCCTGGCTTGGGAGAAAGTCGGCGAGCGGCAGCCAATGGATGTTGTCCGGGTCGCGGGGGCCGTAGACGTCGTCCCCGCTGACCAGAAAACGCCCCTCGGCGCCGGCCGCCAGGCCCGCCAGCAGGGCCTCGAGGCCCGGGGTCAGGGTGCCATCACCCAGGGTAATGGCAAGCGGGTCCTCGCCCCAGGTGGACAGGGCCTTGGTGCCGTCCGGCAGACGGATCTCCAGGTGCAGGGTGATACGACTGCCGGGCCCAATCATGGGGACGGCCCGGTTGGCGGAGGGTTTGGGCATGGCTCAGGGGGCTCGCCGTGGGACCCTAGCGGTCGGGTCTGGAGCGCGGCCGCTGCCGACGTCGCCGGTGCTGCCCGGGGTCGCTGAGGAACTGGTCGCGGGGGCCACCGACCTCAGAGTAGCTCTTGGGTGATGAAGAGGTAGCCCAACGCGATGGCCACGACACCAACCGCAAGGTAGGGGATCAGAATGCAGATGCCGGGGAGGTCGTTGCAGACCTTGCTGTACTTGCAGAGCTTGCAGTTCTTCACCGTCGTTACCTCTTGATTGTGGTGAGTGTGCGCGCCTTCCAGACGTGGGCATCGCTGTTGTCTTGGCGGCGGGGTTGTGGCGGAATGAGCCCGAGGCGCAGCGTGAGTATCCTACCGGATACCGATGCACTAGCAAGCCCCATCTGCATCCTGGGAAGCCGTTCGCGCGCCGGGATCCCGTCGGGCCAGGACCCCGCTCGGACCACCCGGTTTGAGCCCCTGATGTCTAGCCGATAGGATAGCTCGCACGCCCCCAGGTTCCCGAGACCCGTTGCACGAGCCGCCCATGCCCAACGAAGCCCCTATCCTCGAGGGGACCAGCGCGAACTTCGCGGCGCTGGTCCTGGAGAATTCGCGCAAGGGTCCTGTGCTGGTGGACTTCTGGGCGGAGTGGGCGGGACCCTCCCTGCGCCAGGGGGAACTGCTGCGGCGTCTGGCGCGGGCCTATGGGGGACGCTTTCTGCTGGTCAGTCTGAATACCGACCGGGAGAAGGAGATCGCCCACCGCTACGGCGTCAAGGGGCTGCCCTCCTGCAAGCTGTTCCGCCACGGCAGGGTGGTGGAGGAGATCCATGGCATGCAGACCGAGGCCGATTACCGGGAGCTCATCGACCGCCACCTGACGCCCCTCGCGGACCGCGCCCAGGCCGCGGCCCTGGCCGCCTGGGAGGCGGGCGATCAGGAGAGGGGCATCCAGGTCCTGGCCGAGGCGGCGATGGCCGAGCCCGACAATGCGGCGATCCCGCTCTTGCTGGCCAAGTTGCTGATCCGTCAAGGACGCCACCCCGATGCCCATGCTGTGCTGGCGGCCCTGCCGCCGACGCTCCGCACGGGCAGGGAGATCCGCCGCCTCTACACGCACCTTGAGCTGATCATGACCGCCAGAGACAGTGGCGATCGAGGGGATTCCGGCGCGGCCGTCAGCTCGACCGAATCGGCACGGGCAGACGCCGGGCCGGCACCCGACGACCACGCGGCCCGCTTCGCCCTGGGCGCACGCTGCGTGGTAGCGGACGACTACGCGGGGGCCCTTGGCCACTTCGCCGAGCTGGAACGTCGCGCCCCCGGCTACCGGGACGGGCTCGCCCATGAGGCCTTGCTCCTGGTCATGGATCTGCTGGGGCCCGATGACGAGCAGGTGCGCCGCTACCGCCGCTCCCTGTTCGAGCACTAGACCGCGAGGCTGGACTGCCGGGGCCTGGCTTCCCACCCACCATCACCGAGGGCCATGAATGTCTGTGAGTCAGAACGAAGGAACGCCCACGGTGGGTTTCATCAGCCTGGGTTGCCCGAAGGCGACCGTGGACTCGGAACGCATCCTGACCCAGTTGCGGGTCGAGGGCTACGGCGTCGCCCCGACATACGCGGGTGCGGACCTGGTCATCGTCAATACCTGCGGCTTCATCGACGCGGCGGTGGATGAGTCCCTGGAGGCCATTGGCGAGGCCCTGGCCGAGAACGGGCGAGTGATCGTCACCGGCTGCCTCGGCGCCCGCGCGGACCTGGTCCGAGGGACCCACCCGGAGGTCCTGGCGGTAACCGGACCTCACGCCTACGAGGCCGTGATGGACGCGGTCCACGCCCACCTGCCTCCTCGCCAAGACCCCTTCACCAGCCTGTTGCCGCCCCAGGGGGTCAAGCTCACCCCACGTCACTATGCCTACGTCAAGATCTCCGAGGGGTGTAACCACAGGTGCAGCTTCTGCATCATCCCGAGTCTGCGCGGCGACCTGACGAGCCGCCCCATCGGGGAGGTCCTGGCGGAGGCCGAGCGCCTGGTGGCGGCGGGGGTGCGCGAGCTCCTGGTCGTGTCCCAGGACACCAGTGCCTATGGGCTCGACCTGCGTTACCGCCCGGACTTCTGGCGCGGGCGTCCCATCAAGACCGACTGCGAGAGCCTTGCCCGAGCCCTCGGCGAGCTTCCTGCCTGGATCCGACTGCACTATGTCTATCCATACCCCCATGTGGATGCGCTGATCCCGCTGATGGCAGAGGGGCTGATCCTGCCCTACCTCGATATGCCCCTGCAGCACGGCAGCCCTGCCGTTCTCGCTGCCATGCGCCGGCCGGCGGCCGCCGAGCGGGTCCTTGAGCGCCTCGCCCGGTGGCGGGAGATCTGTCTGGACCTGGTGGTGCGCAGTACCTTCATCGTCGGCTTCCCGGGGGAAACGGAGGCGGACTTCGAGCAACTCATCGACTTCCTGCGCGCCGCACAACTCGACCGGGTCGGCTGCTTCGCCTACTCTCCCGTCCACGGCGCGGCGGCCAACGACTTCGCGCACCCGGTGCCAGAGGAGGTCAAGGAAGAGCGCCTCGCACGCTTCATGGAGATCCAGGCCGAGATCAGCCATGCCAAGCTCGCCGCTCGGGTGGGACAGCGACTGACCGTGCTCGTCGATGAGGTCGAGGACGAGCGGGTCTTGGCTCGCAGTTACGCCGATGCTCCGGAGATTGACGGGACCGTCATCGTGCCCGGGGCATGGGAGCTGAACCCCGGCGACTTCATCGAGGTGGAGGTGACCGCGGCCCAGGAGCACGACCTTTGGGCCGTCCCCGTCGGCGATTGATCCCGAAGGGGGCTTGTTAGAGACTGGCTTTCAGCCATCGGCCTGGCTCGGACGCACAATGCCAACTGTGCCTTCAATGCCAGGCTGTCCACCAACAGGCACGCCGTTGGTACTTAGTCGATTTCGACGACATCGAAGCCGACCGCCGACTGCGATAGTGCCCAAACGGAAGGGGCCCGTCCTCGCGGACAGCCCCCCGGTTTCGCACAAGGCGTCGTCGGCGCGCGGCTTAGCGGCTTAGAACGCGGGTCCCGGCTGCTTGCCCAGCTTCTTCAGGATCGTGGCCATGGGACAGAAGCCTGTGAAGGCCGACTGGAGCAGGTTGGCGCCGACGAAGCCGGTAAACCAGAGCCAGTTGATGTTGACGTAGACGGCCAGCAGGACGGAGAGCAGGATGAATGTGCCGGCGACGGCCAGCACGATGCGTTCGACGGACATGATTGGAAGCCTCTCAGGTCTGGGGTGACAGCGGGTTTCGATTAGCTGACGATAATATAGGCGGGCAGGCAGTGGCTTCAAGCGCGCCTTCCTCTCCGATCAAATTGCTTTATGACTTGGCCGCAGGCGGGACCGCGCATCTTGTTGTCCGACTACGCGCAGATGATCGCAGGGCTCGCCCTGCCGGCGGCCTATCCCCACGCGGCGGACCGGTTTACCCACATCGAGACCCACGCCTCGCACGTCTTCCTGGCCGGGGACCTCGCCTATAAACTCAAGAAGCCCGTCAACCTCGGCTTCCTGGACTTTACGACCCTGGAGCGACGGCGGTTCTTCTGCGAAGAGGAGCTGCGCCTCAACAGCCGCCTGGCACCCGACACCTACCTGGCGGTGGTCGCCATCACCGGCAAGCCGGCAGCGCCTCGCATGGGCGGAGAAGGCGAGGCCCTGGAGTACGCCGTCAAGATGCGCCGCTTCCCGCAGAACGCCCTGCTCAGCCGGCGCCGGGTGACACCGGACATCGTCGACCGCATCGCCGACCGGGTCGCGGCCTTCCATGAGGTGATCCCCATCGCCGCGCCAGAGAGCGGCTATGGCAGCGCCGAGTCGGTCTTGGCCCCCATGTTGGAGAACCTGGCAGTCCTGCGCAGGGGCGCCACGGGCGACCTGGAAGCACCGCGGCTGAATGCCTTGGAGGCATGGACCCAAGCCCGCTTCCCGGCCCTGAGGGGAGTCATCGAGCGCCGCCGCCTCGCGGGGCGGGTGCGCGAGTGCCATGGCGACCTGCACCGCGGCAACATCGCCGAGGTGTCCGGACAACTCATCATCTTCGACGGCATCGAGTTCGACCCGGCCCTGCGTTGGATCGACACCGTCAACGAGGTCGCCTTCCTGGCCATGGACCTGGCTCAGGGAGACGCCCCGGATCTCGCCCGGCGCTTCCTCAACCGCTACCTGGAGCGCAACGGCGACTATGACGGCGTTTCCTTACTGGACCTGTACCGGGTCTATCGCGCCACGGTGCGCGCCAAGGTCACAGCCATCCGCCTGACCCAGCCTGGGCTGGAGGCCAACGAGGTCCTGCATTACCGCCGCGAGCGAGCGCGCTACCTGGCGCTCGCCGAAGAATACACCAGCGACCATCCGCGGCGGCTCATCCTCACCCACGGGCGTTCGGGCTCAGGCAAGACCCACCTCTCTGTCGTCCTGCGAGAACGCTTGCGCGTCATCCACATCCGCTCGGACATCGAACGTAAGCGAATCTTCGGGCTCCCTCCCGAGGCCCGCGTAGCAGCGGCGGCCGAGACCGGGATCTACACGCCGGACGCGACCGCCCGGACCTACGCCCGACTGCTGGATCTGGCGCGCTCCATCCTCACCGGCGGATGGAGCGTCTTGGTGGATGCCACCTTCCTGCGCCGCTCCCAGCGGGCCCCCTTCCTGGCGCTTGCCGCGGAACTCCGCGTGCCTTGCACCGTCCTTTACCTGCAGGCACCGGAGTCCATACTGCGGGCCCGTGTGGCCAAGCGCGTCGCCGAGGGCTGCGATGCCTCGGACGCGGACGTCACCATCCTCGATGCCCAGAGCGCCGTGCACGAGCCCCTCACCCAAGAGGAATCCGCATGCGCCATCGCCGTGCACACCCACCCCGCCCCGGATCTGGACGACCTGCTGCGCCGGTTCGAGGATTGATCTCGCCGGGCCACGAGGATGGCCCTCAGGGTCGCAAAGAGGTCCACATCCATGCCCACTCCGGATACTGCCAACGCCAATGCGGTCGCGGCGCAGCTTGGCCTGGCCGCTCCCCCGCACCGGCGCCTATGGTCCTGGCTCGCCATCCTGGCCCTCATCGCCTTGGCGACGGTGGCGCTCACCGTCCTAAGGACAGGTCAGGAGGAACCGGTCCGATATAAGACCGCCCAGGTCCGTGTGGGGGACCTCCGAGTCAAGGTGAGCGCCACCGGCAAGCTCGAACCCATTACACAGGTGGACGTTGGGACTGAGGTCTCTGGGACCATCCAGGTCGTGGAGGTGGACTACAACGACCGGGTCAAGACTGGTCACGTTCTGGCCCGCCTCGATCCGGATCAGGCGCGCGCCAAGTACCGGCAGGCCGAGGCCGCCCTGAACCTCGCCCGGGCCCGGGTCCGGGAGGCGGAGGCGACGGTCACCGAGACGGCCAATCGGCTGCGGCGCACCCGGGACCTGATCGCTAAGCATCTGTCCTCCCCAGAGGAGCTCGACACCGTCGCCGCAGCTTCTGAGCGGGCCGCCGCAGCGCTCGCCGTGGCGAAGGCTCAGGTCGACCAGTCTCAGGCCCAGCTCGACGCCGACCGGCGCACCCTGGACAAGACCGAAATCCGATCCCCCATCGACGGCATCGTCCTCAAGCGCCAGGTCGAGCCGGGCCAGACCGTGGCCGCGTCGCTGCAGACCCCGGTCCTGTTCACCCTGGCAGAGAATCTGGCCCAGATGCAGCTAAAGGTGGCCGTGGACGAGGCCGACGTCGGCCAGGTGGCGGAGGGCCAGGAGGCGAGCTTCACGGTGGACGCCTACCCGGATCGCGACTTCCCGGCCACCCTGACCCAGGTCCGCTACGCCCCAGAGACAGTGGACGGCGTGGTCACCTACGGCACCCTGCTTTCTCTGGACAACGCCGACCTCTCCCTGCGCCCGGGGATGACCGCCACCGCGGAGATCCTGGTGCGCGAGGAGCACCACGCCGTTCTCGTCCCCAACGCCGCATTGCGCTTCACCCCGCCAAAGGCCGACGCCGCCAAGGCCGGCGGCGGCCTGGTGGCGATGCTCCTCCCGCGGCGCCCGCCGAGCCCCAAGCGCGGGCCGCAAGCAGACCGCGGTACAGGCAAAGGGGGAAAGGTCTGGATCCTGCTCAATGGTGTCCCAACCCAGGTGGAGGTGCGCACCGGGGCCACCGACGGGGTCTCGACCCAGATTCTCGACGACGCCCTGGCGCCCGGGACGGAGGTCCTGGTGGACGTGGAGCGACGAGGCGCCAAGCCGTGAGCCCGCTGGACCCGCCTGGCAAGCCAGCGCCCGCGCCCGACCCAGGCCCTCCCCTGGTCGAATTCCGCCAGGTGGCCAAAGTCTACGGTCAGGGGGTTGCCGCCATGCGCGCCCTGGACGGCGTGGATCTGGCCATCCAGGCTGGGGAGTTCGTCGCCGTCATGGGACCGAGCGGATCTGGAAAATCCACCGCCATGAACATCCTGGGCTGCCTGGACACGCCAAGCTCCGGGTCCTACCGCTTCCACGGGGTCGCCGTGGAAGGGCTGTCCCGCGACCAGCGCGCCCTACTGCGGCGCAACCACCTGGGCTTCGTCTTCCAGGGGTTCAACCTGCTCAACCGCACCTCCGCTCTGGAGAACGTGGAGCTGCCGCTGCTCTACCGGCGGACCGCACGCGCAGAGCGCCACGCCCGCGCCCGCCAGGCACTGGGTCAGGTCGGGCTCACCGGCTGGGAGAGCCATACCCCCGGCGAACTCTCCGGGGGACAACAGCAGCGCGTCGCCATCGCCCGCGCCATCGTCACCGATCCCAGCCTGCTCCTGGCGGACGAGCCCACCGGCAACCTCGACAGTGCACGCAGCCACGAGATCATGGGCCTGCTCACCAGCCTCAACCGCGACCAGGGGATCACGGTCCTGATGGTCACCCACGAGCCGGAGATGGCCGCCTACGCCGGACGCGTCATCCACTTCCTGGACGGGCGGGTGGCCGACGACGGCCAAGCCCAGGGACAAGGGCAAGGGGGCCGCCACTGATGTTGTGGAACGCGCTCCTTTTGGCCCTGCGCGAGATCCGCCGCAACGTCTTGCGCTCGGTCCTGACCATCCTCGGCATCGTCATCGGCGTGGCGGCGGTGATCGTGATGGTCACCCTGGGGGACGGGGCAACGCTTGCGGTCACCAGCAATATCCAGTCGCTCGGGAGCAACCTGCTGATGATCCGCACCGGGCAGCATATGGGCCCCATGTCAGGCGCCGGCGGAGTCCCCTTCACCCTCGAGGACGCCGTCGCCGTGGGGCGCGACGTGCCGGCGGTGCTGGCGGTCGCCCCCGCCGCCAGCCTGTCCCTCACCGCCGTGGCCGGCAACGCCAACTGGTCCGCCACGGTCACCGGAACCGACAACCGGTTCTTCGAGGTGCGCAACTGGACCTTCGCCGCCGGGCGCCCCTTCACCGAGGCGGAGCTGCGCTCTGGGCGGGCCGTCTGCGTCATCGGGGCCACGGTGCACAAGGAATTGTTTGGCCCACAGGATCCCATCGGACAAAAGATCCGCTTGAAGCAGGTCTCTTGCGAGGTCGTTGGACTGCTCCAGGCGAAGGGCCAAAGCACCATGGGGACGGATCAGGATGACCTGGTCGTCATGCCCCTGCGCACCTTCCACCGACGCCTCGCGGGCAACCGCAATGTGACCCTGATCCAGGTCTCGGTGCGCGAGGGCGATTCCACAGAACAGGCCAAGGAGGACATCGAGCGCCTGATGCGCAAGCGCCGCCATGTCGCACCCAACGAACAGGACGACTTCAGTGTGCGTGACATGAAGGAGATCGCCAACATGCTCACCGGCACCACCAAGGTCCTGACTGCCCTCCTGAGTGCCGTGGCCGCGGTCAGCCTGCTGGTGGGCGGCATCGGCATCATGAACATCATGCTGGTCTCGGTGACCGAGCGCACCCGCGAGATCGGTATACGGCTGGCCATTGGGGCCCTGGAGCGGGAAGTCCTGATGCAGTTCCTGGTGGAAGCGGTGGCCCTGTCCTCCCTGGGAGGGGCGCTGGGGATCGTCCTGGCCATCGGCGCGGCCATCGGCCTGGCCGGGGTCCTGGAGGTACCCTTCGTCTTCAACGGCGAGATCGTTGTGACCGCCTTCCTATTTTCCGCGGCGGTGGGGGTGGTGTTCGGCTACTTCCCCGCGCGCCGGGCGGCGCGGCTAGACCCGATCGAGGCCCTGCGCCGGGAGTAGGGCGGGCCGAGTCCGGCGCA
>JBFZCW010000349.1:0-5979 GCA_041307765.1 Chromatiaceae bacterium
CCCGACATCTGCCGCACCTGCACGGCGCGGATCTTCCAGGAGTGCGCGGGTAAGCCAGGTCCGGGCACCCAAATTCTGGGCAAGACTCAGGCAGCCGCCGCCCCTGGGGATACCCTGGCCGCACCCGCGGCGGCCTGAGTGGTCGGGCAAACCCGTCCCAGCCCCGCCACCGACAATCCCAGCCCACCTCAACGGAGCCACTTGCCATGCCTAACCAGCCGATCATCGTCGCCGCGGTGGACCTCGACCGCCGCGCTATCCCTGTCATCGCCCACGCCGCCCGTCTTGCCGCCCTGTGCCAGGGTCACCTGGCCTTGGTCCACGTGGTGGACTACGCGGGCGGCTACGAGTCCGACCACCCCTTTCCCCAGCGCCCTGGCGGGGTCCTGGACGACATGGTCCGCCATGCCCGGGCCTCCCTGGTGGGCATAGTCAGTCATCTGGAGCTGCCCACCGACTGGGTGGAAATCCGGGTCGAGACTGGCCCCGTTGTCGAGACCCTGACGCAGCTCGCCGGTGCGCTCAAACCCCGTTATTGCGTGGTCGGCCAGTCCAGGTTCGGCCTGCTGAGCCCCACTGCGGGACTTGCCGCGGCCCTCAAGACCCGAAGCGACTGCGAGGTGTTGGCGGTGCCCGGAACGGGAGAGGGCGTGCACCACGGGATGCTCGCTCGTGTGATGCACCGGCTGGCGGGGGACCTCGGGGCCCCGACGGGGCATCCGCGTTGAGGGATCACCTGGGTCCAGGCCCGGCGGGGAGCCCGCCTGGGGCGGGATGTGGTGCGGAGGCGGTGGGGCCGGGCGTCCCTGCCCTGCCCCGCCCAGATCAGGCGGCCTTGACCACCAGCACGGCGCAGGGGGTCTCGTTGAGAATGCGCTCGGAGGTGCTGCCGAGCAGGACTCGCTCCAGGCCGGTACGGCCGTGACTGCCTGTGACGATGAGGTCCGCGCCCCGCTCCCGCGCCACTCCGACGATGGCATCTGCCGGCTCTCCCTCGATCACACGGCCCTCGGCGGTGGTCCCCTCCGCTTGCATGTAGGCGACCACGCGCGCCACCGCCTCCTGAGCCTCGGCCCGGCGCTCCGGGCTATGGCTCGCCGTCGTGACGGAAGCGACGGTGACCGGGGTCCGGCACACTTTGGCCAAGGCGCCGGCGGTAACCGCGGCGGTCTCGGCAAAGCGCGAAGCGTCGGTCGCCAGCACCATGTGCCGTCCCTCGACATGGGCCGCCCTCGGCACGACCAGAACATTGCAGTGGGCCTGACCGATCACCTGGGCGGTAGCATGACCAAGCATCAGTCGGGCCAACCCGCGCCGGCCGCGCCGGCCCATGACAATGACGTCCGCCCGGACACGCTCGGCCAGATCCACGATCTCTCGATCTACGTGGTTACCCTGGACCAGGTGGGTCTCGCAGGCCACGCCCGCAGCATCGGCCTGGCCCTTGATCCCGTCCAGGTGGGCCTGGGCCTTGGCCAGCTCCTGCTTCAGGAAGGACTCGCCGAGCCCCTCATGCTCGACGCCGGTCGCCACCAGGGACATCACATGGACCTGGGCCCCGCACTTGCCTGCCATATTGAGCGCCTCGCGCACCGCCGCAGCGCTGAACTCGGAGCCGTCGCTGGCCACCAGGAAGCGCTCGAAACGCCCCACCGGTGAGAGCTGGGCCGCCGGGGCCACCTCCGGGGAGACCGCAGCAACTACGGGACCCGCCGCTGCCAACGCCGCTGCTTCGGCCAGCCGGTGCTCCCGCATCCCCTTGTACAGCGCCTGCAGGATCATGACGGCCCCAAAGATCAGGGCGAAGGCCAGAGCCCAGAGGCCGATGCTGTCCAGCGTGCCCCGGGTGCCCTGGTCCAGAGTCCCAATCGTGCCCAGCTCGGAGAGATAGCCGGGGATGTAGAAGAAGCGGCTGACCAGGACCAGCAGCATAATAGCGGCCATGACGAACTTGACCACGTAGTCCTTGACGTACGTGGTCCCGATAGCGCCGATCTGGATGCCGAACAGCGAGCCGCCCAGGATGATCATGGCCAGGCGCATATCCACGAAGCCGTCCAGGGCGTAGAAGAAGGTGCCGCCCAGACCCATGACAAAGGCGATGACCAGCTCGGTCGCGCTGGCGACCAACGCCGGCAGGCCGAGGAGATACATCATGGCCGGGACGCCGATGAAGCCGCCGACGGCGATGGTTGCCGCCAAAAGACCAGTGGCAAACCCCATCGGGGCCAAGACCAGGAAGGAGACGCGGGCGTCCATGCTCTTGAAGTAGATCATGGTCCCCGGGATCTCCAGGCGGCGCACCCAGCGCGCCAGGGGCGGCAACTCGTCGGAGACCTTGCGCGTGGCCTCGCCGCGCTTCTCGCGGATGGCATCGCGCAGCACCAGGCCGCCGACGATGCCGAGCACCACGACGAAGACGGCCGAGACATAGAGGTTTGTCCCCGCAGCCCCGAAGGTCTCGCGGATGTCCACCATGACGTGTTTTCCGAACAGGACGCCGGCCTCAGCAAAGATGCCTAATACGACGCCGAGCTTGATGTCCACCTGCCCGTACTTGTGGCGCTTGTGCGCCCCCACCAGGGCCTTGGGGAACTTGTGGGCCATGTTGCTGGCCACCGCGACGACGCCTGGTACGCCTAGGCTCATCATGGCCGGGGTCAGCACGAAAGCCCCGCCGGAGCCGATGAAGCCGCTGACCATGCCGCCGACGAAGCCGACCAGGAACAGGATAACGGCCGTGGTGAAGGTGATATCGATGAAGTTGAGGTTTTCCATGACTGCTGTAATGCCCCGTTACTTCTTGGCGCGCAGGCCGAGCAGGTCCCAGAACTGGCCGGTGAAGGCCCCATGGACGAAGGAGAAGACCATGGCGACGACGATGGGCACCAGGGCGTAGAGCTTCTCCCCGGCGCGGGTCGCCTCTGCCATCCTGGCAAACTGGTCGGCGAACAGAAAGAGCAGGACATAAAGGCCGGCGCTCGCGGCCCCTAGGATCAGGGTCGTGACCAGGGCGCGGGACTGCATGGGTGTGCCTCTCGGCGGTGTACT
The DNA here is from genome assembly GCA_041307765.1 of Chromatiaceae bacterium. Lineage (GTDB taxonomy): Bacteria > Pseudomonadota > Gammaproteobacteria > Chromatiales > Chromatiaceae > DYRB01. The sequence continues at coordinate 3,052 of JBFZCW010000349.1, forward strand.
CAGACTCATGGGGGTTTTCTCTATGGCTGTGGAATCATGTGTTCGGGCGCAGGCGCTGCGATAGGCGCGGGACTGGGTCAGGGGGCGTCCGCCCCAGCCACCACGACCCAGGGGACATCGAGACCGCGGCTGTCGCCAATGCCAGCGATGACGCGGTCGGCGAAGGGGTCTTCGGCACTGACGACGACGAAGAGGAGCCCACTGCGTGCACGGGCGTAGGCAGCGATATCCTTGAGGATGTCCCGCCCCATACGGACGATCTCCAGGCGGTGCCCAGCCTCGTCCAGGTTTTGGGCCAGGCCTTCGCGCTGCGCGTCCATGGCCTCTTGGAGCCCGCCCTCCGCCAGATCGGTGAGAACGTCCAGGTCTGCGTCCATGCGCGCGCAGGCGTTGTGGGCATAGCGCAGGGCCCCGGGACGCACCTGCCCCTGAACGGCCAGGGCCACCCGGCGTCGCCCCTGAGCCCTGATCTCAGCCTTCGGGAGGGCATCGGGTACGCCGAGGACCGCCTTCTTGTCCTCATGCGGCAGGTACTCGCCGAGGTGGGCATAGGCAAGGCCGTTCATGGCCCGTTCGAGGTCGGCCAACAGGCCGCGCTTGGTTGTCATCGGGAGTGGCCTCCACTGTCTTGGGATAGCATCCCAACTGCAAACGACGTGCCATCTGAGAGCGCACCCCATCATGCTGAAAAGCAGAGTGTTTTCCCGGGCGCCCTGCGATACCCACCTGTTGCGGAACTGAAACGGAGAGATCGGGCCTGCGCTCCCGCGCCTTGTCCCACGGAGGCCCGCCGCCCCTGTTACACTGAAGCAACGCAGTGTTGCGATATGAAACATCCAACGGCCCCATGCCCAGCCTCCAACGCAAGATCCAGCTCGGCTACTACGCCTTCGCCGGCGCCGTCGCGGGGATCGCCCTGCTGGCCTACAGCGACCTGAGCTATCTGGAACGTAACATTGCCCCGGACGTGGCCGCCTCCCGACTGCTGGATGCTGTGCTGGAGATCCGCCGCTATGAGAAGAACTGGTTTCTCTACGGCGGCGCCGAGGCCCTGGCCGAGGTGGAGGCCTACGCCGAGCAGGCCCAGAGGCTGATCGCCGAGGCCAGGCCCACGCTCACCGAGCTCGGCGGCCCACGCGAGCTGGAGCGGCTCGACGCCGACCTGGCGGCCTATCGCCGGCTGCTCGCGGGCGTCCGGGATGCACCTCGGAACGGCGACCAGGCCCCGGAGGTCCGCCAGACCGGCCGCCGCCTCGCGGACGCGGCGGAAGGGCTCGCCCACGCCCGGCACGCGCGGTTGCAGGAGGTGATCGCCCAGTCCCGGGCGGCCCTGCTCGCCGCCGGTGCCCTGGCGATCCTGCTCGCGGTCGTGGCGGCGCAGTGGCTCGCCGGGCGCACCACCCGGCCGCTGGGACTCCTGGTGGAGCAGCTCCGCGACATCGCGGACGGCCGCTACGACCAGGTCACCCCCGTCTCCCAGGACCGCGAGATCCTGGCGGTCAGCACGTCCGTTAACCGTATGCTCGCGGAGCTGGACGCCCGCCGCCGCCACCTGGTCCAGGCCGAGAAGCTCGCCTCCCTGGGGACCCTGGTCTCCGGGGTGGCACACGAGCTGAACAACCCCCTCTCGAACGTCTCGAGCTCCTGCCAGATCCTCACCGAGGAGCTGGCGACGGCGGGGCAGGCCCAGGTCCGGGAGTGGCTCGGGCAGATCGACACCGAGACCGAGCGCGCCCGCAACATCGTTCGCACCCTGCTGGAGTTCAGCCGGGAGGGGGCCTTCCGCAAGCGCCGCCTGGCACTGCGCCCGATGGTGGAGCAGACGCTGCGGCTGATCGGGCCGGCGACCAAACGGGGTGCCGAGGGGGCCAGTCTGGAGGTCGATGTGCCAGAGGGGCTGACCGTGGAGGCCGATCCGCAACGCCTCCAGCAGGTCCTGGTGAACTTGATCCGCAATGCCTTGGAGGCGGGCGGCCCCGAGGTGCGTGTCACAGTCTCCGCGCGCGTCCGCGACGCGGCAGGCTTCCAGATGCCAGAGCACAGCGTCTGCGGCCGATCCGAGGCGCCCACGGCGGTTGGCGCCCGTTTGGTCCTGATCACGGTCGCGGATTCAGGCCCAGGGATAGCCCCAGAGGTCCTGCCGCGGGTCTTCGACCCCTTCTTCACCACCAAGGACGTCGGCCACGGCTCCGGACTCGGGCTCTATGTCAGCCAGGAGATCGTCCACCAGCACGGCGGCTGCATCGGGGTGAGCAGCCGGCCCGGCGAGGGGACGCGGTTCCTCATCGCCCTGCCCTGCACCCAGCCCGGGGGGGTGCCATGACGGACCAGCCCGACCGCATCCTTGTCATCGACGACGAGGCCGTCGCCCTCAAGAACCTCCTGCACATTCTGCGAAAGGAGGGCTATGCGGTGGCCGGGTCCCAGAGCGGTCCGGCTGGGCTCAAGGCGCTGGCCGACCGGTCCTTCGACCTCGTCATCACGGACCTGCGCATGGAACGGGTCGACGGCCTGGCCATACTCCGCCACTGCCGCGAGCACCTGCCCGACGCGAAAGTCATCCTGCTGACCGGCCACGCCACGGTGTCCTCGGCGGTAGACGCCATGAAGGAGGGCGCCTTCCACTACATTGCCAAGCCCTTCCGGCTCGACGAGGTGCGCCATGTGGTGCGCGAGGCCCTGGAGCTCGCACACCTCAAGCGCGAAAACCGGGTCCTGCGGGCCCAGGTCGAGGCCCAGGCCGGAGCCGTGCACCCCATCACCCAGGACCCGGCCATGACCAAGCTCCTGGAGACGGCCCGCCAGATCGCCCCGACGGACTGCAACGTGATCATCACAGGCGCCAGCGGCACCGGCAAGGAACTGCTTGCGCGCTACGTGCACGCTCACAGCGGGCGTGGCGCCGGGCCTTTCGTGGCGGTCAATTGC
>JBFZCW010000350.1:0-3887 GCA_041307765.1 Chromatiaceae bacterium
GCGGGCGTCGAGGACATAGGGGGCGACGATGGCCCGGGTGGGACAGGCGGCGATGCAGGCCTGGCAGGTCCCGCAATGGCCTGCCGCCGGCGTGCCGACCGGCAGGGGCAGGTCGGTGTAGATCTCCCCAAGGAAGAACCAGGACCCCGCCTGGCGGTTGATCAGGTTGGTGTGCTTGCCGATCCACCCGAGCCCGGCCTTTTCCGCAAGGGGCTTTTCCAAGACTGGGGCCGAGTCGACGAAGACCCGGTATCCGAAGGGGCCGACGGCCGCCGCGATGCGGTCGGCCAGGCGCTGGAGGCGCCGGCGTAGGAGCTTGTGGTAATCGCGCCCAAGGCTGTAGCGGGAGACGAAGGCTGCCGCGGGGTCCGATAGGTGTGCCTGCACGGCCGCCTGGTGCTCGGGCAAGTAATCCATGCGGACGGAGATCACCCGCAATGTCCCGGGGATCAGCTCCGCCGGGCGGCTGCGGCGGGTACCATGGCGGGACATGAAGCCCATCTCGCCCTGAAAGCCGAGGCGCAGCCAGTCCGCGAGCCTGGCTTCCGCCGGGCCAAGGTCCATGTCGGCGATGCCGACCTGCTGGAAGCCCAACTCCAGCCCCCAGGCCCTGATCTCTGCCACCAGGGTGGCGAGCCGGGCCGGGCCTGGGCGGCCGGGCGGGGCGACTGCCGGATCTCGGACGGGGCTGTTTTGACCAACGCTGGGCTGCATCCGCTTGTCCCTGGGGTAGGGTTCCGACACTGTAAAGTAGACAGTCGGCAGTGGACAGTGGTCAGACCTGGTTTGGGAACCCGCACTGCAGACGGCCAACTGCGGACTGACGATTGAAAACGATGCTTCGCCCCATGCCCGACACGGATCAACTCCCCCACGCCCTCTACCGGGCCGAGCAGGTGCGCGCCCTGGACCGCGCGGCCATCGAGGACTACGGGATCCCCGGGGCCGAGCTGATGGGGCGTGCGGGCGCCGCCGCGTACCGGCTGCTGCGAACGCGCTGGCCCGGCGCCCGGCACATCACCGTCCTCTGCGGGGGAGGCAACAATGGGGGCGACGGCTATGTGGTGGCGCGCCTCTGCCTCCTTGACGGGCTGTCGACGTATGTCCTGGCGCTGGCCGACCCCGGATCCCTCTCCGGTGACGCCCGCACCATGGCGGATGCATACCTGGCCGCCGGCGGATCAGTGCGACCGTTCGACGTGCTGCCCAGGCGAACGGACCTCATCGTGGACGCGCTGCTCGGGACCGGCCTCGACCGTGAGGTGCAGGGCGAATGGGCCAAGGCCATCGCCGCCGCGAACGAACACCTGGCCCCCAAGCTCGCCATCGACATCCCCTCGGGGCTGCACGCCGACACTGGGCGGGTGGTGGGGGTGGCGGTGAAGGCGGACGCGACCATCAGCTTCATTGGCCTCAAGCAGGGGCTCTTCACCGGCGAGGGGGCGAGCTGCTGCGGTGAGATTCGGTTCAGCGCCCTCGGGGTGCCGGCGGTGGTTTGGTCCCGGGAGGTCCTATCCGCCCGCCGGATCGACTGGTCCAAGCAGGCGCAGCTGCTCGCCCCGAGGCGGCGCAGCGCCCACAAGGGGGACTTCGGGACCGTGCTGGTGGTGGGTGGCGCCCCGGGGATGGCTGGTGCGGCCCGCCTCGCCGGCGAGGCCGCCCTTAGGACGGGGGCCGGCCTGGTCGCGGTGGCAACCCACCCAGCCCATGCGGCAGTCCTCGGTACTGGCCGGCCCGAGCTCATGTGCCACGGGGTCGCGGACGCCGCCGGACTGGATGCCCTGATTGTGCGAGCCGATGTGGTTGCAGTGGGCCCTGGCCTGGGACAGACAGAGTGGGGGCGAGCCCTTTACCAACGGGTCCTGGGATGCGACCTGCCCCTGGTAGTGGACGCCGATGCCCTGAACCTGCTGGCGCTTGGGCCCCAGACATCCGCACGTTGGGTCCTGACCCCCCACCCGGGGGAGGCCGGCCGCCTGTTGCGGTGCCCACCCGCAGAGGTCCAGGCCGACCGTTTCGCCGCCGTGCGCCGCCTCCAGGGGACCTATGGCGGCGTGGCCGTGCTCAAGGGGGCCGGGACCCTCGTCTATGGCGCCAGCCACCGGCCACCTGGGGTCTGCAGCGCCGGGAACCCGGGGATGGCTGGCGGCGGCATGGGCGATGCCCTGACGGGGATCATCGCTGCCCTGATTGCCCAGGGGCTACACATGGAAGAGGCCGCTGCAGCCGGAGTCGCACTGCATGCCGCGTCTGGGGATGCGGCGGCGGCCCAGGGCGGCGAGCGGGGTCTGCTGGCCTCCGACCTGATTGCGGCCATCCGTCCGGTGCTCAACCGGGCGCGGTCATGACGCGGCTGCACCTGGAGGGGGAAGCCGCCCAAGAGGCGTTCGGGCGGCGTCTGGCCCAGCTCCTCGCCGCCGACTGGTGTGGGGGCTGGATTGTCCACCTGCGGGGCGATCTTGGGACTGGCAAGACCACCCTGGTGCGCGGAATCCTACGCGGCCTTGGTCATGTCGGGGCGGTGAAGAGCCCGACCTACACCCTGGTCGAGCCCTACGAACCCAAGGGGCGCCCGGTCTTTCACTTGGACCTCTATCGTCTGGGCGATCCCGAAGAGCTGGAGTACCTGGGGCTTCGGGACCTCCTGGGCGGAGAACAGCTGCTGTTGGTGGAGTGGCCGGAGCGCGCCGCGAATGCCCTGCCGCCGGCGGATCTTGAGATCCACATCCTCTATTCCGGCACGGGGCGGGACTTGGAGATCCTGGGGTTCGGGCCCCGTGCGCAAGCCTTGATCAGGGCATTGGGTTGAGTCGCCGGCGGACCGTTGTTGCGAAAAACTGACGAGGCCTAATCGGGAATTGAGGAAAGCATGCTAATCTTCGGTTTTTATTTGGAAATGTCTGGAGACACCTGCTAACATAAAAGCAACGTGCTTGACAGGCCAAGAGGCTCGAAATCGCTACGTTTCGGGGTGCCGACATGGGCAGGTTTGTTGCGATGCTATTGCTGCTCTCCGCCTGGGGCTGTGCCGCGGGTGGGCTCGTCGAGGTGCGGGGGGCACGCATCGAAGACGAGGGGGACAGGATCCGCCTGCTGATCGACCTCAGCGGGGCCTTCAGCCACAACGTCTTCGCCCTATCGGACCCCCATCGCCTAGTCATCGACGTCCCCGACGCAGTCCTTGGCTGTAAGCTGCCGGTGGCCCCCGGCAACCATGCCGTCCTCGGTGGCCTGCGCAGCGGGGTGCGCGAGGGCGACGACCTGCGCATGGTTATCGATCTGAAGCAGCCGGTGCGGCCGAAGAGTTTTCAGGTTAAGCCGACCGAGGAGCGCGGCCATGGACTGATCGTGGAGTTGGTCGCGAGCGGTGCGGCCCCCGGCCAGGCCCCCGGCCAGGCTGCCGGCACCACGGTGCGGGCCGCCGGAAAGACCGGCGGCAAGCAGGCGGCGGTGCGGCCTAAGGCGACCAAGGCGCGGGAGCTCGTCATCGCCATCGACGCCGGCCACGGCGGAAAGGATGCTGGCGCCATCGGCGCCAAGCGGACAAAGGAGAAGGACATCACCCTGGCCGTCGCCCGCCGGCTTGCCAAGCTCGTGGCGAAGGAGCCGGGCATGCGCCCTTACCTCGTCCGGGACTCGGATACCTTCATCCCGCTGCGTCAGCGCATGGCCAGGGCCCGCAAGCAGAAGGCGGATCTGTTCGTGTCGATCCACGCCGATGCGTTCGATGACCCCAGCGTGCGCGGTTCCTCTGTCTACACCCTTTCCCCGCGTGGGGCGAGCAGCGAGGCCGCCAAATGGCTCGCAGACCGCGAAAATGCCGCCGACTTGGTGGGCGGGGTCAAGCTGGACGAGGGCGACGGCCAGCTCGCCTCCGTGCTCCTGGA
>JBFZCW010000351.1:0-2867 GCA_041307765.1 Chromatiaceae bacterium
CGCGGACTGGATCGCCTCCGCCCGCCACCCCCGCTTCGATCTGCCCTACACGGCCCTGGTCTATGGGCCCATGTTGGAGCTGCTCGACTATCTGAGGTCCAACGGCTTCAAGACCTTCATCGTCTCCGGCGGCGGGGCGGATTTCCTGCGCCCCTGGGCCGAGCGCGTCTATGGCATCCCGCCGGAGCAGGTGATCGGCTCCCAGATCGAGCAACGGTTCGAGCTGCGCGAGGGCAGGCCGGTCCTGGTGCGCGAGCCCAAGGTGGCCTTCATCGACGACAAGGGGGACAAGCCGGTGGGCATACAGCGGCACATCGGGCGCCGCCCCATCCTCGCCTTCGGCAATTCCGACGGTGACCTGCAGATGCTCCAGTGGACTACCGGGGGACCCGGTCGGCGGCTCGGCCTGATCCTCCACCACACCGACGCCGAGCGCGAGTACGCCTACGATCGGGAGAGCCCCTTCGGCAAGCTGGACAAGGCCCTCGACCTGGCCCCGGCGAACGGCTGGATACCGGTCTCCATGATGGACGACTGGGCCCAGGTCTTTGCGTCCCCCTGAGGGACGTCACCAGCGAGGTTGCGCCTCAGACCGACCAGGCATGGGGAGCCAACCCGGTGGAAGCGGCACCATCGCCGCGACCGGGCGTCTTCAGGAAGGTGTTATCCGCCGGGGCCAGCCTGATCGGCTTCAGCGTCGCCTCCCTGGGGTTGCTGGTCTTCATTCTCGCCACCCCGCTGTTGGCCTTCACCCGGGTCCTGGCCGGGCTCAAGCGCCAGGGACCGTCCGCCTAGGGGGCCCTGGCCCGCCGCCACAACCGCACCCTCGAGTTCCGGAGGTTGTTTTCTCCAAACAGCTAGGATTTCGGCATGGGCGTCCCTACAATAACCGGCCCGCAGGGCGGCTCCGCCCAACTTGATCCCGCAGCAACCCATACCGGTTCCCAAACGCCATGGCAAAAGACTACGTTTTCACGTCGGAGTCCGTCTCCGAGGGCCACCCCGACAAGGTCGCGGATCAGATCTCAGATGCGGTCCTGGATGCGATCTTGACGCAGGACCCGGACCCGCAGCATGCCCGCGTGGCCTGCGAAACCATGATTAAGACCGGGGCGGTGATCGTCGGCGGGGAGATCACGACCAATGCCTGGATCGACATCGACGAGGTCGTGCGCGGGGTTGTCTGCGACATCGGGTACACCAGCTCGAACGTCGGGTTCGATGGCTCTACCTGTGCCGTCATGTCCCTGATCGGCAAGCAGTCCAGCGACATCGCCCAGGGCGTGAACCGTTCCGCCCCCGAGGAGCAGGGTGCCGGCGACCAGGGCCTGATGTTCGGTTACGCCACCAACGAGACTGAGGTCCTGATGCCCGCCGCCATCACCTATGCCCACCGGCTGGTGCAGCGGCAATCGGAGATGCGCAAGACCCATGTCCTGCCCTGGCTGCGTCCGGATGCCAAGTCCCAGGTCACGTTGCGCTACTCCGACAGCAAGGTGGTCGCAGTGGACGCCGTGGTCCTCTCAACCCAGCATGACCCGGACGTGGACTACAGGCACCTGTGCGAGGCGGTGATGGAGAACATCATCCAACCCGTGATCCCGGCGGAGTGGATCCACAAGGGGACCAAGTTCCACATCAACCCGACCGGCAAGTTCGTCATCGGCGGCCCTGTGGGCGACTGCGGTCTGACCGGGCGCAAGATCATTGTGGACACCTACGGCGGCATGGCCCGTCACGGCGGCGGCGCTTTCTCCGGCAAGGACCCGTCCAAGGTGGACCGCTCCGCCGCCTACGCCGGGCGCTACGTGGCCAAGAACATCGTTGCCGCCGGTCTGGCGGACCGTTGCGAGATCCAGGTGTCCTACGCCATCGGCGTGGCCGAGCCGACCTCAATCTCCATCGAGACCTTCGGCACCGCCAAGATCGACGAGGAGCGCATCGCCCAACTGGTGCGCGAGCACTTCGACCTGCGCCCCTACGGCATCGTCAGGATGCTCGACCTGGTCCGGCCAATCTATCGCAAGACCGCCGCCTATGGGCACTTCGGGCGCGAGGAGCCGGAGTTCACCTGGGAACGGACGGATCGGGCAGCCGCCCTGCGCGACGCCGCTGGTTTGTAGCAGGCCGATCAGCCCCCTCCAGCGAGGAGCGCTGCGACCCCGCGATGGGGCCAGGCTCGTTGGGGGGCACTTCCCAACGGCGCTCACTCTGATAATCACTGGAGCTGACTACCATGAGTGAGTTTACCGACTACAAGGTTGCGGATATGTCCCTGGCCGCCTGGGGCCGCAAGGAGATGCGCATCGCCGAGACCGAGATGCCCGGTCTGATGGCCCTGCGCAAGAAGTACGGCCAGTCCAAGCCGCTGACCGGGGCACGCATCACCGGCAGCCTGCACATGACCATCCAGACTGCGGTCCTGATCGAGACCCTGGTCGAACTCGGCGCCCAAGTTCGCTGGTGCTCCTGCAACATCTTCTCGACCCAGGACCACGCCGCCGCAGCGATCGCCGCCGCTGGTGTGCCGGTCTACGCCTGGAAGGGCGAGACGCTGGAGGAATACTGGTGGTGTACCGAGCAGGTAGTCAACTGGCCGGATGGGCGCGGCCCCAACATGATCTTGGACGACGGCGGCGACGCCACCCTGCTGGTCCACAAGGGCGTGGAATACGAGAAGGCCGGTGTGGTGCCGCCGGTCGAGTCCGCCGACTCCGAGGAGTACGCGGTCATCCTCGGCCTGCTGCACCGCACGATCGCCGAGGACGGCGGACGCTGGACCCGGATCGCGGCCGACATCAAGGGCGTGACCGAGGAGACCACCACCGGCGTGCACCGGCTCTACGAGATGCACCGCGCCGGCACCC
>JBFZCW010000352.1:0-3151 GCA_041307765.1 Chromatiaceae bacterium
CGGCCCCCAGCGACGAAGAGCGGACCAGCTGAGTGGTCTTGCCGCGCCGCTCGGTGCGGCAATCGTCGCCAAAAAAACGCGCCGATTGGCTAGGCGTTAAGTTAAAGTGTTGAAAAACACCTGAGTAATTCCTACAATCCCCCACAGGTCTTGGACCTTTGGGGGATTTCTTTTGGCAGCGATTTTGCTGGCGGTCGAGGAGGACGAAGGGGCCCTACCCCCAGCGGTGGCGGGCATCAACGTCAACTTCTGCAAGAACCCCGCGTGCGCCAACTTCGGCGTGCCGGCCGACATCGTCAAATGGCGTCGGAAGGCCCACCCGGATGTAGCCGGGAAGCCAGGCATCTCCTACAGGCTCCATGCCGTTGCCAAGAACCGGCCGGCGCTCGTGTGCTTGCTGTGTGGCGAGTCGTTCTCGGTCAAGAGCAATCTGGCCGTGGCCGAGGAACGGCTGCGCTTCAGCCAGTACCTCCAACCCCCGCCTGATCTCTGCTGTAGCACCCCGGGCTGCGTCAACGGCAGTACGCCGGTGACGGACCGCAAGGCCTACTACCGCTTCGGCAAGTCCGCCACCGGGGCGCCCAGGTGGCGCTGCCGCGCGTGTGGCAAGACCCTCACCCGCAGCACCAAGGCGCTCAAGCGCCAGCGCATTACCCACCTGAACAAGACCATCCTCGGGGCGCTGACCAACAAGATGCCGATCCAGCGGATCTTGAACGTCACCGGCCTCAATGCCGTAACACTATACGGAAAGATCGATTTTCTTTACAGGCAGTGCATGGCCTTCGCCGGTGACCGCGAGCAGGCTTTCCAGTCGCTGCCCATCCACCGGCTCTACATCAGCGTCGACCGGCAGGAGTACAAGGTGAACTGGAGCCGGTACACCGACCGCCGGAACATCGTGCTCAGGGCCGTGGGCAGCGCCGATAACGCCTCCGGCTTCGTGTTCGGCATGCACGTCAACTTCGACCCAAGCATCGACCCGGAGGCCGTCGAGAGGGACGCCCTGGCGACGAACGACTACGACAAGCCCTATCCCCACCGCAAGTACGCCCGGCTGTGGCTTCAGCCCGATTACGACGAGTCCGTGCTCGCCTCGCAGGCCAGGCGCAGGCGCAAGGGCCTGGTCCCTCAGGATGCCGCCCTTGTCGACACGATCGAGGCCGCCTACGAGCAGGCCGCCGACCGCGACGATCCAGAGGTCTCCGAGACCAAGGACGCCTCCCAGAAGCTCCCTGACACCAAGGGTATGCAGGTCCACGATGAGTACTCCCTGTACGGGCACTTCTACTTCCTCAAGGACCTGCTGAGGTGGGCCGCCAAAATCCGCTTCTTTCTCGACCAGGACTCTGGCATCCGGGCCGCGTGCCTGGCCGCCTTCGCCCAGGACATCAAGCTGCGCCGCGTCGACGCCTTCTACGTCAGGACGGCGAAGGAACTGACAGTCCCCCGGAAGCGCGCTGAGTTGACGGCCGCAAAGGCACGGTTCCGGCGCATGCAACGGGCCAACCCGGAGCTGACGCCCAAGGAAATCGAGCTGGAGATGATGAAGCACGAGATCCGCCACCGGGCGGCGTTCGGCAAGTGGAGCGACCGCTGGTGCATGCACCCGACGCCCAACATGTCCGAGCCGCTCAAGGCCATGTGCTGGCTCACGGAGATCCCGGACCCGTTGCGGCCGGAAGGGCCTCCCGTTGTCGCCGGCGAAACTTCGACGGACCTCGTCGTGGACGGCACCCAGCCCGAGTACCAGAGCGACGAGGACCACACCGCCAGGCTCTTCCTCAAGGCCAGCGTGGCCGGCATCGACAACTTCTTCCAGCGGGTCCGGCGCCGCCTGAACCCCCTGGAACGCCCCATCAGCACCTCAAGCCGTGCCGGGCGCACCTGGTACGGCTACAGCCCCTACAACCCGGTCATGGTGGAGAAGCTGCTGACCATCTACCGCGTAATGCACAACTACGTGGAGCCTGGGAAGGACGGCAAGACGCCGGCGATGCGGCTTGGGCTGGCGAAGGCGCCGGTCGATACCGACGCGATCCTCTACTTCGAGCGGTGACCGGAGGCTAGCGTCGGCCTCGATCGCGGCACGGCCAGTCGGAGTCGCCCCGCAGCACCCGGTTGGCCTCGATGAGGACGTCCAACGTTGCCCTGGCGTCGGCCAGCGCGCGATGCGCCGGAGAGTTGCCCAGCCCCATGCGTTGCGCGAGGCTGAACAGCGCGTAGGAGTCGAGGTCTGGCCAAGCCGCCTGGGCCATGCAGATGGTGTCGTGCATGGGGTTGGCGAAGCCGAGGCCGAGCCTGGCCGATGCGCTGACAAGGAAGCCTTGGTCGAACTCGGCGTGGTGCGCGAACACTGGGCGGTCCCCGATGAAGTCCTGTAGCCGGGTGAACCCCTCGCGCAGGCCGATGCCGTGCTCCTCGAGCATTGCCTGGTCGATGCCGGTTAGCTGGGTGATCTTGGGCGGCAATGCCATGCTGGGGCGGATGAGGGTGGAAAACTCGCGAACCGACTGGGAGCGCCAGTCCACCAGCAGCGCCCCGATCTCGATGATCTCGTCGCGCACGGGACTCAGCCCGGTGGTCTCCAGATCGACGATGGTGAAGGGTGCTTCAAGGGCCTTCAGGAGGCTCTTGCAGGCGGGTGTACCCGGAAGTGCCGGTGCGCTGCTTCCGTGGCCTCCCAGACGTTCCTGAGCGGGCTTGGACGGCCCCTTGAGCAGGCTGGGGTGCGGCGGAAGGTTCCGGCGGAGGGGATCGTGCATGGGTGCCCAGTGTATCGGTGAATACCCTGGGATAGCGGATAAGCGCACGGGGTTATTGAGGGCCCGCCACCAGCCTTTGCCTTGGCCGGCCTGTGCTACTCTCACTCGACCTACAACCGCCTGCGCCGGAACATAACCGCGGCGAATACGCGTACCCCATGCCCCTTACGCCCCAAGACATCCGGCAAGTGCTTCTTGAGGAGATCGCCGCGGCCGAGCCGAGGGATCCTCGCCAGGGCAGCCTTCAGCAAGGGATAGTCCTTCGAAGGGTCCCTACACCTCGGCATGCCCTTCTGCCACTCACCAGCTCTCCGCCAATGAAACCTCATCTTTATCCGCCGCTACTCGCCGCCCTGCCGTCAGGCGGCAACAGCGGCAGCGCCGTC
>JBFZCW010000353.1:0-5128 GCA_041307765.1 Chromatiaceae bacterium
GACAACTTCAGTGTGCGCGACATGAAGGAGGTCGCCAACATGCTCGCCGGAACCACCAAGCTCCTGACCACGCTGCTCAGTGCCGTGGCGGCAGTGAGCCTGCTGGTGGGGGGCATCGGCATCATGAACATCATGTTGGTCTCGGTGACGGAGCGCACCCGGGAGATCGGCATCCGGCTCGCCATCGGGGCCCTGGAGCGGGAGGTCCTGATGCAGTTCCTGGTGGAGGCGGTGGCCCTGTCCTCCCTGGGCGGGGTGCTGGGGATCGTCCTGGCCATCGGTGCCGCCATCGGCCTGGCCGGGGTCCTGGAGGTGCCCTTCGTCTTCAACCCCAGAATTGTGGTGACCGCCTTCCTGTTCTCCGCGGCGGTGGGGGTGATCTTCGGCTATTTCCCCGCCCGCCGGGCGGCGCGGCTGGACCCGATCGAGGCCCTGCGCCGGGAGTAGGGCGGGCCAAGTCCGGCGCAGCGTGCGGGGACTGCAAGACCCGTTCTGGCCATGTCGAATCGCGGGCATCGACCGCGGCGCAGCCTTGCAACCCAGTCGCGGGAGGCTATGATGCCGCCTTCCACAACAAGCACCGGACAGGGGGCAGCATGGCCGGACAGATCCTAGACGGCAAGGCCGTCTCCGCGGATATCCGCACCACCATCAAGGCAGGGGTGGATGCCATCGCGGCACAGGGCGGACGCCCGCCGGGTCTGGCCGTGCTCCTGATCGGGGCCAATCCCGCCTCTCAGGTCTATGTCCGCAACAAGCGCAAGGCGTGTCAGGAGGTCGGGTTCTACTCGGAGCTGCACGAGCTCCCGGGCGACACAACTCAGGCGGCCCTGCTTGAGCTGATCGACGCCCTCAACGCGCGGGACCACATCGACGGTATCCTGGTCCAGCTCCCGCTACCCGGGCACATCGACGAAGAGGCGGTCATCGAGCGCATCCTGCCCACCAAGGACGTGGACGGGTTCCACCCCTACAACGTCGGTCGCCTGGCGCTGCGCATGCCCGTCCTGCGCCCCTGCACCCCCAAGGGCATCATGACGCTTTTGGCGCGCACCGGGCACCAGTTGGAGGGTCTCGACGCGGTTATCATCGGCCAGTCGAACATTGTCGGCCGCCCGATGGCATTGGAGCTTCTGGCCGCCCGGTGCACCATCACGGTGTGCCACAGCCGAACCCGGGGCTTGGCGGAAAAGGCCCGCGGGGCGGATATCCTCGTAGCCGCCGTGGGCCGCCCACGCTTCGTCCCCGGCCACTGGATCAAGGAGGGGGCCCTGGTGATCGACGTCGGCATCAACCGCCTGCAGGACGGCACCCTGGTCGGCGATGTCGACTACGAGCCCTGCCGCGAGCGCGCGGCCTGGATTACACCGGTCCCGGGCGGGGTCGGCCCCATGACCATCGCCAGCCTCCTGGAAAACACCCTGCAAGCCGCGAAGCTGCACGCCGCATGCGGCAGTTGAGGCCGGATCGCTCACCCAACCCAGGAGCGCGCGGATGGCGTCCATGGAAACCTGCCAGCACCCAGGCGAGCCGAGGCCCGGCGGCCCGACCCAATGCCCAGGGTCGGAGCGAACGCGCGAGATGAATCGATGTGTTAGACTTGCTTGGTTTTGTAGCCGGAATCCAAGCCAATCAGTCCGACAGTCCATGTCAAAAGAAGACGTCATTCAGATGGAAGGTACGGTCGTCGAGACCCTGCCCAATACCGTATTTCGGGTGGAGCTCGAGAACGGTCACGTGGTGACCGCACACATCTCGGGGAAGATGCGCAAGCACTATATCCGCATCCTGACGGGGGACAAGGTGACCGTAGAGCTCACACCCTACGACCTGACCAAGGGCCGGATCACCTACCGCGCCCGCTAAGCTCCTCCCCGCGCGCGGCCATCGCGTGGCGCTCCGCCCCTGCGGTCGTCCCACCCGAGCCTTACGCCCCAGGGGGCCGGTGACAGCCGTCTGCCTCCGCCCCCATCCGCCACGTTCAGTGCGGTTTGCGCTCGCCAAACTCGAAGGCCAGGTCATCGTCCTTGACGTGGACCCGCACCGTGCCGCCGCTGGCCAATTCCCCAAACAGCACCTCGTTGGCAAGGGGCTTCTTGATGTGGTTCTGGATGACCCTTGCCATGGGGCGGGCGCCCATGGCCGGGTCATAGCCCTTCTGGGCGATCCAGGCGCGGACATTCGTGTCGATGACCAGTGCGACCTTCTTGTCCAGGAGTTGTTGCTCCAACTCGAAGATGAACTTGTCCACGACGCTCGCGATGGTCCGCGGGGTGAGCGCACCGAACTGGACCACGGCATCCAGTCGATTGCGGAACTCCGGGCTGAAAAAGCGCTTGAGGGCCTCGATGCCATCGGTGGCATGGTCCTGCTCCGTAAAGCCGATGGACCTGCGGCTGGTCTCCGCGGCCCCGGCATTGGTGGTCATCACCAGGACCACATTGCGGAAGTCGGCCTTGCGCCCGTTGTTGTCGGTGAGGGTCCCGTGGTCCATGACCTGCAGGAGCAGGTTGAAAACGTCCGGATGGGCCTTCTCAATCTCGTCCAGCAGCAGGACCGCATGCGGATGCTTGTTGATGGCCTCTGTGAGCAGCCCGCCTTGGTCGAAACCGACGTAGCCCGGCGGAGCACCGATCAGGCGTGAGACCGTGTGTCGCTCCATGTACTCAGACATGTCGAAGCGGATCAGCTCCATGCCGAGGATGCGCGCCAACTGCCGGGTGACCTCGGTCTTGCCCACCCCGGTGGGACCGGTAAAGAGGAAGGAGCCGATCGGCTTCTCCTCGTGCCCCAGGCCCGAGCGGTTCATCCGGATGGCCGATGTCAGGGCGTCGATAGCATCGTCCTGGCCGTACACCACCATCTTGAGGTCGCGGTCCAGATTGCGCAGGGCCTCGGTGTCGGAGGTCGAGACCCGCTTGGGCGGAATGCGCGCCATCTTGGCAACGATAGCCTCCACATCGGCGACGTCGATGCGCTTCTTGCGCTTGTCCGCTGGGCGGAGCTGGACATTGGCCCCCGCTTCGTCGATGACGTCGATGGCCTTGTCCGGGAGGTGGCGGTCGTTGATGTACTTGGCCGACAGCTCGGCGGCGGCGCGCAGGGCCGGCTGCGTATAGCTAACCTGATGGTGTTCCTCGAAGCGAGGCTTGAGCCCCTTCAGGATCTCCACGGTCTCTTCCACCGACGGCTCATTGACGTCGATCTTCTGGAATCGTCGAGCCAGGGCCCGGTCCTTTTCGAAAATACCGCGGTACTCCTGATAGGTGGTGGAGCCGATGCAGCGCAGGTCGCCGGAGGCCAGGAAGGGCTTGATCAGATTGGATGCGTCCATAACCCCGCCAGAGGCCGAGCCGGCGCCGATAATGGTGTGGATCTCGTCGATGAAGAGGATGGCATGGGGCTGGCGTCGTAGCTGCGCCAGGACGGCCTTGAGACGCTTCTCGAAATCGCCGCGATACTTGGTCCCCGCCACAAGGCCGCCCAGATCCAGGGAGTAGATGACGGCATCGGCCAGGACTTCCGGGACGTCCCCGTCGACGATCTTCTTGGCCAGTCCTTCCGCAATGGCCGTCTTGCCCACCCCCGCCTCACCGACGAAGAGCGGGTTGTTCTTGCGCCGCCGGCAGAGGATCTGCAGGGTACGTTCGATCTCTGCGCCCCGGCCGATTAGCGGGTCGATGCGCCCGCGCTGGGCTAGGGCGTTGAGGTTTGTGGCAAAGCTCTCCAGCGGGGAGGCGCCTTCCTTTTCCGCGTCTCGCCCGTCCTCCGCTTCGCCGCCGTGGGACTCGTCCTCGGGGTTCTCCCCGGGCACCTTGGAGATGCCATGAGAGATGTAGTTGACGACGTCCAACCGGGTGATGTCCTGCTGGTTGAGCAGGTAGACCGCCTGGGAATCCTGCTCACTGAACAGCGCCACCAGGACGTTAGCCCCAGTCACCTCCTTTTTGCCCGCCGATTGGACGTGGAAAACGGCCCGCTGTAGGACGCGTTGGAAGCCCAGAGTCGGCTGCGTCTCGCGACTGGTATCCCCTTGAATCAATGGAGTCGTCTCATCGATGAAGGTGCCGATCTCCTGGCGCAGCCGTCCCGCGTCCGCTCCGCAGGCACGTAAGACCCGCGCCGCCGTGGGATTGTCAAGGAGCGACAGCAGCAGGTGCTCCACGGTCATGTACTCATGACGTTTGGCGCGGGCCTCCTTGAAGGCCTGATTTAGCGAGTATTCAAGCTCTTTGCTAAGCATGGTGACCTTGGCCTGTGAGGGGGTTAAAACAGTCAAGTCGCCGGGGGTCAGGGTCGCACGCGCACCACCGCGGCAACGCTCACGCCTCTTCCATGGTACACATCAGCGGGTGCTGATGGCTTCTGGAGTACTCGGTGACCTGGGAGACCTTGGTCTCGGCGATGTCACGCGTAAAGACGCCGCACACCCCCACCCCCCGGGTGTGAACGTGCAGCATGACCTGCGTCGCCTTGTCGCGCGGCATGGCAAAAAATGTCTCCAGCACCTGAACCACAAACTCCATCGGAGTGTAGTCGTCGTTCAGGAGCAGGACCTTGAACATGGGCGGCCGTTTGAGTTTCGGTCGCGCCTCCTCGACCGAAGGACCGGATTCCTGACGCTCGTTGGGGTCCTGGGTGCTCATAGATGATGGAGTCTAGCCAATAAAAGAAGGCCTCGCCGCGGCCTAAGATGGCGACGATTTCACCGCCCGCAAGCGAAGTGGACGACCGGCCGGGACGACGCCGACTGAACCGCGGCCGCCGCCCGACAGTGCCTCTCCCGACCGCTGGGACGGTTCGAATTTGACCAAAGAAATCAGTTCACTATACTTGCGCCCTGTGGCGTCCGCCGCCGGCTGCGGCGAGCGGCGCCCAGCAACGATGAAATAACGACCACCAAATACGAGATGTACCCGTGGAGGAGCGACAATGAACACCGGTGTTGTCAAGTGGTTCAACAATGCCAAGGGCTACGGATTCGTCAAGCCGGACGGACGCGAGGAGGACGTTTTCGTCCACTACTCGGCGATCACCATGGAGGGGTATCGGACCTTGAAGGAGGGGCAAAAGGTCGAGTTCGAGATCACCGAGGGGACGAAGGGACTGCACGCGGCCCAGGTGAATC
>JBFZCW010000354.1:0-6366 GCA_041307765.1 Chromatiaceae bacterium
TTCTCCCCGAAGAACTGGTGGAACATCTGCCCCACGGGGGACTTGAGGAAGGCCACCCCCCCGGAGTGCCCAGGGCAGTGCCAGGAGTAAGAGCTGTCCGCTGCGTAGTGGGTCAGGGCGCGGAAGAAGGGCGGGGCCAGTGAGTCCAGGTAGTTGCGCGCCTCGCGGACGATGTAGCGGGCGACGAACTCCGGTGTGTCCTCGAACATGTGGATGAAGCCGTGCAGCTCCCGCAGGACGTCGTTGGGCACATGGCGGGAGGTGCGGGTCTCGCCGTAGAGGAAGATGGGGATGTCCGAATTGCGGAAGCGGATCTCCTCCACGAAGGCCCGCAACTGGGTGATGGCCGCCGCAGCCTCCTCCGGGGAAGAGAACTGCTCGTCATCGATCGACAAGATGAAGGCCGAGGCCCGGGATTGCTGCTGGGCGAAGGACGCCACGTCGCCGAAACTGGTCACACCCAGGGCCTCGATGCCCTCCTCCTCGATGGCCTTGGCGAGGACCCGCACCCCCGTCCCGCTGGCGTTCTCGGAGCGGAAGTCCTCGTCGACAATGACCACGGGGAAACGGAAGCGCATAGGGTTCTCCTGGGGCGAGGCGGGAAAGAGGCGAAGTATAGGGGCATGGGCCTGACGGGCGCATGACCGTGCGGTGCCGGAGGCCGGCTCATCGCCGGGGTGTCTCCTAACCCCAGGTTGATCTTTCCCCTGCCCCCGTTTAGTTTGCCCGCAGCCAACTGAGTCTGCCCAGGGCAGCAGCCCGCCCCACCGCCCGGACCCAAGCATGAACGACCCAAGTCGCAAGCGCCCCAGCCTCTCCGTGGTGATTCCCCTCTACCAGGAGGCGGATAACGTCGCGCCCTTGCTGGCCCGGGTGCACGAGGGCCTGGCGAGCTACGCCGGGCCATGGGAGCTGATCTGCGTGGACGACGGCAGCCGCGACGGTACCGGCGCCCGCCTGCACGACACGGCCCAGTCCTATGGCAGCCACGTCCGGGTGATCCGCCTTGGGCGGAATTTCGGCCAGACTGCCGCCATGCAGGCCGGTTTCGATGCGGCCCGCGGGGAGCTGATCGCCTCCCTGGACGGGGACCTGCAGAACGACCCGGCAGACATCCCGCGCCTGGTCGATGAACTCCTAGAACGCGACCTGGACCTGCTCCAGGGGTGGCGGCGTGACCGTCAGGACGCCCTAGTCCTGCGCAAGATCCCTTCGCGCATCGCCAACCGGCTAATCGCGCGGGTCACCGGCGTGCGACTGCACGACTATGGGTGCAGCCTCAAGGTCTACCGCGCCGCAGTCCTCAAGCACGTCGCCCTGTTCGGGGAGATGCACCGCTTCATCCCGGTCTGGGTCGCCGGCGTGACAGACCCCCAGCGCATCGGCGAGAGCGTGGTGACCCACGCCCCGCGCCGGTTCGGCACGTCCAAGTACGGAATCTCCCGGACCTTCCGGGTCCTGCTGGACCTGCTGGCGGCCTTCTTCTTTTTGCGCTTCGGCTCAAGGCCGGGACACTTCTTCGGGTCCATCGGGATTGCGCTGGGGCTGACCGGGTCCCTTATGATGGGCTATCTGCTGGTGGTCAAGTTCATCCTCGGCGAGCACATCGGCACGCGGCCCCTGCTCTTCGTCGCCATCCTGCTCCTGGTGGCCTCACTGCAGCTCCTGACTACCGGGGTGCTGGCAGAGATGCTGACGCGTACCTTCTATGCGTCCTCGGACCGCACCCACCACTGCATCGCCTGGCAGACCGATCCCGAGACTGCAACCTGGCGGGCAGCGGCATGAGCAGCCTCCTGCCCTCACCGCCCACCCCGCTGGATCGGGTATTCGGGTCCACAGGGCCTGGCCTGGCACTGGTGATCGCCGCCCTCGTGCTGGCCTTCTTCTGGCAATTGGGGGCCCCGCCTCTCTATGACCTGGACGAGGGGGCCTTTACCGAGGCGACCCGGGAGATGATCGCCTCGGGCAACTACATCACCCCGCACAAGGACGGAGAGCCGCGCTACGACAAGCCGGTGCTGATCTATTGGCTTCAGACGGCATCCGTACAGCTCCTGGGGCTCAATGAGCTCGCGCTGCGCCTGCCCTCGGCCCTGGCGGCAAGCGCCTGGGTCCTGGCCGTGTGGGGCTTTGCGCGCGAGCAACTCGACACCCCCACGGCGACTGTGGCGGCCCTCGGCATGGTCCTGTCACTGCAGGTTTCCCTTATCGCCAAGGCGGCGGTGGCGGACGCGGTGCTGAACCTCTTCATCGCCCTCACCTTTTTCGACATCTACCGCTACAGCCTGGCGCCCAGGCGCGCGCTGGTGCTGCGCGCCTTCCTCTGGATGGGGCTCGGCTTCTTGACCAAGGGTCCGGTGGCCGTCTTCTTCCCCCTGGTGGTCAGCTTGGCCTTCTTCCTCTCCCGCCGGGACGGCCGGACCCTGTGGCAGGCCGCTTTCATGCCCCTGGGCTGGCTGATCTTCCTGGCCGTGGCCGGGCCTTGGTACCTGGCCATCTACCTGGACAACGGCGCAGGCTTTTTCGAGTCCTTCTTCCTCAAACACAACGCCGGACGCTTCGGCGGGGCCATCCATGGGCACTCGGGGTCATTCTTCTACTATTTCCTGGTCCTGCCGCTGATCCTGCTGCCCTTCACCGGCTGGTTCCTGCGCATACTGCCCACGCTGCGGGGCACCTGGTCCGACCCGCTGGACCGGTTCCTTTGGCTGTGGTTCCTCGCCGTCTTCATCTTCTTCTCGTTCTCCGGGACCAAGCTACCGCACTACATGCTCTACGGGGCCACACCGCTGTTCATCCTGATGGCGCGCCACCGCGAACTGCTGACCAGCAGCTGGCTGGCCTTCGCTCCTGCGCTGATCTTCCTGGCCCTGTTGTTCATCCTGCCGGACATTCTCCCGATGATCCCGGCGAATGAGGACAAGCCTCACCAGGCGGCCATGCTCGCGGAGGGCCAGCGCCTGATGGACACTGACTATCGGATACAGGTAGGGATCGGCCTGGTGCTGTCCCTGGGGCTCGCCCTGCCGCGGCGGAGCGGGGGCGGGCGTGGCGGGCGGGTCTGGCAGCGGCTGTTGCTCCTCGGGTTCGTCCAGACCGCAGTGGTCTATGGTGCCCTGACCCCCCGGGTCCTGGAGGCCCTGCAGGGGCCAGTGAAGGAGGCCGGGCTCCTGGCCAAGGAGCTCAACCTGCCCACGGTGGTCTACCGAACCTCCATGCCGAGTTTCAGCGTCTACCGCGAGGCCATCACGCCGCAGATCACCGCCGAGCGCCCATTGGCGGCGGGGGAGTTAGTCTTCCTGCGCGTCGACAGGCTTGGTTCCCTGGACGGCGAGCTGCCCGGGGTGGCGAGGGAGATCGTCTTCCAGCGCGGCCCCGTGGCCTTGGTCCGGATGGCAACGGGCAACAGCCCGACGGGGGCACCATGAGAGAGGGGCTGATCGGCTTCCTTAGCCGAGACCTGCGCCAGGCCCTGATCGATGGAGTGGCCCGCACCCCCAAGGCCCCGCCGGACGGCATCGCCTGGCTGCACACCTGGACACTGCTATGTCTGGCCGCCGCCCTGACCCTGTATTTGGCCGGCGGCTACCACGCGGGGTTCCTGGTCCTCAACGCCTGGGCCGCCGGGGCCCCTCCCTGGGTCTGGCAATGGTTGACGGCCCTGGGCGATGGGCGCGTCCCGTTCGCGCTGTCGCTGCTCCTGGCACGCCGCTACCCGCAGGTCTTCTGGGCCCTGGTGGTAGCGGGGGTCTGCGGGATCATCTTCACCCACACGGGCAAGCCGCTGTTCGACGCCCTGCGCCCACCCGCAGTGCTCGACCCGGGTGCCTTCAACCTGATCGGGCCGCGCGTCCGCCGGGTCAGCTTTCCCTCCGGTCACAGCACAACCGCAGGGGTCTTCTTCGGGGTGCTAGCATGCTATGCGCGTCTCAACTGGGTCCGGGCGACATTGACGGTGCTGGCCCTGCTGGTGGGGCTGAGCCGGGTTGCCGTGGGGGTGCACTGGCCGGTGGACGTGGCCGCCGGGCTCATGGGCGGGGTCCTGGCGGCCTGGCTGGGAATCCGGCTGGCCGAGCGAGCCCGCTGGGGAGCCCTCGACCCCGCGGCCCATCTGGCTTTCGTCACCCTCGCGGCCCTGCTGACCCTGAGCCTGACCTACTGGGACGGCGGTTACGAGCTAGCTGCGGGGCTACTGCGCCTGCTCGGCCTGCTAGGCCTGAGCTACGCCGCTTTGGTCTACCTCGTCGCCCCTCTGGGGCGATGGTTGCGGGCGGCCTAACGCTTGGCCTGCGCCGGCGCTTGATGCGTCGCCTCAGACTCCGGCACGGCCACACCGGCCTTGGCGTCCTGGAGGGCGCGCTCGGCCTCGATGACCTCGCGCCGCGCCTCGTTCACACGCTCGCGGTACGCCTGGTTGTCGACACGGGTGTCGCGGTCTGGGCTGCGGCGATCCTCATCCCACTGCTGCTTGGCTGCTTCCAAACCCTGCCGCGCGGCCTTGATGCGCCTTTCGGCCTCGGCGATGCCCGCGGCCTGTTGGCCTGTCCGCTCCCGTTGCTCCGCTCGCGTTTTCTGGGTTTCGGCCCCCGGCCGCTGCGGGTCCTGAAGGAGGCGTTGCAGATCAGGGCTGCCCTGGCCCTTTGGGTCACTGTGCACGCTCACGGGCTCGACGCCAACGGCGGCGGGTACCGGGGCGTTGGAATAGGTGACATTGCCTTGGGCGTCGACGGACTTATAGACCGTTTGCGCCCGTCCGAGCGCGGGCCAGCAAAGCACCACAACGCACAGCGCAGTGAGCGGGCTTCGAATCATCATGGGCCTGTTCCGAACTGGTGAAAGGGATGGATCCGTCTGGCATCAGTCTAGCGGATCGGGTCGGGGAACGGGTCTGGGAGAGGCGCCCGGGCCAGGCCCGGGCACGCACGGACGTCAGAACTCGCCAGTGGCCCCAGCGGTCATGATCGTGAGCATCTGGCCGTTGGTGGTGATGGCGATGGCACGCAGCTCCTCCGGCAGCGGGAAGGCACTGATGATCATGTCGAGATTCAGCATCTCGAGCCACACCTTACCCTCGGAGTCCTGTACCACGGCGATGCGGCAGGGCATATAGGCGGCGTAGATGGTGTTGAACTTGACCATCTTGATGGCGTCTTCCGGGTTACAGAACTGCAGGATCTCGAGCAGCGGAGCATCGTGGCCCCGCGCCCGCAGCTCTCCGCCCACGTCCTGGCGCCCGACCAGCTTCATGTTGAGCTCAGCGGCCTTGGAGAGCATGGCCTCGATGGCAGCCTCGGGCTTGATACCATCGGCAAGCCCCATCTTGATGACGGACTGGTCGATGTCGTACATCTTGATCTCGGGCGGGACAGCAGCGCGAGCTTCGTAGGCGGGGGACAGCCACAGCAGGCTGACGACGAGGGCGGCGACGATCTGTTTCATGGCTTGGCTCCTTGGGAGGTTCTGGGCAGCGGGGTTGATCTGCACCCGCGCTCACTTGTTATCTAGGGTGGTGATATAGGCCAGGATGTTGTTGACATCTTCCTGGCTGTAATCCGCGAAGGTGTCATCGTCCGGATCACCCCCGTGCTCGCGCTTCTTGTTCTTGAAGAGGTCGATCTGTCGCGCCAGATACTCGCCGTACTGGCCGCGCAGGGCGGGGGACTTCTTCTTGGCCTTGCCCTCGCCGTTCTTGCCGTGGCAGGTCTTACAGTCGCTGTCGTAGAACTCGCTGCCGGCATCCACATCGCCCGCCAGGGTGGGGACGTCCAGCGGGGCCTTTTCGTCCAGGTCGACGCTGGAGATGTAGGCCGCCAGGTTGGCCAGATCCTCGTCCGACATGTTGCGGACGCCGCCCACGACGGTCATGGCCTCATAGTTACGCTCGCCGCCACGGTAATCATCAAGGACCTTGAGCAGGTAGTATTCCGGCAACCCGGCGACGCGCGGGTACTTTCCGCCGAGGATGCCCTGCCCCCACTGACCGTGGCAGAGGGCGCACTGGCGGAAGGCCAGGCGCCCGACCTCGGCGTCTGCCGCGGCGGCATCGGTGCGGGCAGCCGTGTCTTCGGCGTTCAGGGTCAGGGGCGCGGCGACGGTCAACGCCGCGAGCAGGATCGATCGCATCAGGGGAGGTGTCATGCTCCGTTCTCCGGGGGTGGGTCAGGGACTATTGTTCTTTGCGGAAGCAACCTTAGGGGATCGTTCGCAGGGATGCAACGGGGACTCGATGCGTATGCGCATAGCACATGAACGGGACCCGGGGAATTTGGGATGGTGTAACTCCGATGAGCCCACCGCCCCGCGTTAAGCACCTGACGGGACAGATTCGAGAGCCCACGTCGCGATGACGTGACAGTCGGTTGC
>JBFZCW010000355.1:0-4038 GCA_041307765.1 Chromatiaceae bacterium
CCCGACCCCACCGCCTCCGCACCACATCCCGCCCCAGGCGGGCTCCCCGCCGGACCTGGACCCAGGTGATCCCTCAACTCGTGTGCCCCGTCTGGGCCCCGAGGTCCCCCGCCAGTCGGTGCATCACACGGGCGAGCATTCCGTGGCGTGCGCCCTGTTCGACTCCGGGTACCGCCAGTACCTCGCAGCCGCTGCGGGTCGATAGGGCCGCGGCGAGTCCCGTAGTGGGGCTCAGCAGGCCGAACCTGGACTGGCCTACCACGCAATAGCGCGGTTTGAGCGCACCGGCGAGTTTTGCCAGGGTCTCGACAACGGGGCCGGTCTCGACACGAATCTCCACCCATTCGTTGGGCAGCTCCAAATGGCTGACAATCCCCACAAGAGAGGCTCGGGCGTAGCGGACCATGTCAGCCAGGATCCTGCCAGGGCGCTGGGGGAAGGGGAGATCTGACTCGTAACCACCCGCATAGTCCACCACGTGTACCAAGGCCAGGCGACCTTGGCACAGGACGGCAAGACGGGCGGCGTGGGCGATGACGGGTACAGCGCGGCGGTTGATGTCCACCGCAGCGAGGATGATTGGCTTGTTAGGCATAGCGATAGGCTCCGTTGGCAAGCGACTGGGATCTTTGGGCAAGAACGGGTTCGCCACCGACTCAGGCCCCAGCAGGTGCCGGCGGGTTATCCTCAGGCCTGGTAGGCTGGCATCCGGTCTCGGGGCCTGGTTTGTCCTCGCATTCATGGAAGATGCGCGCCGTGCAGGTGCGGCAGATGTCGGGGTCAAGCCTTGCCGCCACCGCGGTAATGGCTTCCGCCTTGTGCGCGAATAGATTCTCCCTGCCGATGGCATCGATGTAACCGCCGCGGTTCAGGGGTTCGCACACCCCCGGCTTGAGGCGGATGAGGTAGAGCCCGCCCCCCATGGCGCGCCGCCGGTTGGCCTCCTCTGCCAGAAACTCGGCCCCCGCCACGTCGATAAAGTTGATCCCGGTGGCGGAGATGACCAAATGGCGCTGCCCTGGGTGCCGCTCTTCCATTTTGGCCAGGGTCTCGGCCACGTGGCTCACGGCCCCGAAAAAGAGCGAGCCGTCGAGCCGAGCGAGTTTCACCTGGGGACACTCTGGCAGGCTGGGGTCGGTGACGAAGTCCCGTCCGGGGCTGTGCGGGTTCGGCACACGGGTGAGCAGCTTGGGTCGCGAGGTGCGGTTGAGATAGAGCCCCAGGGACAGGAGCACCCCGGCCATGATGGCGAACTCCAGCTCCAGGAACAGGGTCGAGAAGAAGGTCACCGCCAGCACGCCTGTCTCGGAGCGGCTGGTGCGCAGGATGTTGCCGATGGCGTGGAAGTCGATGAGGCCCCAGGCCACAAGAAACAGGATGGCGGCCATGGCGGCGTTGGGCAGATAGGCCGCCAGCGGGGCGACCAGGACCACAACGCCAGCCAATAGTACGCCGGCGAAGACCGCCGCCAGAGGGGTGCGGGCTCCGGCCTGGAAGTTGAGCCCGCTGCGGTTGAAGGAGCCGGTGGCCACGTAGCCGGAGAAGAAGGATCCGGCGATGTTGGATAGCCCCTGACCGATGAACTCTTGGTTGCCGTCGATGTGCTGATGGGTTCGCGCACCGAGGGACCGGGCAATGGAGACGGCCTCAGTCAGTGCGAACAGGGTCGTCGCCAGGACCACCGGGGCAAGCTCCCGAATGGTCTGCAGGGACAGATCAGGCATGGACAAAGGGGGTAACCCGCCGGGCAGGGCGCCGACCGTGCGGATGCCGGTGTGGTCGGCCCCGATGACCTGATTCAACGCGAAGGCGATCAGGCTCCCGCCGACCATGGCCGCGATCATGTAGGGGAAGCGCGGAAACCAATGGCGGACCGCCAGTCCCAGGACGAGGGTGGCCACCCCCACCCCGGCGACCATGGGATTCATATGCTCGAGATTCAGCAGCAGGGTCCCGAGCATCTCGTGGAAGTGGAGCCCCCGGGGGATCTCGATCCCGAAGAAGTTCTTGAACTGGTTGGCGGCGATCAGGAAGGCGGCCCCGGCGGTGAAGCCCACCACCACCGAGTGGGAGATGAAGTTGACCAGGGACCCCAGGCGGGCGAGCCCCATGGCCAGCTCCAGCACGCCCACCATCAGGGTGAGGGTCAGTGCCAGGCGCACATAGTCCACACTTCCCGGCTCGGCCATCACGGAGAGGCCGGAGTACACCACGATGGAGGCTGCGGTCGTGGGCCCCGAGACCAGGTGCCAGGAGGATCCCCACAATGCGGCGACGATGGCCGGGACTATGCCCGCGTAGAGCCCGTACTCGGGCGGCATCCCGGCGATGGTGGCGAAGGCCACGCCCTGGGGCAGGACCACCACCGCGCCGGTGAGCCCCGCCAGGAAATCGACCTTGAGGGTGCCGCGGTCGACCCGCCGCCACCAGCGTAGGAAGGGCAACAGGGTCAGTAGCCAAGGCGGCAGCGCATGCCCATTGGACTTGCCGGGTTGTGGCGCTGCCGCGGCCGGTACGGAAGACATCTGGGTACACCTCGTCGGGTTGGGTCCGCAGGAAAGGGGACGGACGACGGGTGAAAGGATATCGGGGGCAACGTCAAGGGAACGTCAAGGACAGGTTTAGGAAGTGTTAAGCCCAAGGTGGCGGCAGACCCCGGGCGGCGGTCCTTACCGGGACGCCGTGTACCCGCCAACCGTTTTACGCCTGCCGGACAAGGCGTAACGGGGCCGCTCGATCGGCACCCACCCGGCAAACCGCACTCGATCCCCATCGCATCGACGGCTGACGGCAGGCTTGGATGTATGATGGTTGAGGCGACCCATGGCGCGGGCCGATCACGACATTTCCCCAACCTGCGCCACAGTGATCGGACGCTTTCGGCGACGCCGATGAATGAGACTCCAGACAAGGTCCGAACCTCACCGCCTAGCGCGCCCGTTGCCTCGGCAGGGGCTAACAAGCTGCGGCGCGGTTACGATCCCAATGTCGGTGCGGTGTCGCTGCTCCATTGGCTGCGCCGCGGTATTCCGCCGCTGCTCGGGTTCGCGACCATTGCGTTGGCCTGGATGGAACTCCAGGGGTTCGATCTCGCGGCCCTGCGGGCGAGCGTGCGCCAAGTTCCGGTGGCGACCCTGCTGGGTCTCGAAGCGCTGGCGCTGGCGGCGGTCTTCGAGATGGTCCTCTACGACTGGTGGTTTAGCCGTCGGCTCAAGGTGGCAGTTCCCCTCGCCCGGCTGATGCGCTATAGCTGGGTGGCCAACACGACGAACAACCTCATCGGACTGTCCGGGTTGGCGGGATCCGGCATCCGCATCCTACTTCTCAGTCGCGATGGAGTGCCTGCGCGCACGGCCGCGCTGTACGCCGGCATCGTCATGCTTTCGGTGCCGGTCGGGTTGTCGGTGTTGGTCCTGCTTGCCCTCGCGACGGGTCAAGGCGGCGTGGTGCCGGGCCTGCTCCCGGGTTGGGCCATTTACGCCGTGCTGATCGCTTACGCGGCCTATCTGCCGGTGTTTCTCGCCCTGAGTCTCAACCGGGCGATCCTGCGGCGGGTGCTCCATACCGAGGCACCTCTTGGCTTGCGCGGGGGGCTCACCCTGGTCGCCATCTCGGTGCTCGACTGGCTGCTCGCGGTGGTGGTGGCCTGGTCCTGTCTGGCGGCTGCGGGGAGCCAGCTCCCGCCTGCGCCTTTTCTTGCCGCCTTCGCATTTGCCGTCACGCTGGGGGTGCTGAGCCTGATACCCGGCGGGCTCGGGGTGTTCGACGGATCCCTGCTGGTTATGTTGACGGCCGCGGGGGCACCGGCGGAGATCGTCGTCGCGGGTCTCTTGCTCTTTCGCCTGGTCTATTACGTGGTGCCCTGGATCATCGGCGTCTATCTGGGTACGGGGCTGTTGGCGGCGGGAGACGGGTCAGGCCTGACCCGGCTAGCCCAGCGCTGGCAGGACAGCCCACTGGTCGGCCTGCTGCGCCTGCCGGTGGAGTTGTTGGCCAGCCTCGGTGTACGCCTGCTTGGCCTGCTCACCTTCGCAACTG
>JBFZCW010000356.1:0-4437 GCA_041307765.1 Chromatiaceae bacterium
CGGGCAGGGCCCTGCGCGAGTACGGCCGGGACCTCGCGCGGGTTGCCGACGGGAGCGCTGCCCCCACCCGAGGCGCAACGCCACCGCCCAAGGTCATCGACATCCGCCACGCCCGGGAGCACAACCTCAAGAACCTGAGCCTCACCATCCCCCATGAGCGGCTCACGGTCATCACGGGGGTCTCCGGCAGCGGCAAGAGCACGCTGGCCTTCGACATCCTCTTCAACGAGGGCCAGCGCCGCTATCTGGAGTCCCTCAACGCCTATGCCCGTCAGTTCGTCCAGCCGGCGGCCCGCGCCGACGTCGACGCCATCTTCGGCATTCCACCCACGGTGGCCATCGCCCAACGCACCAGCCGCGGCGGGCACAAGAGCACGGTCGGGACCCTCACCGAGATCCACCATTTCCTGCGGCTGCTATACGTCAAGCTCGGCACCCAGCACTGCCCGGACTGCGGCCTGGCCATCCGCCCCCAGACCAGAGGGGCCATACTGGACCAGATCCTGCGTGAGTTCTCCGGCGGGCGCGTCGCGCTCATGGCCCCGCTGGTCGTAGGGCGCAAGGGGATCTACCCGGAGCTGGCGAAGTGGGCGCAGCGCAAGGGCTATTTCGTGTTGCGGGTGGACGGCAAGCCGGTCCCCACCGACCGCTGGCCGCGCCTGGACCGCTTTCGCGAGCACAACATCGACCTGCCAGTGGGTGAACTCCTGGTTGCGCCGGAAAAAGAGACCGAGCTGCGCTTGCTACTCGACCAGACCCTGGACCTGGGCAAGGGGCTGGTCCGGCTGGTGGAGGTCCGGGACAGGTCCTGGGGGGCCGAGACGCCCTATTCCACCCAACGCGCCTGCCCAGGTTGCGGCCGTGCCTTCGAGGAGCCAGACCCACGCTTGTTCTCTTACAACTCCAAGCACGGCTGGTGCCCCACATGTTTTGGGACAGGCACCCGCCTGCCAGGATTTGACGAGGAACAGACCGGCGAGGAGGCGCAATGGATGGAGACCGCCGGGACCGAGCCGTGCCCGGCGTGCCACGGGGCGCGACTGCGCCGCGAGGCGCTGGCCGTACGCTACCACGACCGCTCCATCGCCGACGTCTCGGCCCTGACCGTGACCGACGCCAAGGCCCTGCTCGCGGCCCTCGACCTGGACACCCGCGAGACCGCCATCGCCCAAGACCTGCTCGCTGAGATCCGCACCCGGCTGGACTTCCTGGCCAAGGTCGGCCTCGGCTATCTCAGCTTGGACCGCGGTGCCCCAACCCTTTCCGGCGGCGAGGCCCAGCGCATCCGCCTTGCCGCCCAGCTCGGCTCCAACCTTCAGGGCGTCTGCTACATCCTCGACGAACCCACCATCGGCCTGCACCCACGGGACAACCTGATGCTCCTGGACATGCTCGGCGCCCTGGAGTCCAGGGGCAACACCATCGTCGTGGTCGAGCACGACGAAGAGACCATCCGCCGGGCGGAGCACATCCTCGACCTTGGGCCAGGCGCCGGTGTCCAGGGGGGGCGCATCGTCGCCCAAGGCACCGCCGCGGAGCTTGCCGCCAACCCCGACTCCATCACCGGGCGCTACCTCGCCAGAACGAAGCAGGGTCTGGCGAGACCGCGCCGGCCGACGCCTGGCGCCGAGATGCTGATCCTCAGGAGCGCCCGGCTCCACAACCTGGGCAACGTAAACCTATCGTTGCCGCTCGGCCGTCTGGTGTGTATCACCGGCGTCTCAGGCTCCGGCAAGTCGACCCTGATCCGTGACGTCCTGGGCCCCAGCCTGCGCAACATCCTGGCGGCCGGGGGGCCGCGGCGGACCCGAGCCCGCAGCGCGGACCTGGTCGCCTGTGTCTCGCTCGACGGCTGGCAGAGCCTGACCCGGGTTCTGGAGGTCGACCAGACCCCCATTGGCAGGACGCCGCGCTCCTGCCCCGCGACCTATGTGGGTTTCTGGGACAAGATCCGGCGCCTTTTCGCCGCCGTCCCGGAGGCGCGCATACTGGGCTGGGGGGCCCGGCGTTTCTCCTTCAACACCCCAGGCGGGCGCTGCGAGGCCTGCGAGGGCCAGGGCCTACAGCGACTGGAGATGAGCTTCCTGCCCGATGTGAAGGTCCCCTGCGAGGTCTGCGGCGGAACCCGCTTCAACCGCGAGACCCGGGAGGTGCGCTACAAGGGGCTGGACATCGGCCAGGTGTTACAGCTGAGCGTGGACGAGGCCACTCCCCTCTTCAGCGCCCACCCCACGATCCACCAGGCGCTGACCCTGCTCCAGACGGTCGGTCTGGGCTACCTGAGCCTGGGCCAGCACAGCCCCACCCTCTCTGGCGGTGAGGCGCAGCGCTTAAAACTCGTCACCGAGCTAGCCAAGACCAGGACTGGCGCGGACGGGGCCACTGGCCGCCAGGCCCTCTACATACTCGATGAGCCCACGGTGGGCCTGCACATGGCCGATGTAGAGCGCCTGCTCCAGGCCCTGCACCGGTTGGTGGACGCCGGGCACAGCGTGGTGGTCATCGAGCACAACCTGGATCTCATGGCCCAGGCCGACTGGATCATCGATCTGGGGCCGGAGGGGGGGGCGGCCGGCGGCCGCATCGTCGCGGAGGGGACCCCCGGAGAGATCGCCGCGGCGGGGGACCTGGCGACCGCAGCGGCATTGCGGCGGCACTTGGCGGAGCATTCTTACGTCGTTAGCGAGAATGGCGCTCCGTAGCCCTTGAGCGCCTGTCGCTTGGAGTGAGGAACGACCCCCAACAATGTGAAGGTACGTAATGGGGATTGGTACCGCCACCCCACCCGCCGCGCTGCCAAACAACTCCGAAAATGCCGTAGCTCAAGTGCTCCAGGAACCCTTCCTGACGCTCCGGATCGGGTTTGCCGGGCGTGAGCTTGGCCTTCCTGTACGTGTAGCCCAGGCGGTGGAGCACCGCGGTCATGCCGCGGGGGGATGTAGCGCACCCCCCAGCGCTCCGCGACGCAGCGGGCGACCGCCTCGACCGAGGGGTAGAGATGGGTCTGAAGATGGGCGTCCAACTCGGCCAACTGCGTGGCGTCGAGGAGCGCTTCGCTGCCGGCAAAGGCCATCGGCAACAGCCCAACGAGGTCCCCGTCCTTGTAAGGCTTGAAGTAGCCTCGCACCGTGTCGGAATCAAGCAACAAGGCATCGGCAACGTCTGCCACCGTGCGACCCTGGCCCAAGAGAATCACGGCATTGATCCTAGCCTGCCGTACCGCCTGGCGGGTTCGCCCGAGCCCAGGTCAGCTTGCCGCTGCGGTCCAACCGCTTGAGGCCGATCTCGGCCTTGGTCGCAAGCGACCGGCTGGGGTAAGGACGCGAGCCGAGGAGCCGCAGTGGACGGTTGATGCGGGTGAACATGGCCCCCCGCCCGGCGGCATGGTCAGCCAAGCGACGCTGCGGATCCGTGGCGATACCGGCGTAGAGGCGCCCGTTGCGGCACTCGATGAGGTACAGGTACCAGGTGGGGTCCTCTGCCTGGCCGGTATCCATGTCAGTCCCCCTGCCCTTGCGCAAACGCCCGCCCCTGCATACCGGCCTGGACGCAGCGCAGCAGGCCGTACTCATAGGCCGCGCCGAGCCGTTCGTAAGCGGGCTTGAGGCTCGGGTTACCAGCATTCAGTTCCGGAAGCAGGGCCTCCCGGATGCGCTCCAGCTCGCCCGGCGGGAGCGTCACCACCTCCGCCAGCGACAGCGCTCCGGCGGCGATCAGCTGCGCCAGGTGCGTCTGGATCGTCCCCAGGGCCAGACCGCGGCGCTCGGCGATGGCCTGTATACCGAGCCCGGCGTGCCAAAGCGTCAAGGTCTCGGCCAGGGTATCGGGCAGCACAGGCGCTCCTTGTGGCCTGATGTGCGCGGCGATGACGGCCAGGAAGTCGGCAGCATAGCGGGCCAGCTTCTTGGCTCCAACCCCCTCCAAAAGGGCCAGGCTGGCCCTGTCCTGGGGGCGCTGGTCGACCATCTGCTGCAGGACACTGTCGTGGAAGATGACGTAGGGCGGCACCCCCTGGGCCTGCGCCAACTCCCGGCGCTTGGCCCTTAGCGCCTCCCACAGGCCCCCGACCAGCCCGGGCCTGGGGGCACCGCGCTCGCGCTTACTCGCCTTCGCCTGAGGCTGGTCGCGGCGCAGGTCAAGCCGTTCCTCCCCCCGCAGCACCGGGCGGGCGGCCTCCGTGAGGTAGAGGGAGCCGTGCCCCTCTACGTCCACGCCGATCAGCCCCCGCGCGACGAGCTGGCGGAAGACCGAGCGCCACTGTCCCGCCTCCAGCCCCTTGCCGATTCCATAAACCGTGAGCCGGTCGTGGCCAGAGGAGCGGATGCGGGGGTCGTCGGCTCCGCGCAGCACATCGACCAGGTAGTTGACCCCGAAGCGGCTCCCGGTCCGGTGGACGGCGGACATGGCCTGTTGCGCCGCCAGGGTCCCGTCCCAGGT
>JBFZCW010000357.1:0-6129 GCA_041307765.1 Chromatiaceae bacterium
AACAGGGTCAGTCCGCTGATGGATCCGTAGCGGCGCTCGCTGAACCAATGAGTGTTGGAGCGCATGAGCCCCACGAAGACCACCGAAACGCCGAGGCCCACCAGGAACCGCCCGGCAGAGGCCGCCTCGAAGCTTTCGGCCAGGCCGAACAGGGCCGACCCACCGCCCGCCACCAGGGATCCCAGGGTGACGCTGATGCGCGAGCCCAGGGTGTCGGCCAGGACCCCGGCGGGGATCTGCATGGCCGTGTAGATGTAGTAATACATAGCGGCGAGCGACCCCAGGGCCGCGCCGCTCGTCTGGAAGGCCTGCATCAGGTCGCTGGCCACTACGGCTGGGGCCATGCGGTGGAAGTAGACGGTCATGTAGGCCGCGATCAGGATGGCATAGATGCTCCAGCGCAGGCGCTCAAAGCGCCGCTGTGTCTCTGGGGGAAGCTGCATGGGGCCTCTCTCGGCGTCTCCGGAATGCCTTGGTGACCGGTCGCGGACCCTGGCCCGCGCGGGGCCGCCCCATAGTACGCGCGTCGTCCTTTGCTGTATCTGCGCGGCCCGTGTCGATCACCCCGCGCCGGCTGGCGAGAGCAGGGCCCGAAACGGGACTGGCACCAAGTCTGGAAACCGGTCTGACCGATGCTGGACCCGGGGAAACCCCGTAGCCTCGCGGCAAGGCCAAAACCCTCCGGCCCGGGCAATCGCCCCGGCCGGAGGGTGTCGCTAGGGCTGGTTCGCCGGCACCGGGGTCGTCGCGCCGGGGCCTGCGCCGTACCCCGCCCCCCGTCCCATCCAGCCGCCTCGGCCTGGTCCCACCTGTTCGAACTCTGCCCGCTGCTCCGGTGTCAGGATCGCGGCGATTTCTTGGCGCATCGCCGCCTGCTGCGCCGTCCGCAGTTCCTGGCGCTGGCGCAGGATGGGCTCCAGCCTGGTCTTCTGCTCTGGGCTCAGGTTAAGACGCAGGGCCATGCGGTCCAGCCGGTTCTGGATCCAGTCCCCATTGCCCCAGTTCGCCCCAGGGCCCATCCCCTGGGCGCGCGCGCAGGGACCATAGCCGGGGCCGTAGCCCGGGCCATAACCCGGCTGCTGGGCCATGGCATTACCGGCTGCCAGGCCGGCGGCGGTGAGGATGGCGAAAAGGGTCGTGCGTGCGGTCAGTGTGCTGTTCATGCTGGGCTCTCTCCCGGCGCTGCCGGGTTTAGATTGAAGTCCTTGGCCTCCCTGCCGCCGCGGGCGTTATCGAGGGCCCGCATCCTTCTGAGCCTCAGGTTAGCGGCGACCTGTGCACAGGCTGTGCAGCGATTGAGCAAACAATGGGGAATCTGGCGCGGCCCCGCTGAGGCTGGGGTTACGACTCAGACCCGGAGTCAATCCCGCCGATGATCCGCCCCGCGTTTGGGACGGGGCGGGAAGTACCACCAGGCCGCCAGCACAAGCGCTCCGAAAGCGGAGTAGGCGAGCACGAAGGTCCAACGTGGCGCTTCGTAGTACAGTAGCCGTTGCAGCCAGTGCTCGATGAAGCTGCCGCTGTACGTCGCCAGGCGAGCCTGGCTGCGCAGCGACATTTCGAGGCTGGTAAGGGGGCAGGCGGCACCGAGCCAGGCTTGCGCTGCGACGAACCCGATGGCCGCCAGGTGCACGGTCCTGAACCCGAAGGCATTGACCCAGCGCCAACCGCGCCAATTCCCGGCGACGATGAGGATGAGACCACCGACGACGAAAGCCACGACCCCGACGTGCACCATCAGCACGAGGTCGGCCAGAAGCTGATAGGGCAGATTCATCCGCGTCGGACCTGACCATCGGCTAGGCGCCGCCGGTCACCCGGGCAACAATCCCGGCGACCTCGCGGATGCGGGTGGCGGGGTCTGACAGGTCGCGAAAGAATCGCAGCTTGTCCCCCCCGTCGAGCTTGAAGGCCTTGGGCTCGCGCTGAATGAGCCGGATCAGGTGCATGGGGTCGATCTTCGGCTCGGCCTCGAAGAGGATGCGCCCGCCGGCCGGTCCGGCCTCGATCTTTCGGATGCCGTAGGGCTGGACGCGCAGTTTCAACTCGGTGATGTCGAGCAGATTCTTGGCCGGCTGGGGGAGCAGCCCAAAGCGGTCGATCATCTCCACCTGCAGTTCCTGAAGCTCGTCCAGGCTGGCGGCGGAGGCAATACGCTTGTAGAGGACCAGGCGCGAGTGCACGTCCGGCAGGTAGTCGTCCGGGAGCAGGGCGGGTAGGGCCAGGTCGATCTCCGCCCCGTGGTCCAATGGGCGGTCGAGCTCCGGCTGGCGCCCGCTCTTCAGGGCCTGGACGGCGCGCTCCAGCAGGTCCATGTAGAGGCTGAAGCCGATCTCCTGGATCTGCCCGCTCTGTTCTTCGCCCAGCAGCTCCCCGGCGCCGCGGATCTCCAGATCGTGCGTGGCCAGGGTGAAGCCAGCGCCTAGATCTTCTAGTGATTCAATGGCCTCTAGACGCTTCTTGGCGTCCTCTGTCATGGCCTTGGGGGGCGGGGCGATCAGATAGGCATAGGCGCGGTGGTGCGAGCGCCCGACCCGGC
This sequence comes from Chromatiaceae bacterium, assembly GCA_041307765.1. Taxonomy (GTDB): domain Bacteria; phylum Pseudomonadota; class Gammaproteobacteria; order Chromatiales; family Chromatiaceae; genus DYRB01. The sequence continues at coordinate 2,540 of JBFZCW010000357.1, forward strand.
CGCGCAGTTGGTGGAGCTGGGCCAGGCCGAGCTTGTCTGCCCGGTTGATGACGATGGTGTTGGCGGAGGGGATGTCGATGCCGCTTTCGATGATGGTGGTGCAGACGAGGATGTTGAACCGCTGGTGGTAGAAGTCGCGCATCACCCGTTCCAGGTCACGCTCGCGCATCTGGCCGTGGGCCACCTGGATGCGCGCCTCCGGCAGCAGCACAGCGATCTTCTCAGCGGTCTTGTCGATGGTCTCGACCTCGTTGTGCAGGAAATAGACCTGCCCGCCGCGCTTCATCTCGCGCTGGCATGCCTCCTGGATCAAGGCGTCGCTCCAGGTTGTGACGAAGGTCTTGATGGGGTGCCGCTCCACCGGGGGCGTGGCGATGATGGCCAGGTCCCGCAGCCCCGCCATGGCCATATTCAGCGTCCTCGGTATGGGGGTCGCGGTCAGTGTGAGGATGTCCACCTCGGCGCGCAGGGCTTTGAGCTGCTCCTTGTGGCGTACCCCGAAGCGGTGCTCTTCGTCGATGATGGCTAACCCTAAGTTCTTGAACCGGAGGCCGGGCGAGAGCAATTTGTGGGTGCCCACCACGATGTCGATAGTCCCCTGGGCCAGGCCGTCATAGACCTGCTTTTGCTCCTTCGCGGTGCGAAAGCGCGACAGGCTCTCGACCTTCACCGGCCAGTCGGCGAACCGGTCGGAGAAGTTCTGGAAGTGCTGCTCCGCCAGCAGGGTGGTCGGAACCAGGACGGCGACCTGGCGGCCCCCGTGCACCGCCATGAAGGTGGCGCGCATGGCCACCTCTGTCTTGCCGAAGCCCACGTCCCCGCACACCACCAGATCCATGGGCTTTGGGTCGGCCATGGCCGTCAGCACCGCCTCGATGGCGCGCTGCTGGTCCGGGGTCTCCTCGAAGGCGAAGGCCGCGGCGAAGGCGGCATACTCGTCACCCGCAGCCGGACAGGCGACGCCCTGGCGGGCGGCACGGCGGGCATAGACCTCCAGCAACTCGGCGGCCACGTCCCGCACCTTCTCCGCGGCCTTGCGCTTGAGCTTGTCCCACTGGTCGCCGCCGAGCCTGTGCAGCGGCGCGGCCTCGGCCGAGGCTCCGGTGTAACGGGAGATCAGATGCAGGGACGAGACAGGGACATAGAGTTTGTCCCCACGCGCGTACTCCAGGGCCACCAGCTCGGTCTGGACCCCGCCGATGGTCAGGGTCTGGAGCCCAAGGAAACGCCCGACACCGTGCGCCTCATGGACCACCGGGGCACCGGGGAGCAGCTCCGTGAGATTCCGCACCACTGCCTCGCCGTCGCGCTCCCGGGCGCGGCGGCGGCGTTCCTGGCGGACCCGCTCCCCGTAGAGCTGGGTCTCCGTTACCAGGGCCAGGTCCTCGTCGTTCAGCAGGAGTCCCTGCTCCAGGGGGGCGACGGTCAGGCCCAGGGGGACGTCGGAGTCGAGGAAGGCTCGCCAGCCGTCCAGGGCCTTGGGGCGTAGCCCGAAACCCCGGAGGTGGTCCGCCAGGACCTCGCGCCGGCCCGTGCTCTCGGCCAGGAACAGGACGCGCCGCCCGGGCTCGCCGACGAACTGCTTCAGCGCCGCGGCAGGCTCGGTGGCGCGGGCCTGGATGGCGAGCGGGGGCAGGGTCCGGGTGGCGAAGTTACAGGCCCTGGCGAATCCCTTGTGCCGCTCTGGCAACTCCGCGGACTGATAGAGGACACCCGGGAGCCCCTTGAGGGCTGAGGTCAACTCGTCCGCCTCCAGATAGAGTTGGCGCGGGGGCAGGAGGGGGCGCTCGATGTCGTGGCGGCGCTGTTCGTAGCGCCCTGCCACCGTGGCGAGGAAGCCTGCGGCCGCCTCGCGCACCCCATGCGTCTCAGCTACCAGGGCCCCGGCCGGGAGGTAGTCGAACAGGGTCGCGGTGGCCTCGAAGAACAGGGGCAGGTAGTACTCCAGTCCGCCGGGGGCGCGGCCCTCGGAGACCTCACGGTAGATCAGGCTGCGCTTGGGGTCACCCTCGATCTGGGCCCGGTAGCGCTGGCGGAAGGCGCTCACCGCCTCGTCGCTGAGGGGAAACTCCCTCGCCGGGAGCAGGTGGATGCGGGGCACCTTCTCACGGGTGCGCTGGGTGTCCGGGTCGAAGGTGCGGATGCTCTCCACCTCGTCGTCGAACAGGTCGATGCGGTAGGGCTCCCGACTGCCCATGGGGAAGACGTCCAGGAGCGATCCGCGCACTGCGAACTCGCCGTGGGCGATCACCTGGGAGACGCACTGGTAACCGGCCCGCTCCAGGCGTCGGCGGGTTTGGTCCAGGTCCAGCCGCTCGCCGACACCCAGGACCAGGGAGTGCCCGTCCACGTAGTCCCGCGGGGGCAAGCGCTGAAGCATTGTGCTCACCGGGACCACCAGGATCCCGCGGGGCCTGCCACCCGTCAGGTCCGGGAGGCGGTGCAGGGTCAGCAGGCGTTCCGAGACGAGCTCCGGCAGGGGGGAGAAGACGTCATAGGGCAGGGTCTCCCAGTCCGGGAAGCCCAGTACCGGCAGCTCCGTTTCCCTGCCGCCGTCGGGCCCTTGCCCGAGGAAGAAGGCCAGCTCCCCGGCCAGACGCGCCGCGGCCTGCACGTCCTCTACCACCGCGACCAGCAAACCGGGGTGCTGGTTTGCCGCGGCCGCCAGCGCCAGGGCCGGACTGGCCCCGTAGAGGCGGCCCCACTGGATGCGCTGACCGGGGCCGGGCAGCGGCGGAGTGAGGGGGCTGTGGGTGACCTGAGGTCCTTCGGCAACGGGGGCGGGGTGGGGCATGTCCTGCGGGCCTGACGACAGCGGCCGGATTGGCGGGACGGGATTTTCGCACAGGGGGGAGGGGGCTGCATGCGGGCTAGGCGCCCGACGGGGCCCCCCAGCAGTCCAAGAGGAACATCGGACCCGCCCGAAGGCACGAGCGGGCCCAGGTCAATATCCTATGGGCGGATGCCCTCCACTTGGCGGATGCCCTCCACCGACAGGGTCATCACCACCTCAGCGGAGGCTGGTCCCAAGTCCTTCGGGATGCCGTAGTCCTTGAGCTTGAGCTTGGTGGTGCCCTCGAAGCCGCGGCGGTAGCCGCCCCAGGGGTCGCGCCCGTGGCCGATCTCGGTCACATCGAGGGTGACCACCTTGGTGATGCCGCGCAGTGTCAGCTCTCCGGTGAGGGTCGCCTTGCCAGCCCCGGTGGGCTTGTAGGCAATGCTCTTGAAGCGTGCCTCCGGATACTTGCTCACGTCCAGGAAGTCGGACCCACGCAAGTGCTTGTCGCGTTCGGCGTGGTTGCTGTCCACGCTCGCGGTCTTGATGACGACCTCGACCTTCGACGCCCCAGGGTCCTTTTCCTCGTAGCTGAAGGTGCCGGAGAAGTCGTTGAAGCGCCCGTAGAGCCAGCTGTAACCCAGGTGCTGGATGCGGAACTGGACGAAGGCGTGGGCCCCCTTGGTGTCGATGACATAGTCCTCGGCCCGGACGAGGCCCGGGATGAGGGCGGTGGCGAAAAGGACAGCGGTCAGGGCGGTTCCGATTCGGGTGTTTCGGGTGTGCATGGTCATGGCCTCTACTTTGGGTGGCG
>JBFZCW010000358.1:0-16940 GCA_041307765.1 Chromatiaceae bacterium
TGAAGACGGCCGTGCTGCCGCAGTCGAAGGGGCTGATGCAGGTGTCCTGCTCAGTGCGGTCGACCCAGGCCAGCTCGAAGCCAAAGCCGCCGAATTCCCGGGAGAGTCCAACCTTGTAGTCCTCGTAATTGACGAAGCCAAGGTCTCCGGTGAACTGGTTCCAGCCGTAGTGGCCGGTCAGGCTGAACTCATAGGGTAACGGGACGGCCACGCTCAGATCGTAGTACCAGGAGTCCCCGTCGCCGTACCAATTGTCGCTGTAGTTCACGGTGAACTTGGGCGTGAGGTAAGTCAGGTCGTAGCTCAGGCCCAGGTGGAACTCGTTGGTGTCGTTGTCATTGTTGTCCGTCTGGAAGTACTGATAGCGGACGTAGCCCAGGTCGAGGCCGAGCTTGTCCCAGCTCGGCGTCCAACTGGCCAGGAAGTCCGTCTCCATGTTCGCGCCCGCGAAGCCCTCGCTGGCAATGTTGGAGCCCCAGATCCCCAGGTTGAGGTTCAACGGCGTGTAGCTGTAGCCGAATCCGCCCTGGATGGCGGGGCCGTTGCCCGTCTGGCTGGTGCCGCGGAATAGGTAGTTCGTGGTCATGGCCACGTTCGCAGAGAACGAGTGGGGCGATTCGCCCTCCGCGCGGGCCAGGTTCAGAGTGCCAAGGGAGGCGATCAGAAGGGCGCCAGTGGCGCAGGCGGTGCCGAGTTGTCTTGCGTTCATGGTTGGATACCTATCGGTCTTGCTGTTGGACTATTTGTTGTCGAAAACGGTGGCGCGCTGCGCAGTCAGGGTTCGATCTGTTACGCAGTTCCGGATATGCAGGACCTATGCCAGGACCTCTAATGTGACGAAAACACAACGTCAGCAGGATGGAGTTGCGCCAATGCCACGGTCCGCGGAGGACATTAGCGCACTCTAATGCACCAGGGGCGTGCGGCGCTTGCACTATTTCAGTGCATACGAGTCCGTTGCGGCGCCAATCGCACCGCCAAAGGTATACTCCCGCTCGGCCTATCCACTACCGCTCGCGGACCCTTCAAATGTTGGACCCTAAGCACCTAGACGACCTCGCCCAGCGCCTCGCCGGCAGCCTGCCCAAGGGCCTGCAGGCGTTGCAGTCGGACATCAACCGTAACCTGCGCGCCACTGTCGAGGCGGGCCTGGCCAAACTCGACCTGGTCACCCGGGAAGAGTTCGATGTGCAGGCAGCGGTGCTTGCGCGTACCCGGGAGAAGCTCGCGGCCCTTGAGGCGCGGGTCGCTGAGCTGGAGCGCGAGCTGGCCGGTCCTGAGTCGGCCGGCGACAGGTCGCCCGGCGCCTAAGGCCCCAGGTGAAGGCCCGGGGATGAGCCTCTGCGTCTTGCACAGCCGGGCCCGGGAGGGAATCCAGGCCCCGGCGGTGACGGTGGAAGTCCACTTGGCCGCGGGCCTGCCTGCCCTGTCCATCGTGGGGCTGCCGGAGATGGCGGTGAAGGAGAGCAAGGATCGGGTCCGCGGGGCCCTGCTGAACGGGCACTTTCGGTTCCCCGCCGGGCGCGTCACCATCAACCTGGCCCCGGCGGACCTGCCGAAGGAGGGCGGGCGCTTCGACCTGCCTATCGCGCTGGGCATCCTCGGTGCGTCTGGGCAGGTCCGCACCCAGGCCCTGGCGGGGTGCGAGTTCCTGGGGGAGCTGGCCCTGTCTGGAGACCTGCGGCCAGTCACCGGTGTCATACCCGCGGCGGTGGCCGCGCGCGAGGCCGGACGTACCCTGATCCTTCCGCGTGAGAACGCCGCCGAAGCGGCCTTGGTCGGCGGGCTCGACATCCGCCCCGCGGGACACCTGCTGCACGTCTGCGAGCACCTCAACGGCATTACCGCCCTCCCCCGCCAGGAACCACCCCGCCAGGCTCCGCCGCGGCGCGACGGCCCGGACCTGCGCGACGTACGCGGACAGGAGCACGCCAAGCGGGCACTGGAGGTCGCCGCCGCAGGGGCCCACAGCCTGCTCTTTCTGGGTCCGCCGGGGACCGGGAAGTCCATGCTGGCGAGCCGCCTGCCGGGCATCCTGCCCGAGCTTTCGGAGTCCGAGGCCCTTGAGGCGGCGGCGGTGCGCTCGGTCGGCGGCCTGGATGCCTTTGACCCGGCGCGCTGGCGCGAGCGCCCCTTTCGCTCCCCCCATCACACCGCCTCCGGGGTGGCCCTGGTGGGGGGCGGCAGCAACCCCCGCCCGGGCGAGATTTCGCTGGCCCACCTCGGGGTGTTGTTCCTCGATGAGCTGCCCGAGTTCGATCGCCGGGTCCTAGAGGTGCTGCGCGAGCCCCTGGAGTCCGGGCACATCCACATCTCCCGGGCCGCCCGCCAGGCCGAGTTTCCCGCCCGGTTCCAGTTGATCGCGGCCATGAACCCCTGCCCGTGCGGCTATCTGGGCGACCCCAGCGGGCGCTGCCGCTGCACCGCAGAGCAGGTTGCCCGTTATCGCGGCCGCATCTCCGGGCCCTTGCTGGATCGGATCGATCTGCACGTGGAGGTCCCCCGCCTGCCGCCAGGCAAGCTCGGGGCCGCAGAGACCGCCGAGAGGGAGGGCAGCGCCGAGGTCCGTAGCCGGGTCGCAGCGGCGCGGGAGCGGGCGGTGGCACGCACCGGCAAGCCCAACGGAGCCCTGACCACGGCGGAGGTGAATCGCCACTGCACCCTGGATGCCGCCGGGCGCAGCCTGATGGAACAGGCCATGCAGCGCCTGGGGCTCTCGGCGCGGGCCTATCACCGGGTCCTCAAGGTGGCGCGGACCATCGCCGACCTGGCAGGGTCGGAGGCCATCACCGCCGCCCACCTCGGCGAGGCGGTGGGCTACAGGCGGCTCGATCGGACCGCGCCCGTCCGCTCTAGGTGACCCCATGCTACAGCTACGCCAATTGAGCCTGCGCCGCGGCCCGCGCCTGCTCCTGGAAGGGGCGGACCTCACCATCCACCCTGGCCAGAAGGTCGGTCTGGTGGGCCCCAACGGCTGCGGCAAGTCGAGCCTGTTTGCCCTGATCCGCGGCGAGCTCCACGCCGATGCCGGGGACCTGTCCCTCCCTGCCGCCTGGGAGATCGCCCACGTCGCCCAGCAAACACCGAGCGGGAGCCAACCGGCCATCGAGTTCGTGATGGACGGGGACCGGGAGCTGCGCGAGGTGCAGGCCGGAATCCGCGCGGCGGAGATCGCCGACGACGGGCTGCGGCAGGCGGCCCTTCATGCCCGCCTCGACGCCATCGGCGGCTATACCGCCGAGAGCCGCGCGGGGCGCCTGCTCCACGGGCTCGGCTTCGCCCCCGGTGAGGAGCGCCGGGCCGTCGACAGTTACTCCGGGGGCTGGCGTATGCGTCTGGCCCTGGGGCGTGCCTTGATGTGCCGCTCCGACCTGCTCCTGCTCGACGAGCCGACCAATCACCTCGACCTGGACGCGGTCATCTGGCTCGAGACCTGGCTGAAGGCCTATCCAGGCACGCTGATCCTCATCTCCCACGACCGGGACTTCCTCGATGCGGTGGCCACGCACATCTGTCACATCGACCAGGCCCGTACCAACAGCTACGCGGGTAACTACAGCGCCTTCGAGCGCCAACGCGCCGAGCGACTGGCCCAGCAGCAGGCCGCCTACGCGAGCCAGCAGCGCGAGATCGCCCACATGCACTCCTTCGTGGAGCGCTTCCGCGCCAAGGCCACCAAGGCACGCCAGGCCCAGAGCCGAATCAAGGCCCTGGAGCGCATGGAGCTGATCGCCCCGGCCCATGTCGACTCCCCCTTCCGCTTCGAATTTCGCCCCCCCGAGCGCCTGCCCCACCCCCTTCTGCGCCTGGACAAGGCGACGGCGGGTTACGGCGATCGAGCCGTGTTCACGGGGGTTGGGCTCACCCTGGTCCCGGGGGACCGCATCGGGCTCTTGGGTCCCAACGGGGCGGGCAAGTCCACCCTGATCAAGGTCCTGGCCGGGACTCTCCCGCTCCAGGGGGGGAGCCGCGAGGGTGCCGAGTACCTGCGTACCGGCTACTTCGCCCAGCACCAGATGGACCAGCTGCGCCCGGACGACAGCCCGCTGCGGCACCTCCAACGCCTCGACCCGGCAGCCAGCGAGCAGGAACTGCGCGACTACCTGGGCGGCTTTGCCTTCGCGGGCGATCGCGCCGTGGCGCCGGTCGCGCCGCTCTCGGGGGGGGAGAAGGCCCGATTGGCGCTGGCCCTGCTCATCCGGCAGCGCCCCAATCTCCTGTTGCTGGACGAGCCTACCAATCACCTAGACCTCGACATGCGCCAGGCGCTGGCCGAGGCCCTCCAGAGCTATGAGGGGGCCCTGGTCCTCGTCTCTCACGACCGCCACCTGCTGCGCGTGACCACCGATGCCCTGCTCCTGGTGGATGCCGGCGGCGTCACCCCCTTCGACGGGTCCATCGACGACTATCCGGCCTGGCTCGCCGCGCGCCAGGCCGAGGGGGACGCAGGCCCGGCCGAAGGGACCGCAGCCGCCCCGGCGGCCAGCCGCGAGACCCCGGTGCGCAAGGACCAGCGACGCCTGGAGGCCGAGCGGCGGCGCCGCACCCAACCCCTGCGCTCCAGACTTCAGGCCCTGGACGAGCGCCTGGCCGCGCTCGCCTCGCGGCGTACCGAGCTGGAGCAGTCCCTGGCTGCGGCGGACCTGTACGAGGCATCCGCCAAGCCCCGGCTGCTCGGGCTGCTGGAGGACAAGCGTCGCGTGGACGAGGAGCTCGCGTCGGCCGAGGGGGACTGGCTCGACACCAGCGAGGCCCTCGAACGTATGCAGGAGGACAGTGCATGACGCCCTCCATCGCCAGGGGTCGAGGCGGGCCGGGGCTTCGCCTGCGCCGCCCCCCGAGGGATGCCCGACTCGGACGCTGGGGTCTTGCGTTGATCCTCGCCAGCCTGGTCTACCTGGCGTGGCCTTACCTGGCCCTGTGGGGCCTCAGCCGCGCCGTCGCCGACGCCGACGCCGGGCCAGACGTTTTGGCCGCACGTATCGACCTCGCGGCGGTGCGCGGCGAGCTCCGCAAGAAGCTGAACAAGGACTCGCCCAGCACCATCGGCAAGCTCTCGGATCCCTTCATCCTGTGGTTGGAGCGCGGCATCCGGCGCCTCGGCACCGGCGCCTTGGACGAGCTGGTAACCTTGGATTGGGTGCGCGAGCGCCTGACCGCAAATTCCCCGCCCGGCCAAGGCTTCCTGCCCCAAGTCTCCTATGCCTTCTTCGACTCCCCCGCCGGATTCGCCGTGCGCCTAGGTACGCCTGACCAGACCCCGGTGCGCTTCCGCATGGCCCTGCAAGGGTTTCAGTGGCGCGTCACGGCGGTGTATTACTGAACGCCGGCGTGCGCAGCCCATCCCAGCGCCGGGAGGTCCTGCACGCACCAAGCTTCGCCGGACCCCGGGCCTCGTCGGCACGGACCCTGCGCCGGCTTGCCAGCCTGTCGAGCTGCCGCCCTTCCTCTTAGGCATCTTTCTTGCTGTAGATTTCCTTGCCCCAGCTTGGTAACCCCCCGGCCTTGTTGTTACCATGGAAATGGAGCCTCGTCCTCGACTAAACGCTAATATATTGGTGCCGCTATGTCTCCCCCCTTCACGGACCTGGCCACGAGCCAGCCCAACGCCAAGCTGTTCGACCTTCCACCGCTCTCCATGGATGCCGCTGGGCTGGCCAGTGACTTCCAGCGCTACTATGCCTACACCCTGGGACGAGACCGCGACTCCCGCAGCACCTACTACTTCTACCGCGCGCTTGCGGTGGTCATGCGCGACCGACTCATGGAGCGATGGAAGAAGACCCGTCACGCCCACGATGCGGCGAACTGCAAACGCACCTTCTACCTGTCCCTCGAGTTCCTCATGGGGCGCGCCCTGTGCAACGCCATGCTCAACCTGGGGCTCGGCAACGAGACCGAAAAAGGGCTCTTCGACCTCGGGGTACAGCTTGAGGAGCTCTCGACCAACGAGCCCGACGCAGGCCTGGGCAACGGCGGCCTAGGCCGTCTGGCCGCCTGCTTTCTGGACTCCTGCGCCACGCTTCAGCTGCCGGTCAAGGGCTACGGGCTGCGCTACGAGTACGGCATGTTCCGTCAGGTGCTGGAGAACGGCCGCCAGATCGAGGAACCCGATCACTGGATGCGCGACGGCAACCCCTGGGAACTCGAACGCCCGGAGTACACCCAGCGCATCCATTTCGGCGGGCGCACCGAGTTCTCCAGGAACGAGCACGGCAAGACCACGGTCCGCTGGGTAGACACCCACGACGTGCTGGCGGTCCCCTACGACACACCCATCCCCGGCTACCGCAACAACACCATCAACACCCTGCGCCTGTGGAAGGCGGCGGCGACCGACGAGTTCGACCTGGGTGAGTTCAACGCGGGGAGCTATCCGGAATCCGTGGCGGCCAAGAATGCCGCCGAGCACATCACCATGGTGCTCTACCCCAATGACGCCAGCGAGTGCGGCAAGGAGCTGCGTCTGCGCCAGCAGTATTTCCTGGCCAGCGCCAGCATCAAAGACGTGATCCGGGAGTGGATCCGCCTGCACGGACGCGACTTCTCCGCGTTTGCCGAGAAGAACTGCTTCCAGCTCAACGACACCCACCCGGCCGTCTCGGTGGCGGAACTGATGCGCCAGTTGATGGACGAGCACCACCTGGACTGGAAGGACGCCTGGGACATCACCCGTCGCACCATGGCCTACACCAACCACACGCTGCTGCCGGAGGCGTTGGAGCGGTGGCCGGTGCGGCTGTTCCGCCAGCTCCTGCCGCGCATCCTGGAGGTCATCTATGAGATCAACGCCCGATTCCTGAGCGAGGTTGCCTCCCGCTGGCCCGGGGACATGGACCGCCAGCGGCGCATGTCCCTGATCGAAGAGGGCCACGAACCGCAGGTCCGCATGGCCTTCCTGGCCATCGTCGGCAGCTTCTCGGTCAACGGGGTTGCTGAGCTGCACTCCAAGCTCCTCAAGGAGGGGCTTGTCCACGACTTCTTCGAGCTGTGGCCCAAGAAGTTCAACAACAAGACCAACGGGGTAACCCCCCGCCGCTGGCTCGCCCTATGCAACCCGGGGCTGCGCAACCTGCTCGACGAGCGCATCGGGCCCAACTGGGTGCACGATCTGAGCCAGCTGGAGCGGATCGCGCCCCTGGCCGAGGACCCCGCCTTCCGTGCCCGTTGGCGCGAGATCAAGCAGGCCAACAAGCGGCGCCTGGCGGCGGTGGTGGTCCGGGACTGTCACGTCGACTTCCCGGTGGAGGCCATGTTCGACGTCCAGGTCAAGCGGATCCACGAGTACAAGCGCCAGCTTCTCAATATCCTGCACGTCATCCATCTGTACAACCGGATCAAGCGCGGCGACACGTCGGACTGGACCCAGCGGTGCGTCCTGATCGGCGGCAAGGCGGCACCGGGCTATTTCATGGCCAAACTGATCATCAAGCTGGTCAACAATGTCGCCCGGCGCGTCAACGAGGACGAGGAGACAGGGGGTTTCCTGCGGGTCGCCTTCATCCCCGATTACCGGGTCACCCTCATGGAGGTGATCGCCCCTGGGGCAGACCTCTCCGAGCAGATCTCCACCGCCGGTAAGGAGGCGTCGGGGACCGGCAATATGAAGTTCATGATGAACGGGGCCGTGACCATCGGGACCCTGGACGGGGCCAATATCGAGATCCGCGAGCAGGCGGGCGAGGAGAACTTCTTCCTCTTTGGGCTTACGGCGGCCGAAGTCGAGGCAACCCGCGGCCACTACGACCCCAATGCCATCATCGCCGCCGATGCGGGCCTCCTGGAGGTGGTGAGCCTGATCGAGTCGGGCCACTTCAACCAGTTCGAGCCCGGGTTGTTCGACCCGATCGTCCACGCCATCCGAAGCCCCCACGACCCCTGGCTCACGGCCGCGGACTTCCGCAGCTATGTCACGGCACAGGAGCAAGCGGCCGAGGCCTATCGCGACCCGGAGCGATGGACGCGCATGGCCATCCTCAACACCGCACGCAGCGGGCGGTTCTCATCGGACCGCACCATCGCGGAGTACAACCGCGACATCTGGGGGATGAGCCCCGTGACCCCGTTGCCGCTGAGCTGATATAGTTCCCTCGCCCATGCTGCGACGCAGCAACCACCGGGGGGAGCAGGTAAAGAGCATGTCACTCGAGCCATTCAAGAAGCTGCTTGTCGCCAACCGCAGCGAGATCGCCATCCGCGTCTTCCGGGCCGCCACAGAGCTTGGCATCCGAACGGTGGCGATCTTTGCCGAGGAGGACCGCCTCTCGATGCACCGCTTCAAGGCGGACGAGGCCTACCAACTCGACAAGTCCAAGGGCCCCGTGGGGGCCTACCTGGACATCCCCGGGATCGTCGGCATCGCCGTGGAGCAGGGGGTGGATGCCGTCCACCCGGGCTACGGCTTCCTCTCGGAGAACGCCGACATCGCCCGTGCCTGCGCCGCCCACGGCATCGCCTTCGTTGGCCCACGCCCTGAGTTGCTGGCGATGATGGGGGACAAGACCGCGGCCCGGGAGCTGGCCCACAAGGCTGGGGTCCCGACCCTGCCCGGGACCCAGGAGCCGGTGGAAGATCGCGAGGCGGCCCTGACCTTTGCCCCGCAGATCGGCTTCCCGCTCATCATCAAGGCGGCCCACGGCGGCGGCGGGCGCGGCATGCGGGTGGTGCGCGACGCCGAGACCCTGCCCAAGCTCCTGGACGAGGCCAGCACAGAGGCGCGTAACGCCTTCGGCAATGGGGCCGTGTTCCTGGAGCGCTTCATCGAGCACGCCAAGCACATCGAGGTCCAGATCCTTGGCGACCGCCACGGCAACGTGGTCCACCTGCACGAGCGCGACTGCTCGGTGCAGCGCCGCCACCAGAAGGTCATCGAGGTCGCCCCGTCCTTGGACCTGCCGGAGCCAACCCGCGCCGCTCTGTGCGATGCCGCCGTACGCCTGGCCAAGGAGATCGGCTACGACAATGCCGGGACCGTGGAATTTCTGGTCGATGCCGACAGCGGCGACTGGTTCTTCATCGAGATGAACCCCCGGATCCAGGTGGAGCACACGGTCACGGAGGAGATCACCAACGTCGACCTGGTGCGCTCCCAGATCCTGGTGGCCGCGGGCAAGGAGTTGCACGGACCCGAGGTGCGCATCCCGCCCCAGGGGGAGATCCCGCGCATCGGTTACGCGGTGCAGTGCCGCATCACCACCGAGGACCCGGAAAACCACTTCGCCCCCGACATCGGGCGCATCCTGACCTACCGCTCTCCGGCCGGGTGCGGCATTCGTCTGGACGCGGCCATCGCCACCACGGGGGCGCTGGTTTCCCCCTACTACGACTCCCTCCTGGTCAAGCTGACGGTCCGTTCGCTCGACTGGGAGAATGCCCTGGAGCGCATGGAGCGCGCCCTGCATGAGTTCCGCATCCGGGGGGTCAAGACCAACATCCCCTTCCTGGAGAACGTGATCCGGGACCCGTCCTTCCGCGCCGGAAAAGCGACCACGCGGCTCATCGACACCACCCCGGCGTTATTCGAGCTCAAGCCCCGCCGCGACCGGGCCACCAAGCTCCTGACCTATCTGGGCGAGACCACGGTCAACGGCAACGCCCATGCCAAGGGGTACCGCCCGCCCTGCTCCCTGCCCGAGGCCAGGGCCCCGCACTACGACCACACCCAGCCAATCCCGGCGGGAACCCGCCAGATCCTGCTGGAGCGCGGGCCCAAGGGGCTGGCCGACTGGGCCCTGGCCCAGGAGCGCCTGCTCGTTACCGACACCACCTTGCGCGACGCGCACCAGTCGCTGCTCGCCACGCGGCTGCGGACCCACGACATGCTGCGCGCCGCCGGCGCCGTCGCCCACCTGGCCCCAGGGCTGTTCTCGCTGGAGATGTGGGGCGGCGCGACCTTCGACACCGCCATGCGCTTCCTCAACGAGGACCCTTGGGCGCGGCTCGCCCAACTGCGCAGCCGCATCCCCAATATCTGCTTCCAGATGCTGCTGCGCGGGGCCAATGCGGTCGGCTACTCCAACTACCCGGACAACGTGGTCAAGCGCTTTGTCGAGCATGCGGTGGAGTCCGGGATGGACATCTTCCGCATCTTCGACAGTCTCAATTATGTCCCCAACCTGATCCCGGCCATGGAAGCCGTTCTGAAGGACGGGCGCGCGGTCTGCGAGGCGGCGATCTGCTACACGGGCAACATCCTGGACCCCAGGCGCCACAAGTACGACCTCGCCTACTATCTCGAAATGGCCAAGGAGCTTGAGCGGGCCGGAGCCCACTTCCTGGCCATCAAGGACATGGCGGGGCTGCTGCGCCCCTACGCCGCGGATGTCCTGTTCCGGGCCCTGAAGGCCGAGATCGGCATCCCCATCCACTTCCACACCCACGATACCTCGGGGCTCAACGCGGCCTCTGTTCTGAGGGCCGCCGACGCCGGGGTGGACGTGGCCGACGGGGCCATCTCCGGGATGTCCGGCTCCACCTCCCAGCCCAACCTCAACTCCATGATCGCCGCCCTGGAGTTCACGGCCCGCGACACCGGGGTCGACCGGGCACCCCTGGACGCCCTCTCCCACTACTGGGAGCGGGTACGCACCTACTACAAACCCTTCGACACCAGCGCCCCGCACGGCACGGCGGAGGTCTACCTGCACGAGCTCCCGGGCGGGCAGTTCACCAACCTCAAGGAACAGGCAGCCGCCATGGGGCTCGGGGAACGCTGGCCCGAGGTAGCGCAGACCTATGCCGGGGTGAACCAACTCTTCGGCGACATCGTCAAGGTGACGCCCAGCTCCAAGGTGGTCGGGGACATGGCCATCTTCCTGGTCACCCGCGGCATCCGCGCCCAGGACGTGCTGAACCTGGCACCGGGGTCCCTGCCCTTCCCGGAGTCCGTGGTGGACATGCTCGCCGGGGGCCTGGGTCAGCCCAAGGGAGGCTGGCCCCGGGAGCTCCAGCGCATCGTCCTGAACGGGCGCCCGGCCATCAGCGACCGACCCGGGCTGCACGCCGACGGCGTGGACTTCGAGGCCCTGCGCGACAAGCTCGCCGCCAAGATCGGGCGGAGCCCGAGCGACGACGACCTGCTCTCCTACCTGATGTACCCCCAGGTCTTCCTGGAATTCGAAAAGGCCAGGTCGACCTACGACGACCTCTCGGTCCTGCCGAGCCCCGCCTTCTTCTACGGGCTCCAGTGCGAGGAGGAGATCGCCGTCGAGATCGAGCCCGGCAAGACCCTGTTCATCAAGCTGGTGCACGTCGGCGAGCCGGACCGTCAGGGCAAGCGGGCCGTGACCTTCGAGCTGAACGGGGTCCCGCGCACCATTGCCATCCTCGACCGAAGCGTGGTGGTGGAGGACAAGAGCCGCCCCAAGGCCAACCCGGACGACCCGCGCGAGGTCGGCGCCCCCATCCCGGGCAAGATCTCCCAGGTCGCGATCACCGTCGGCCACCTGGTGAAGAAGGGCGACCCCCTGTTCACCCTGGAGGCCATGAAGATGTACACCTCCGTCACCGCGCCCCTGGCCGGGTTGGTGCACCACATCGACGTGGCGGAGGGGGACGTAGTGGACGTGAAGGACCTGTTGTTGACCTTGAGATAAACCTCCCCAGTGGGGCTTGTTCGCGTCACCGGCATAGGCGACACTCTGGCCATGAGTGAGCGTCTCGATCGATTGGCGTCCGACCTGGGCCGGCGGCTGGCCTTGCAGGGTCTGACCCTGGCAACGGCCGAGTCCTGCACCGGGGGCTGGGTGGCGAAGGTCGTCACGGACATCGCCGGCAGCAGCGGGTGGTTCGACCGCGGCTTCGTGACCTATGGGGATCTGGCCAAGCAGGACATGCTCGGCGTGTCCCCTGTCACCCTGGGCGCCCACGGCGCCGTCAGTGAGCCGGTGGTGCGCGAAATGGCCCTCGGCGCCCTTGGCCGGAGCCGTGCCCAGGTCGCCCTGGCGATCAGCGGCATCGCCGGGCCTGCCGGCGGCAGCGAGGACAAGCCCGTGGGCACCGTTTGGTTTGCGTGGGCACTGGCCGGCGCCCTGGCCGACACGACGCATGGCGGCGAACCCCCGGCGCAGGTTTGGAGCCAATTGCTCCAGTTTGCCGGAGACCGGGAAGAGGTGCGCCATCAGTCGGTGCGCGTCGCCCTCGAACGGTTGCTGGAGCTGTTGCCGGAACCGGCGCAGCCGGGTGGCTGAGCGGCTCTTCTTCGCACTCTGGCCGGGGGAGGCCGAGCGCGCCGCCCTGGTCCGGCTGCAAAGCGGACTCTCGCGGCATGGGGGGCGGGCGACCGACCCCGCGGACCTGCACCTGACCCTGGCCTTTCTCGGTGCGATTCCACCCGAGCGCCGCGCCTGCTGCGAGGCGGCGGGCGACGGCATCCTCGCCGTCCCGTTCGACCTCAACCTCACCCAGGTCGGCTACTGGCCACGCCCGCGGATTCTGTGGTGCGGGACGCTGGCGCCCCCGCCGCCGCTGCTGGCCCTGGTCCGGGACCTCACCGATGCCCTGCGTCCCTGCGGATTCCGCGGAGAACGCAGACCCTATGCAGTCCATATCACCCTGGCACGCAAGGCGGCGGGCTTTCAAGCTCCAGCACCCGCCGCGGAAGCGCCCTGGCGTCTGACCTGGCCGATCACGGGCTTCGTCCTCGCCGCCAGCAGCGAGGGGCCGCCCCCCCGCTACCGCGTCGTCCGCCGCTGGGCATTCCGGGGCGCTTCACCGGGAGGCCCGTTGTGTGATAATGCCGGGCTTTGAGACCGTGCCGGTCACGGTGACGACCTGGGCGGCCATCCCCCGAGTTCCGGAGACCCAATGGACGAAAATCGCAAGAAGGCGCTCGCTGCCGCCCTGAGTCAGATCGAAAAGCAGTTTGGCAAGGGTTCGGTCATGCGCATGGGGGACGTCGGGACGGCGCGCAACGTCGACGTGATCTCTACCGGGTCGCTGGGGCTCGATGTCGCATTAGGGATCGGGGGAGTTCCGCGCGGCCGGGTCGTCGAGATCTACGGCCCGGAGTCATCGGGCAAGACCACCCTGACCCTGCACATCGTCGCCGAGGCCCAAAAGCTGGGGGGCACCGCCGCCTTCGTCGACGCCGAGCATGCCCTGGACCCAGGCTACGCAGAGAAGCTCGGCGTCAACATGAACGACCTCCTGGTGTCCCAGCCGGACACGGGTGAGCAGGCCTTGGAGATCACCGACATGCTGGTGCGCTCCGGGGCCGTGGACGTGGTGGTGGTGGACTCGGTCGCGGCCTTGACCCCCAAGGCCGAGATCGAGGGGGAGATGGGCGATTCCCACGTGGGGCTCCAGGCACGGCTCATGTCCCAGGCCCTGCGCAAGCTCACCGCCAACATCAAGCGGTCCAATGCGGTGGTGATCTTCATCAACCAGATCCGCATGAAGATCGGCGTGATGTACGGCTCCCCGGAGACGACCACCGGCGGCAATGCCCTGAAGTTCTACGCCTCCGTTCGCCTGGACATCCGCCGTATCGGATCGATCAAGAAGGGCGACGAGGTCATCGGCAGCGAGACCAAGGTCAAGGTGGTCAAGAACAAGGTGGCGCCTCCGTTCCGCGAGGCGGTGTTCGACATCCTTTACAACGAAGGGATCTCGCGCGAAGGTGAGATCATCGGGCTCGGCGTGGCCAATGGCATCATCGAGAAGTCCGGGGCCTGGTACAGCTATGCCGGCACGCGGATCGGTCAGGGCAAGGACAATGTCCGCGTCTACCTCAAGGAGAACCCGGCCATGGCCGCGGAGATCGAGCAGAAGATCCGCGCCCAGGTGGTCCCTCAAGCCGCCGCCCGCAGCGACGCCGTGGAAGCGGATCTGCCGGAGGCAGCGGACATCTGATCCCGGAGCCTGGTCCTGGACCCCGAGATGCAGCGCGCCGCGCTCGGCCTGCTTGCGACCCGCGAGCACAGCCGGGGCGAACTGGCGCGGAAGCTTGCGGCGCGGGGCTTTGCCGAAGGTGAGATCGGCACGGCCCTCGACGCCTTGGCCGACGCCGGCCTGATCGACGAAGACCGCCTCGCCGAGGCCTACGTGGCCGAGCGCCTGCGCAAGGGCTTCGGCCCGCTGCGCATCCGCCAGGAATTGCGGGGCAAGGGCCTTTCCGATGAGCAGATCGCCCCCCACCTTCGATTCGCTCCGGCGGACCTCTTGGGGCTGCTCGCCGCAGCCCACGACAAACGCTTCGGCCACGCCGCCGCGGCGGATGCGAGGGAGCGCGCCCGCCGCGGGCGTTTCCTGGAGTACCGTGGTTTCCCGGCAGACCTGATCGCCCGCTTCCTCCACGGCGGCCGGCAGGATTGAACTGGAACCGTCCTTAAGTCCCGCCCCATGCCCCATAGGCCACGCGAGTCAGCCGTCATGAAGAGCAGCGAACAGCTTCGCACCAGTTTTCTCGACTACTTCGCCACGCGCGGACACCAACTGGTCCCGAGCAGCCCGCTGGTGCCGGCCAACGACCCGACCCTCCTGTTTACCAATGCGGGCATGGTCCAGTTCAAGGACGTCTTCCTCGGCCGCGACCACCGCCCCTATGCCCGTGCAGTCAGCGCCCAGCGCTGCGTACGCGCCGGCGGCAAGCACAACGATCTCGAGAATGTCGGCTACACCGCCCGCCACCACACCTTTTTCGAAATGCTGGGGAACTTCAGCTTCGGCGATTACTTCAAGCGCGAAGCCATCCAATACGCCTGGGATTATCTGACCCGAGAGCTGCACATCCCCGCCGAACGCCTGTGGGTGACGGTCTTTACGGAGGACGACGAGGCCGCCGCCATCTGGCTGGATGAGATCCGCGTCGACCCGGCTCGGTTCTCCCGCTGCGGGGCCAAGGACAACTTCTGGTCCATGGGCGACACCGGACCCTGTGGACCCTGCTCGGAGATCTTTTACGACCACGGCCCCGAGATCCCCGGCGGCCCGCCCGGGTCGCCGGACGCGGACGGCGACCGCTATGTCGAGATCTGGAACCTGGTCTTCATGCAGTACAACCGGGACGCGGCGGGAACCCTGACCCCCTTGCCCCACCCGTCGGTGGATACCGGCATGGGCCTGGAGCGCCTGGCAGCGGTGATGCAGGGGGTACACAGCAACTACGACATCGACCTGTTCCGCAGCCTGATCGGCGCCGCCTCCGAGGCGACCGGATGCACCAACCTGCGGGACCAATCCCTGCGGGTGATCGCCGACCACATCCGCTCGGCCGCCTTCCTCATCGCCGACGGCGTCACCCCAAGCAACGAAGGACGGGGCTACGTCCTACGGCGCATCGTCCGCCGCGCCATCCGCCATGGCCATCGGTTGGGGCAGAGCCAGCCGTTCTTCCACCGGATCGTCGGACCCCTGGTGTCAGAGATGGGCGGGGCCTATCCGGAGCTCATCGCCGCCCGGGACAACTGCGAGCGGGTGCTGCGACTGGAGGAGGAACGCTTTGCCGAGACCCTCGACCAGGGGCTGCGCATCCTCGAAGCGGCCATAAGGGATTTGGGGGGAGACCTGATCCCGGGCGAGGCGGTCTTCAAGCTCTACGACACCTATGGCTTTCCCGTCGATCTCACCGCCGACATCGCCCGCGAGCGCGGGCTGCACCTGGACATGGGCGGCTTCGAGCGCGAGATGGAGGCCCAGAGGCAGCGCGCGCGGGCGGCCAGTCAGTTCGGGACCGGCCAGGGCGGCGAGCTCGATATCGAGGGTGAGACGGAGTTCACCGGTTACGAGCACCTCAGCGACCGGGCGATGGTGGTGGGCCTCTATGGCGACGGCGCGCCGCGCGACCTGCTGACCGCGGGGGAGGAGGGGCTGGTGGTCCTGGACGTCACTCCCTTCTACGCCGAGTCCGGGGGCCAGGTCGGCGACCGCGGCCGGCTGCTGGGCGCACAGATGGCATTCGATGTCCTGGATACCCAGAAACGCGGCGAGGGCGTGATCTGCCACGTGGGCCGGGTCGCCCACGGCGAGATCAGCATCGGCGATTCGGTCGAGGCCCGGGTCGACGTGGCACGCCGGCAGGCGACGGCGCTCAACCATTCCGCCACCCATTTGCTGCACGCCGCGCTGCGCACCATTCTGGGCGATCACGTCCAGCAGAAGGGGTCTCAGGTAGGGCCGGAGCGGCTGCGCTTCGACTTTTCCCACTACGAGGGCCTGACGCGCGAACAGATCCTGGCGCTGGAGCGGCTGGTGAACCGGGAGATCCGCGAGAACCATATGGTCGAGACCCGCATCATGTCTCTGGACGACGCCAAATCGACTGGGGCCATGGCCCTGTTCGGCGAGAAGTATGCCGACCAGGTGCGGGTGCTGCGCATGGGCGACTTCTCCACCGAACTCTGCGGCGGGACCCACGTCAAGGCGGTAGGCGACATCGGGCTGTTCAAGATTATCGCAGAGGGCGGCATCGCCTCCGGGGTACGGCGCATCGAGGCGGTCACCGGCGAGGGCGCCCTGACCTGGGTCGAGGCCGACGAGGCCCGACTGCTGCGGGTGGCAGAGGTCCTCAAGGGGGGACGCGAGGACCTCGATGACAAGGTGGTCGCCCTCTTCGAGCGCGCCAGACGCCTGGAGAAGGAGCTCGACGGCCTCAAGGCCAGGCTGGCGACCGCCGCCGGTGCAGATCTGGCAACCCAAGCCGTGGACATCGGCGGGGTCAGGGTGCTCGCCGCGCGCCTGGATGGGGCCGACCCGAAGGGGCTTCGCGAGACCCTCGATCAACTCAAGAACAAGCTCGGTTCGGCCGTGGTGGTGCTGGCCACCCAGTCCGATGGCAAGGTCAGCCTGGCGGCCGGCGTCACCAAGGATCTGACGGACCGGGTCAAGGCCGGGGAGCTCATCGGGGCCGTGGCGGCGAAGGTCGGCGGCAAGGGTGGCGGGCGCCCGGATATGGCTCAGGCCGGCGGCACCGACCCAGCGGGAATACCGGCGGCCCTGGAGCT
>JBFZCW010000359.1:0-7445 GCA_041307765.1 Chromatiaceae bacterium
GCTTAGCACCCCCCCATCGGCCACCGGGGAGTTTCTGGACATCCGCCTGTATCGCGCTGCACAGGCCCAAGGCAAACCGACGGTGGGAATCGAGACCATCGAGGAGCAGATCGCACTCCTCGATGGCCTCTCGGAAGCCGACCAGGTCGCCCTGCTGCGGGAGACCCTCGCGACTTATCCCGAGTTGGGAGAGGTCTTCCAACGCCTGGTGGCGGCCTATGTCCGCCGCGACTTGAGCGCCCTGATGCAGTTGAGCGACATGTATGCGCGCTGGGGCTCGCCGGAGTTGGCGGAGCGCTTCCGCCGGACCGCTATCGACGAGCGCAATCGGCGCATGGCCGAGCGGATGCGCCCCCTGTTGGCCGAAGGCGGGCGCTTCATCGCCGTCGGGGCCCTGCATCTACCGGGCCCCAAGGGCCTGTTGCAGCAGCTGTTGGAGCAGGGCTATCGGGTGCGCCTCGTCTACTGAACGCGGCGTCCGAACCTCGGTCGGAACATGGGGTTGCAGCCCGACGCCCTGTGGTACCATGCCGGCCCGGTTGGGTCCGGTGGGCATCAACGAGCAAAGGCGGGAGCCGAGATGCGAGCGGGTGTATTTGGGAGAGTCTTGATCCTGGCTGGGGCCGCCGCCGCCGCAGGGTGCGCCTCGACGCCTGATAACTACCGGGACCCAAAGGACCCCCTGGAGGCCTACAACAGGGCCATGTTCAGGTTCAACACTGACTTCGACAACGCCTTCATGAAGCCCATCGCCAAGGGCTACAAATACGTGGCGCCGGAGCCGGTGGACCGCGGGGTCACCAACTTCTTCAACAACGTCGACGACATCACCTCGGCGGTCAACAACCTGCTGCAGTTCAAGCTGTCGCGCTTCGGTACCGACGTCGGGCGGGTCGCGGTGAACTCCACGGCCGGTCTGCTCGGCGTCTTGGACGTTGCCACCAATCTGGGACTGCCGAGCTACAAGGAGGACTTCGGCCAGACCCTGGGTTACTGGGGCTTAGGGCCCGGGCCTTACTTCGTCATCCCCATCCTGGGACCGAGCACCATCCGCGATACCGTCGGGTGGGCCGGCGACATCTACGTCGATCCATTTTTCAGCGTGAGCAAGAATGAGATCTACTGGGGGGCCATCGGCCTACGTGTGGTAGACAGGCGCGCCGATCTCCTGAAGTCGAGCGACATTCTCGAGGAGGCGGCGGTGGACCCCTATACCTTCCTGCGCGACGCCTACCTGCAGCGTCGTCGCCACAAGGTCTACGACGGCAACCCACCGCCCGAGACCGAGGCCGATGAGGCCTGGTACGGGCCCGGCTACGGCTCCGACCCCGTCCAACCCCCCCAGTAGCCGGAGGCATCGCGACACGCGCCGAAGACGGCATGGCGGTTATCAAGCCGCCAGCTGCCAGGCGATCTCCTCCCCGGCCCGTAAGGGCACCAGACGATCGGCCCCGAACGGATAGGCCTCCGGCACCCGCCAGGGCGTGCGCCGCAGTCGGATCCTGTGCTCGTTGCGCGGCAGCCGATAGAAGTCGGCCCCGAAGCGGCTGGCAAACCCATCCAGGCGATCCAGGGCTCCTGCCTGCTCGAAGGCCTCCGCATAGAGCTCGATGCCCGCATGGGCGGTATAGATTCCGGCGCAGCCGCAGGCCGCCTCCTTGGCACCCTGGGCATGGGGGGCACTGTCGGTGCCGAGAAAGAAGCGCGGGTTGCCGCTGGTGGCCGCCTGTACCAGTGCCTGACGGTGGATCTCGCGCTTGAGGACAGGGAGGCAGTAGAGGTGCGGGCGTAGGCCGCCGGCGAACATGGCCCCGCGGTTGTAGAGCAGGTGATGGGCGGTGATGGTGGCGGCCAGGGTCGGCGGACCGGACAGCACGAAGTCCACCGCATCGCGGGTGGTGATGTGCTCGAAGACAACGCGCAGCCCGGGGAAGTCCCTCAGGATCCGGGTGAGGCGCTCGTCGATGAAGCGCTGCTCCCGGTCAAAGACGTCCACCGCAGGGTCGGTGGACTCACCATGCACCAGGAGGGGCAGATCCAGGCGCTGCATCCGCTCCAACACCGGGTAGACGGCGGCCAGCTCGGTCACCCCGTCCTCAGAGTTGGTCGTGGCCCCCGCCGGGTAGAGTTTGACCGCGTGGACTAGGCCACTGTCCCGGGCACGGTCGATCTCGTCCGGCGGCAGTCGGTCGGTCAGGTACAGGGTCATGAGCGGCTCGAATGCCGACCCCGCCCCTACCGCCGCCAGGATACGCCCGCGGTAGGCGAGGGCGTGCGCGGTGGTAGTCACCGGGGGCTTGAGGTTCGGCATGATGATGGCCCGGGCGAAGCGCTCCGCCGTGTGGGCCACGACGCTCGCCAGGGAGCCGGCGTCGCGCAGGTGCAGGTGCCAGTCGTCCGGCTGGGTGAGGGTGATCTCGTCGTGGCCGGTCATCGTTGCTGCCTAGCCCTCCCGGGGACCGGCGGCGCGGATCTGCGCGCCCAGGGTGCCCGCGAAGGCATCGAAGTTGTCCCGGTACAGCCCGGCGAGCCAGCGCGCCTGGGTGTCGTAGGCGGCTGGGTCGCGCCAGGTACTGCGAGGATCGAGCAGGGCCGCAGGGACGCCCGGGCAGGCCAGCGGGACCGCGAACCCGAAAACGGGGTCCGTGCGGGTTTCCACCTGATCCAGGTCACCGGCGAGGATGGCGCTGACCAGTGCCCGCGTGTGGGCGAGGTCGATGCGGCGCCCCTCGCCCCAGGGTCCGCCGGACCAGCCGGTGTTGACGAGCCAGACCCGCGGTCGGTGCCCTTCGAGTCGGTGGCGGAGCAGATCGGCGTAGCGTTCAGGATGTAGCGGAACAAATGGGGCTCCGTAGCAGGGGCTGAAAACCGGTGTGGGCTCCGTGCGCCCGGACCCGCGCCCGGGGAGCCGGGCCGTGTACCCGCAGAGAAAATGGTAGAGGGCCTGCGCCGTGCTCAGGCGGGCGACGGGCGGCAACACCCCGAAGGCATCGCAGGTCAGGAAGATCAAGGACTCCGGGTGGCCCGCAACCCCGCTCGGAACGGCGTTGGGTATGGCGCTGATGTGGTAGGCGCCGCGGGTGTTCTCCGTCAGCGAATCGTCGTCGAGATCGAGGCGACGGGTCTGCGCCTGGACGGTGACGTTCTCCAGAACCGTCCCAAAACGCTGGGTCGTGGCGAAGATGTCAGGCTCCTCCTCTGGGGAGAGACGGATCATCTTGGCATAGCAGCCGCCCTCGAAATTGAAGACCCCGCCAGGGCTCCAGCCGTGCGCGTCGTCCCCAATCAGACGGCGAGTCCGATCCGCCGAGAGCGTGGTCTTGCCGACCCCTCCAACGCCGAAGAACAGGGCGACGCCCCCGTCGCAGCCCTGGTTGGCAGCGCAATGCATTGGGAGCACGCCGCGCGCGGGCATGAGGTAATTCACCACTGCAAACAAGGCCTTCTTGATCTCCCCCGCGTAGCTGGTGCCGCCGATGAGGGCCAGGCGTTTGGCGAAGTTGATCAGAACGAAGGTCTCGCTGCGCGTTCGGTCCAGGGACGGGACCGCATGGAATCGCGGCACGTCGATGATGGTGAATTCCGGGTCGTGGTCCTCAACCGCCGCGGCATCCGGCTGAATGAAGAGGTTGTGTGCAAACAGGCTGTGCCAGGCGTATTCGGTGATCACCCGCACCGGCAGGCGAAAGCCGGGGTCTGCGCCCAAAAAGCAGTCCTGAACATAGACCTCCTTCATCTGCAGGTAGGAGGCGAGGCGTTGGTGGAGCAGGTCGAAGCGCTCCGCTGGAATCGGCTTGTTGGCCCTGCCCCACCAGATGTCATCGCTGCTCGACGCCTCTTCCACCACGAACCTGTCCTCGGCCGATCCGCCGGTGTGGTGTCCGGTGCGGACCACCAAGGGCCCCATGTGGGCTAAGGACCCCTCGTGCCGCAAGATGGCCTGCTCGTAGAGCTCCGGGGTGGGGAGGTTCCAGTACGCGGCATTCAGGTTGTAGAGACCGTGCTGGTCGAGACCGTGGTCGGTGTGCGGTCGTCCGTTGAATTTCATGGCGGACATTCCCGTGATGTTGAGGGACAGGATGGGCATTTGCGTAGCGCAGAACTATAGCAAGATCCGCAGCAACAGAAGCAAAGGAGGTGGCCCTGGATGGGTTGGTGCGGACCACCGGGGGCCAAGACCGGCTACCAGGGTTCCGGCACATCTCAGGCGCGCCGGGTATACTGATGATAAATACAGTATCCGGTGCCACCCTCTTGGCCTCTCCCCCGCGCTACGCGGCGCTGCACTGCCGCTCCAGCTTCTCGTTCCTGACTGCCGGGTCACACCCGCAGGAGCTGGTCGTGCGCGCCGCGGAGCTTGGTTATCACGCCTTGGCCCTGACCGACGAGTGTTCCCTGGCCGGTGTCGTGCGGGCCCATGTTGCGGCCAGGGACTGCGGCCTGCACCTGATCGTCGGCAGCGAACTGCGGCTTGCCGAGGGCCCGTGCCTGGTCCTGCTGGCGACGGATCGCAGCGGCTACGGCAATCTGTCCCAACTCATCACCCTGGCCCGCCGCCGTTCCCTCAAGGGGGGCTACCGGCTGGAGGCTTCAGACCTCGATGCTGGGCTCGATGGATGCCTGGTCCTCTGGCTGGCGGACGAGGCGGCGACGCCGGACCTGGGCCGCAGCCTGGTCGAGCGCCTCCCCGGCCGAATCTGGGTCGGCGTGACCCTGCATCGCTGCGGCGGTGACCAGGTCCGCCTGGCCCGCCTGCGCCGGCTCGCCGAGGGTTGTGGCCTGCCCCTGGTGGCGGCGGGCGGGGTGCGCATGCACGTCCCCGAGCGCCAGCCCCTGCTCGACACCCTCACCGCCGTGCGCCTGGGTACCACCCTGGAGGCTGCCGGTGAGGCCCTGGCCCAGAACCGCGAGGCCTACCTGCACAGCCGCGCCGATCTGGCCCGCTTCTACCCGCCGGACCTGCTGGCGGAGACCCTGAACGTAGCCGACGCCTGCCGTTTCTCGCTGGACGAGCTGCGCTACGAGTACCCGGACGAGTTGGTCCCGGCCGGTGAGATGCCCGCCCCGTATCTCCGCCGCCTGACCCTGGAGGGGGCCGCCCGGCGCTGGCCCGAGGGGGTACCGGAACGGGTTATGGACCTGATCGAGCACGAGCTGGCCCTCATCGCCGAGCTGGGCTACGAGCCCTACTTCCTGACCGTCCACGATATCGTTGCCTTCGCCCGCTCCCGCGGCATCCTGTGTCAGGGGCGGGGCTCCGCGGCCAACTCGGCGGTCTGCTACTGCCTGGGGATCACCGAGGTCGACCCGGCACGCATGCAGATGCTCTTCGAGCGATTCATCTCCCGGGAGCGCGGCGAGCCGCCGGACATCGACGTGGACTTCGAGCACCAGCGCCGCGAGGAGGTGATCCAGTACATCTACGCGAAATACGGCCGGGAGCGGGCGGCCCTGGCCGCCACCGTCATCTGCTACCGCCCGCGCAGCGCCGTGCGCAATATCGGCAAGGCCCTCGGGATGGCGCTGGACCAGGTCGACCGCCTGGCCCGCAGCATCCATTGGTGGGACGGCCGGGAGATCGCCCCGGAGCGCCTGCGCGAGGCCGGGCTCGACCCCGCAAGCCTATTGGTGCAACGCACCCTGACCCTGGTGCAACAGGCTCTGGGCTTCCCCCGCCACCTGTCCCAGCACGTGGGTGGTTTCGTCATTGCGCGCGGTGAGCTGTCACGCCTGGTCCCCATCGAGAACGCGGCCATGCCCGGGCGCTCGGTGATCCAGTGGGACAAGGACGACCTCGACGCCCTGGGGCTGCTCAAGGTGGACTGCCTGGCGCTGGGGATGCTCTCGGCCATCCGCCGCGCCCTAGACTTCTGCAACGCCTACCGCGGGACGCGGCTGACCATGTCGGACATCCCAGCGGAGGACCCGGCGGTCTATCGCATGATCCAGCGCGGGGAAACCACCGGGGTCTTCCAGATCGAGTCCCGGGCCCAGATGGCCATGCTCCCGCGCTTGCGGCCCGCCTGCTTCTACGACCTGGTGATCGAGGTCGCCATCGTCCGGCCGGGGCCCATCCAGGGCGACATGGTCCACCCCTATCTGCGCCGCCGCCAGGGTCTGGAGCCGGTGACCTATCCGTCGGAGGCAGTGCGCGAGGCCCTGGGGCGGACCCTGGGGGTGCCCATCTTCCAGGAGCAGGTCATCAAGGTCGCCACGGTGGCGGCGGGCTTCTCCCCCGGCGAGGCCGATCAGGTCCGCCGCTCCATGGCTGCCTGGCGCCGCCGCGGGGGCCTGGAGCACTTCCGCGATCGCCTCATCGAGGGCATGCTGAGCCGCGGCTACGGGCGGGCCTTCGCCGAGCAGATTTACGCCCAGATCCTGGGCTTTGGCGAATACGGCTTCCCCGAGTCCCACGCCGCGAGCTTCGCCCTGCTGGTCTATGTCTCCGCCTGGCTCAAGCACCACGAGCCCGCTGCCTTTTTCGCCGCCCTGATCAACAGCCAGCCCATGGGCTTCTATGCCCCGGCGCAGCTGGTGCGCGAGGCACGGCGCCAGGGGGTCGATGTGCGGGGGGTGGACGTGCGCCACAGCGACTGGGACTGCACCCTGGAGTCGGGATCGGGCCCTGGCCGGAGACCAGATCCCGCCCTGCGCCTGGGGCTACGGCTGGCCAAGGGGCTGTCGCAGGCGGGTGCCGAGCGCCTGGTGGCGGCGCGGGCACAAGGCCCCTGGGGCTCGGTGACTGAACTGGCCCATCGGGCCGAGCTCGACCGAGGCGACTTGCGGGCCCTGGCCGCCGCCGACGCAATGGCTGGGCTGGCCGGGAACCGGCGGCTGGCCGCCTGGAAGGTGGCAGGTATCACCAACTCACTGCCCCTGGCACCGGCCCCGAGCGAACCGAACGCCCTCCCCCTGCTCCCGCCCCCCACCGAGGGGGACGGCATCGTCGGCGACTACGCCAGCCTGGGCTTGAGCCTGCGCCG
Organism: Chromatiaceae bacterium; assembly: GCA_041307765.1. Lineage (GTDB taxonomy): Bacteria > Pseudomonadota > Gammaproteobacteria > Chromatiales > Chromatiaceae > DYRB01. Next base: position 6,984 of record JBFZCW010000359.1, read on the forward strand.
TCACCCCCTGGCCCTGCTGCGCGGACACCTCGACCGGCGGCGGCTGCTCTGTGCCCGCGAGGTCGGCGAGGTCCCGGCCGGGGCCAGGGTGGCCACCGCCGGCCTGGTGATCAACCGCCAGCGCCCGGGGACGGCCTCGGGGGTCACCTTCGTCACCCTGGAGGACGAGACAGGCTTCGTGAATCTGGTGGTCTGGCGGCAAGTGGCGGAGCGCCAGCGCGCCGTCCTGCTGGGGGCCAGGCTGCTGGGGGTGGAGGGGCAGATCCAGCGCGAGAGCGGCGTGACGCACCTGGTCGCGCGGCGCCTGCGGGACTACTCGGGGCTACTGGGCGGGCTGGTGACCAAGTCCCGGGACTTTCAGTGATGGCCCTGGAGCCCGGCAAGGCCCGGTCGACGCCGGCCGGGCCTTGCGCAGGTACCGATCGCCTCATTCCATTTTCAAGGCTGTTTCAGATCGGAAGA
>JBFZCW010000360.1:0-3263 GCA_041307765.1 Chromatiaceae bacterium
GGTCGGCAAGGGTCGCCAGTCGGTCCAGCGCCTTGGGAGGGAGTCCGTCCGTATCGACCCCAGGGGTATCGAAGACGAGGGCGGCGGTGAGTCCCTCCCGTTCCAGTCGATAAGGGGCGACGGTCGCGGCCGGGTCCGGCAAGACATCCGCCGGCGCGGTCAGTCGGCCGAAGAGGGCGTTGATGAGGCTCGACTTGCCGGCGTTGGCCCGGCCAAGGACCAGGATGCGCAGGGGCTCGTCGGCGCGGGCGGCTGCATTGGCTTCGGCTTGCACCAGGTCGCGACTGGAGCCTGGGGTGACCGCGGCGGCGGGTTCCCCCTCGGTGAGGGTCAGGCGTCCGCTGTAGATCTCGATGGCGTAATAGCCCACCTTGCGGACGAGCTCTTGGAGCAGCCAGCGGTGCAGATCGGACAAGGCGGAATCGAAGGCCCGACCGCGCAGCCGCTCCCAGCCCTCGCTCAACACGGCGTTGACCGGATTGACCACCAGCCGGCCGGCGCGGTAGAGGTCGAGCAGGCGCTCTGCGGTCGCCTTCCAGCGGTAGGCGCGCACGAGATCCCCCAGGGTCAGTCGGTGGCTGAAGGGGATTTGGCTCACGATCTCGGTGCGCAGGTCCCGGCAGGCCCGCTCGGCGATCAGGAGTCCGTGGGGCAGGGTCAGCTCCAGCAGGGGCTGCTCCTTGTCCGGGTGATAGAGGTGCGCCACCCGCTCCAGGGCATCGCGCGCCAGGGCAACAAGCCGGGGGCCGTCGGACAGGGGCCAGTCCTCTGGCCTGATCCCCTCGGCCATACCCTCGATGGCGTCCCAGGCAGCGTTCGACTTGGGCGGCCAATGGGGGTCGGGGGCGGTCTGGGCATCGGCGAGCAACCGACGGTCGCGTCGGCGCAGCCAGAGCTGGAGACCGTAGCCCGCGGCGCTGAATGCCAGCGTGGCCGCCAGCCAATAGGGCATGCCACCGTTCTGCCACAGCCACCAGAGGCCGAGGGGAAGGAGGGCGGCCAGCGGCAGGGCCCACAGTAGCAGGGCGAACAGGCGCAGGCGGTCGCTTCGGCTGAGCATGACGAATCCATCCAGGTTACTGAATACGAGAGGAAACCCACTCCATCATGCGCTACGACGAACCGGAGTCGGTCTTGATCAAGTGGGTGCCGGAGGCCAGTTCCGTCGCGTAAACCCGCCGCAGCTCCGCCGCGTCGATCCGCTCCCCGACCCGGCGGGTTCCAAAGTAGTAGCCGGCGGCCTTGCCCAGGGCATAGGTGGTCGCCCCGCTGGCCGTGGCGCCCCACACGGCTCCGAGTGTTTGACCCAGGTAGGGGATAAGCTTGACCAGCGCACGGCCAACCAGGCGCGCTGCATAGCCAGCGCCGACGCCCAGGCCCAGGAGGCCGAGAAACTCGGAGACCTCGCGGCGGGTCCAGCCCTGACCATAGAGCCCGGCCAGGCTGTGCAGGAGCTTGGCCTGGATCGCCGGCACGGCCACCAGGTCGACGACCGGCAGGGCGCCGACCCCGGTCGCCGCCAGGGCATAGCCGACGATGTGGGGATGGGCGGTGCGGGCAAGGGTGTCGCGCATCCCGGGGTCGCCACGCAACCGGGCCTGAAGGTCCAGGGTCGAGACTTCCCCGATGGCCGCCCAGAGGGCGTCGAGTCCATAGTTGGCCGGCTCCAGCCCGTCCTCCGGCAGGGTCAGGTCGATCGGCACCCACAACGGTACCGTGGCCCCGGGCAGCCGGTCCAGGCGATCACGCTGCGCAAGCAGGGCGCGGGTCAAATCATTGGGGACGGCCGTGGGCCAGGGCTGCTGGTCGAAGGGATAGGGAAGGATGTGCCCCGAGCCTGGCGGATAGCCCTCGTGGAGCCCCGTCTGGGCGATCAGCACGGACCACTGGGGGTGGCGCCCGCGCACGGCGCGCAGGACCTCGAAGACGGCATCCTGGCCCAGGTCCGTCGCCTTCACGACGCCCAGCACCAGATGCGCCTGGGCCTCGCAGAAGCGAATGTCCTCGGCAGGGTCATAGGCGACCTCCCCCAGTCCGCGGGTGTCCAGAAAGCGCACCACCGGAGCCTCGGCCGGAAAGTCGTAGAGGCGGGCGGTGCGGGTGCAGGGCCGGAATCCGTTGCCGATCTCAGCGTTTGGGCTATCGGTCAGGGCGCGAATGATGGAGGTCTTGCCGGACTGGGCCTTGCCCAGCAGCCACACCACCGGCACGGGCTGGCGCGCCCGGGCGCTGCGCAGGGCGGACTCCAGGGCTTGGTCGTCAACCGTTGGGTTGAGTAACAACTGCCGTAGACGCCGCCAGTCCTCGCGCCAGGGTCTTGAATCGGAGGTCTCGGGCACGCGCGTATCCTCCATTGGCGGACCGATACAGCAGGCGCACACGCCTGCTGAATTCAAGGATTACACAGTATCTCCGAGAGGATCGCTGGGGCCTGAGTACTCGAATGAAACGGGCTCATGCTGGACACTAACGGTGATCGGCCGGTCCCAACGTGGTCCGTCCGGCCTGTCTGAGAGTGTAGTCTGGCATGAGCCAGGGATGTCAGGGTTGACGCGCCAGGGTCTCGTCGACCAAACGCAGTAGGGCCGCGATGAGGGTCAGCAACACCGGCCCGATGATCACGCCAATGATGCCGAAGGCCGAGACGCCGCCGATCACGCCGACGGATAGCGCGAGCGTCGATACCGGCGCCTGGCGGCAACTCAGCAGGGGTCGGATCAGGTTCCCGGAGGCCGACACGCCCGCGCCCCGGATCAACTGGAAGATTGTCGAGCCCAACTGCAAAGTGGAGGCGAAGACGATCGTCGGCACCCAAACAAGGGCGTCGCCACCCACCGACAACAGCGCCAGGAGCGCCGCCAGAACAGCGGGCCGGCGAGCAGGCAGGCACGACAGGTACCTGCAGGGTAATGGTCCCCGCCGACACGCCGACGCGTCCCTTCAGCCTACGCACCAGGCAGCGATGCACCGGGGCTAGGAGGAGGGCGAGACAAATACAGGATTAGGGAACGCGCAATATCTTGCCCAGCAGCAACAGAATGGCCACGATCACCAAAATCAGCCCAATACCGCCGCTCGGACCGTAACCCCATCCCCTGCTGTGAGGGCAACTGGGAACCGCACCGATAAGCAGTAGACCAGAATAATCAGTACGATAGTTCCTGATGTCATGTGATCTTTACTACAGTCAGTCGTAACATCGTAGCGTGCGCGAACATTCTCGCAGCGCGCTAATCCCTCTTTTGTCAGCGTCCCCGCTAACC